>SXLG01000013.1 GCA_005777805.1 Pseudomonadota bacterium
CATCGCCGCGGGCGCGCTCGCGGTGGGCCGGCGCGGCGGCCGGGCGGGGGCGCGCGAGCGCGCCGCACTCGCGTTTGCGGCTGTCGGCGCCGTGCAACTCTTTCCGCGGCCCGATCTCATCCATCTCGCGATGATCGGCCCCGGCGTCGCGCTCGCCTTCGGTCTGAGCTGGCGGCGCAGCGCTGTTGCGTGGCGTCGCGAGCGCGCGCATCTGCAGCCCACACGCCAGGAGACGCCCGTGCCGCAGTGTATTCTTGGTGCGGTGTTGACCCTCTGCGTGGCGCGGGGCGGGACGGTCGCCGCAGCACGGCTCGAGAGCCGACTCGCACCGATGTTACCGGGGGTGCCCGCCGCACCCTTCGTCGTGGTCGAGCAGGCGGTCGCGCGCTGGGCCTGGCTGGACGAACTGGTCGGTCGAGTCGCGCACGCACCGGCGGGGCCCTTCCTCGGCTTCCCGGACCTCGCCGGCGTCGGCGTGCTCGCCGGTCGGCCCCAACCCTGGCGCTATCTCTACTTCGTCCCCGGTCGGCCCGATCACGACGGCGAGTTGGAGATGCTGGCGAGCCTTGTGCAGCAGTCGCCCGCCGTGGTGCTCCTTGGAACACCCGCCGTGCCCGCATTTGCCGGGGCACCGGCGTACTTCGCTCGCCTGGTTACGGCGCTGGCGGCTCTGGATACGGCCGAGGGGTCGGTCGAGAGTCCGAGCGGCCCGATCAGGATCCGTATCGCCGCCACACCTTGACCGAACGTGTGTCGCGCGGCGGCCAGCGGCACTGCGGCCATGGCGTGCGGGTCGCGTGCGTCGTTGTGAGCGGAGCCGCCACGCGAGTGGACGAGGGCCTCGCGGAGGTCCAGCAGGTGTGCCGGGGCGCGGAGGGCGTTTGACCGGAGCAGGGGGTGCGCGTAGGCCAGCGGCGTGGCGGGTGGGGTGGAAGGGGACCTGCGCCGCGTCGGCGTCGTCGTGCTCGATTGGAACGGCGGTGCGCTGACTCTGCGCTGCCTCGAGTCGGTGTACGCAAGCCGTAGCGTCGTGCCAGAGGTCGTGCTGGTCGACAACGCCTCGCGCGCCCCGGTGCTCGACGCTGCCAAGCAACAGTTCCCTGCCCTGACGACGATCCGCAACCCGACCAACCTCGGCTACGCCGGCGGCAACAACATCGGCATCCGCCATCTCCTCGAGCGCGGTGTCGAAGCCGTGCTGGTGCTGAACAACGACGCGCAACTCGCCCCCGAGGCGCTGGCGACGATGCTCGCTGCGGCGCGGGAGGCCGGGGAGATCGCCGCGGTGGGGGGACTGATCCTCGAGCCGCGCATGCCGGGGCAACGCGATCGCATCTGGATGGCGTGGGGGCGTGTCACCTGGCGGCAGAGCCTGGTCGGATTGCCCGGCCGAGGCGAGCCCGATGGGCCCCGCTGGCGCGGCCGGCGCGATGCCGAGTGGGTTTCGGGAGCAGCCCTGCTCTTGACACGGCGCGGGCTCGAGCGGGTCGGTCTCTTCGACGAGGAGTTCTTTGCTTACCTCGAAGAGGTCGATTGGTGCGCCCGGGCCCGCGCCGCCGGTCTGCGCGTGGTCTGGGCCGGCGACGCCGTGGTCGAACACCGCGGCGAAGCGAGCTCGGGCGGAGGGTCCTACATCAGTCGCAAGCAATATCTGGTGGCGCGCAACGCGGTGCTCTTCGCGCGCCGCCATGGGTCGCTGGGCCAGAGACTGCGGTTCTTCACTTTCTTCTTCGGCTCGCTGCCCTTGCAATGGCTTCGGCGCTGGCCGCGAGGTGAGGCCGCCGGCGTGTGGCTCAAGCTGCGTGGGGTGTGCGACGCGCTGCGGGGCCGCTCCTTGCCGCGGGCAGCGCTGGGGATCGACGCGTGAGTGCGGGGGCGAGCCGGCTGGCCCGCGGTGGTGGCCTTTCGTTCGCCACCGTTCTCGTCGAGAAGGTCGGTTCGCTACTCGTGGTGTTGCTGCTGGCGCGGCTGCTGCCGGTCGCGGTCTACGGCGAATATGCCTTCGTCATCGCCTATCTCGGGATTTTTCAGATTGTCGCCGATGCGGGCCTCGAGACGGTTCTGGTGCAGCGGCTTGCCTCGGAGCCGGGCCGGCGCGAATTCTGGTTCCGCGGCGGGCTGGGCCTGCGGTTCGCGACGGCATCGGTGGCGGCACTCCTCGCAGTCGGGTTCGTGCCGTGGGCGGGTGGCACGGACGGGCTGCGGGCACCGGTCATGGCCGCAGCGGGTTTGCTGCTTGTGGCACAGCCGGTGGCGCGGGCTCTTCTGCGCACCGTCGGGGCGTTTCGCGGCGTGTTCCTGGCGGCACTCCTTTCTGCGAGCGTCGGCGTGATCGCGCCGGTCGTTGTCGCGCGGCAGGGTGGGTCGCTGGCGGGCGTGCTCGGCTGGGTCTCGTTCGGCCCGGTCGTGGGTCTGCTCGTGGCCGTCTGGCTGGTGGGCCGCCACCAGCGCGTGAGCCCCGTCTTCGAGTTTGACGCTTGGCGGTCGTTGCTGGCCGAGTCTTGGCCGGTCGCGGCGAATCTGCTCGTCGTGGTGGCGGCGTTGCGGGTGGTTCCGCTCCTGCTGATGCGCACGGCCGGCCCATCCGCGGTTGGGTTCTTCACTTCGGCGGCGCGCATCGTGGAGGCCACCAACCTGGTGGCCGAGGCCGCGCTGCTGGTGCTCTACCCATCGCTGGTACGGAGGATCGCCGCCGGCCGGGCCGAGGGTGCCGAACTCGCACTGCTCACGGCGCGACTGCTCGCGACGGTTCAGATTGCGGTGGCGCTGGTGCTGTCGATCTCTGGTCGCGACTTGATGGGTCTTCTCTTCGGCGAGACCTTCGCGGCGTCCGGTCCGGTGCTCTCGATACTAGCTCTGACGATTCCCTTCTCGGCGCTCGGCACCCTCTACGTGAGCCTGCTCGTGGCGGTCGGCCGCCAGCGGCTGCTCCTCGGGCTGAACGCTCTCGCGGCAGTCGGCCAGATCCTCCTGCAACTGGTGCTCGTGCCGCGTTACGGGTCGGTCGGTGCAGCGGCCGGTATCGTCGCTGGCGCGGTGATCAATCACGCCGTCCTGGCCGTGCTGCCGGCGACCCGGCCATGGATCTTGCCCTGCGTGCGTGCGGCGTTGGGTCCCGTCGCACTGGCGGCGGCGTTGGTGGGTGCGGCAACACTGCTGGGAGCCGGCTCGGGCATCGGCACCGCTGCCTTTCTAGTGCTTGCGTTCGTGGTCACGAGCATTTTGACCGGTGCCGTACGCCCCGCGGACTTCCGGCGCCTTGCGGCGCTGCACGGCGCTTGACGCTCCTGATCGCGTTTTCCGCCGGGTGTGGTCCGCGCCGTCTGCCGCCGTCCACGCGGGCGGCGAAGTGAAGAATCGCTGAGTCTCCGGGATGTCCGGTGCGGCGGCCACGAACGATGTCGGCTTGTCGATCTTCAGCCGGCTCTGCGCTCGGGGGTTGTGGTCCGGATGAGGGCGCCCTGGCGAGAGGAGTGAACCAGGAGTCTCCGAGGCTGTCGCGAAGCCACGATTCCCCTCGGTGTCGGTCCTCTGATAAGGCCCGCAGTCGTGCGCGGGCCGCGGGGGAGGACGTCCGGAGTGGGGACCGGCGCCGACGCGCGCGACCGGCTGTAGCCGCATGAAGCTTCTGATGCTGAACGAGCGCGACGTCGCGCATCCGCTTGCCGGCGGCGTCGAAGTCCATCTCGAGGAGGTCGCCAGTCGGCTCGCGTCGCAGCACGCGATCGAGACCACCGTTCTCTGTTGCGGTTTCCCCGGCGCCCCAGCCGAGGAGGAACGCCGGGGGATCCGCTTCCGGCGGATCGGCAACCGCTACAGCTATTACGGCCTGCTGCCTCTGCACGCCCGTGCTGCGGCGGCGCGGCTTGGGCCCGATCTCGTGGTCGAGAACCTCTCGCGGCTGCTCTTCTTCTCGCGTCTCTATCTGCCGCGGGTGCCGCGCCTTGGCCTCGTGCACCAACTCTTCGGCCTTGGCGCCTTTCGGCAACTCGGGTTTCCGCTCGCACCCTGGGTCGTCGCCAGCGAGGCTCTGCTGCCGCTTGCCTACGCCGATTGCCCCTTCGTCGCGGTGTCCCCCAGCACGCGCGAGGATCTGGTCCGTCGCGGCATCGCGGCCGAGCGGATCCGCGTCGTCCTGGGCGGCATCGATCACGGCCGCTACCGGCCCGATCCGGCGGTGGCGATCGATCCGGATCTGGTCGTCTTCCTCGGCCGGCTCGAAGTCCACAAGGGCATTGATCTTTTGCTCGATGCGTGGCACGCGGTGCGCGGCGCAAGGCCCGGTGCCCGGCTGGTCATCATCGGCACGGGCACGGCGGCGACTCGCATGCGCAGCCGTGCGGCGAGCCGTCACCACGGCGAGACCGTGCGTTTCCTCGGTTTCGTGCCCGACGACGAGAAAGTTTCCTGGCTCCGGCGGGCCGCCGTCGTCGTGCAGCCGAGTCACAAGGAAGGATTTGGATTGACCGTTCTCGAGGCCAACGCCTGTGGAACGCCGGTGGTGGCGAGCGACGTGCCGGGTCTGCGCGATTCCGTTCGCCACGACCAGACAGGCTTGCTCGTGCCGGTCGGCGACGTGGTCGCTTTCGCGCGGGCGCTGGTGCGGTTGCTCGAGGATCCCGCGCTGCGCACGCAGCTCGGCACGGCGGGTGCGGTCTGGTCGCAGGCTTTCTCCTGGGATGCCGTGAGTGCCGCCGTGGCCGAGATTTGCCGTGCGGCGGCCGAGCGCCGACCGCTGCCCGAGACGCGCGATTTCCCCCCACAGGCGGAGCCGGCATCGTGATCCGCCGCTCCGGCCCGGTGGCGAGGGGTGCGACCCTGCTGGTCGCTCTCGCCGCCGCCACTCTCTACGTCGGGTTCGCCGACTACGGCTTCAATCTCGATGACGAGGGCACCGTTCTATACCAGATTCTGCGCACCGCGCGCGGCGAGCGACCCTATCTCGACTTTCACACCGGTTACACGCCGGCGGGCTTCTACCTCAACGCCGCACTCTTCGATCTCTTCGGCGTGTCCGTGCGGCCGCTCCGACTCCTGCTCGCCGCTGTCAATACCGCTTCGGTGGTGATGATCCTGCGCCTGGCTCTGCGCCTGGCGCCACCGCTGGAGGCATCGCTCGCCGCCCTGTGCTGGGGACTCTTCCTGCCGTTCTTTGCGGGACAATTCGCGTCGTTCAATATTCCGTATCCGGCCTGGTACGCGACACTCGGCTGGCTCATGACCGAGTGGGCGTGCGTGCGGGCGGCCGAGGCTGCGCCGCACGTGGCGCGCTCGCGGGGTTGGATCCTGGTGGCCGGAGTGCTGGCCGGGCTCACCTTCTCGTTCAAGCCGAACACCGGAGTGATGGCGCTCGGCGCCGTGGTGCTGGCACGGCTGGCTACGGCGCCGCCGCTTCGTGGCCGGCTCGGCTCTCTGCTCGAAGGTCTGGTGCTTGGGATCGCCGTCCTCGGAGTGCCGGCGGTGCTCGCCTTCGACCTCGCCACGAAACAATTTGCTTTATTGGGCCTTCCCGCGCTGGTCTTCCTCGTGGGCCTGGCATTGCGGGCGCGGCGGCTGCGGCGGCAGGGGAGCGACCGTCCGGTGGGGGCGGGCATTCTCGATCTGGTCGTGGTCGTCGTGGGCTTTGGTGCTCCCGTCGCGACCTGGCTCGGTCTCTTCCTGCCCCAGCTCGGATGGGCCGGGTTCGCGCGCGAGGTGTTGCTGCTCGGGGCGGGTGTCGAGGAGATCTACCTCCTCTACTTCCCGGATCTGAGCGCGTGGAGTGCGGCCGGCTTGCTCGTGCTCGGCTTTGTGGTCGCGCTGCCGTGGGTGATGGCTCGCGGCTGGCTTGGCGTGCGTGGCGCGATCGGGCTGCTCGGCGTGTCCGCTGCTCTCGGCATCGGCGCGCTCGCGGTCTTCGGTCTCGCCCCCGAAGGTCTCTTGCTCTCGGTCGGCATGCAGATCGAGAACCTGAGCTATTTTGTGGTGCCGCTGGTCCTCGTGGTGGCTGTGCTGATCTGGTTCGGACGCGCCGGCCGCCGCGACGAGGAGGCGGGCCGCGTGCTCGGGCTGCTCGGCGTGGCGCTGGCCTTCGGCGTGCTGCACTTTCTCCAGCTCTTCCCGCGCATAGACTTTATGCATGTCGTGATCAGCATGCCCTCGGCGCTGGTGGTGGCCGCGGGCGTGCTCTGGCAGGCCGAGCGCTGGGCCGTCGAGACGCTCGGCGCCGCCGGGATCGAGTCGCGGGTCGGCCGGGCGCGCCTGGTGCGGCTGGTCGCGGCGGCACCGATCGTCGTGGTTCTGCTGGCGCGCCTCGGTCCCTTCGTCGAGGCACGGTTTGACCTCGCCGGGGGCGTGCCCCATTTGCGCGAGCTGACGCCGATGGAGTTCCCGGCGCTCGCGGTCGGACTCGAGGCCGACCGCGACCACGACCTGCGCGAGCTGCGCGAGGTCGGCCGCTTCGTCGGCTCGCGGACCTCACCGGACGAGCCGATATTTGCCTTTCCAGCGCTCGGGATCGTGCCCTTCATGACCGATCGCATAACCCCCGTGCCGCATGATTACTTCTTCGCGGGCCGGCCCTCGCACGCCGACGAGGCCGTGATGCGCGCGCAGATCGAGGCGGCGCGGCCGGCGTTGATCGTCACGCTCAACGATCGCCTGGGCTACTTCTCGGCGGCGCCGGCGTACTATTTCATCCTGCGCGACTACTTCGAGCGCGGCTATCAGTTGGTCCGCCGGATCGGACGCTTCGATGTGCTGGCGCGCCGCGACCTGGTGGCGAACGGGCGCTTCGTGCCGGAGCCGGCCGGCGCCGCGTGGCGTGCTGCCGGCGAGGGCTCGGCCGGACGACGCCGCGAGGTGGTGCTCGTCACCGATCGGCTGGCGGCTCTCGGGAGTGCCGCCGAGCTCGCGTCAAGCTCCGAGCTGCTCGGCGATGTCGATCGCGAAAATCGCGGCTCGCTGATCCGGGCGGCCGTTGCGATCGCAGGGCGCACGCCGGGGGGGATCGGTGCGGTGGCGGATGTCATGGCGCCGCGCGGGCGCGCCCGACTGCTCTTCGTGCGCACCCTCGGCGAGTACGCCGGCGCCGCAGCGCTGCCCTGGCTCGAGGGCGTTTTCCTCGAGTCGCCCGACGCGCGCCTGCGCTGGGAGGCCGCCCGCTCCATCAACTATATTCTCGCGCGTGGACTGGCGAGCCGATTCGATCTGCTCGATGCGCCGGCCCCCGACGCTTCACCCTTCGATTTGCCCGCGGGCCTCCAGCCCGAGCGCACGACGGCCCTGGTCGCGGATTTCGAGGAACGCCAGCGAATCGGGCCGCTGGCCGCACTCGCCGCCGCCGATGCCGGGCGGCGCGACCTGGCACCGCGGCTCGACCATTTTGCGAGCGAGCGCGAGACTACGTGGTGGCGGATGCTTGCCGCCTGGGCGCTGCTGCGACTCGGGCAGGACGAACATGCGCGCACCTTCTACGAGGCGATCGATTCCGGCACGCTCGGCGGCCAGTACGTGCCCTCGATCCTGCTCGATCCGGCACTGACCGAGCCCGTTACGGCAAGCCGACTGGTCGCGGCGATGCTTGTCACAGGCAGTGCCGAGGGCCGTGAGACGGCGGCCTGGATGGCGCCCTATCTGGTTGTGCCGGTGCCGGAGCCAGCCTTGCGTGCCGCGCTTGCCGACCCCGAGCCGGGCGTGCAGCGGGCCGCCCGCTGGGCGCTCGACGAGATCGCTCGCCGAGAGGGGACGGCGGGCCGCGTGCATGATAGGGGGGCCGGCTCGTGACCACCGCGGGCAATGATCCGGACGTCGTCGGCCGCA
The DNA here is from genome assembly GCA_005777805.1 of Pseudomonadota bacterium. Classification (GTDB taxonomy): domain Bacteria; phylum Desulfobacterota; class Binatia; order UBA12015; family UBA12015; genus SXLG01. The sequence goes on from SXLG01000013.1 coordinate 7,801, forward strand.
ACCCCGTCGATGCGCCGGCCGGGTACACCGGCGAACGCCTGGCGGCGGACGACCCGCGCTTCCGGCCGGACCTGGCGCGCCATCTTGCCGCCTACGACCTGGTTGGTCCTCTGGTCGCCGGCCAGCGCGTACTCGAAGCCGGTTGCGGCGAGGGCTACGGGGCGGCGATCCTCGCGCGTCACGCCGCGCACGTGGTGGGTGTCGATTACGACGAAACAGCGATCGGCCTGGCGCAGCTCCGGCATTCTGCCGCGCAGGTGGAGTTTCGCGCGATCGACCTGCGCGAGCTCGCCGCGCACGCGCCGGGCACCTTCGACGCAGTGACGAACTTCCAGGTCCTCGAACATCTCGCCGATCCGACGCCTTTCCTGAGCGCCGCGGCGGCCTGTTTGCGCCCCGGGGGACGGCTGATTCTGACCACACCGAACCGGCTCGCCAGCGTCTCCGAGAACCCCTTTCACGTCCACGAGTACGTCGCCGACGAATTGGCTGAGCTGGTCGGGCGCTTCTTTGCGCGGGTCGAACTGCACGGCATCGTCGGCACCGAGCGGGTCTACGCCTTCGAGGCGGCGCGCGGTGCCCGCGTGCGGCGCATCCTGCGATTCGATCCGCTGGGCCTGCGCCGTCTTCTGCCGCGCGGCGTCGTCGAGTTCGCGTTCTCGCGGCTGGCGTTGATGGTGCGCAGCCAGGTGGCCCGCGACAGCGCCGAGGTCGTCGCGCTGGAGCCCGGCGATTTCTCGATCGCCGCTGCCGAGCCGCCGCAGTTCCTGGATCTTCTGGTCATCGCCCACCGGGACTGAATGGGGCCGACAGCGCCGAACGGGCGGGGCCGCGCCGCGCCGACGCCAAAAGACTACTCCCCGGTGGCGTTCATCGCTGGGCCCGCTGCGGCGTGCCGACATGGCCGGCGGTTGCGCGGGCGCACGTTTCTCGGTCGACATCGCCGACGTCCGGACCGGCTCCGGGGTGCGCCGGGCCGGCCCGCTCGCGCCCCGCCTTGATCCGCGTTCCGAAACCGGTAACACTAATTCCGAATCGCCGTTCGGCTTTTCGAGGCGTGCTTTCGGGAGGGCAGACCATGGCAGAAACGACATTGATTTCGGCCGATTCCCACGTCGTGGAGTCGCCCGATTTGTGGACCAAATGGCTCGGTCGCGAGTTTCACGACCGCGCCCCGAAACTCGTCAAGGATAAGGAGGGCGGCGACGCCTGGCAGTACCGCCCCGGCACCCCGGCCGTACCGCTCGGGCTGGTGACGACCTATCCGGGACGTACCTACGAAGCCTTCCGCTGGGAGGGGGCGCGCTACGACAAGGTCAACGCGGGGGCGTGGAACGGCGAGGCGCGGCTCAAGGAACAGGACATTGACGGAGTGCAGGCCGAGGTGCTCTATCCGTCGCAGCGCACCATGCGTCATTTTATGCTGGACGACGACGACGAGTTCCATCTCGCCGGCATCCAGGCGTACAACAACTGGATGGCAGGCGAGTTCTCGGCGGCGGATCCCGGGCGCTTGATCGGCTTGGCGCAGCTACCGAACCTCGGCGTCGAGGCGGCCATCGCCGAGATGCGGCGCTGCAAGGCGCTCGGCCTGCGTGGCGTGATCCTCTCCTCCTGGCCGGCGGGCGGCGAGGCGATCTCGAAGGTCGACGAGGCCTTCTGGAAGGTGGCGTGCGAGCTCGACATGCCGTGCAGCATCCACCTCGGCACCGTCTCGAAGAAGCAGGCGGGGAAGGCACAGGCCACGGCGACGGGTCAGGTCGCGGGCGAGCCCGAGGGGCTGCTCACCTCGGGCCAGAAGACGGTCGCGACCTACTCGACTGCCGGCGTGATCGACATGCCGCCGATCATCACACAGACGATCTTCTCCGGACTCTTCGATCGCTTCCCGACGCTCAAGTTCATCTCGGTCGAGTCGGGCTGCGGCTGGGTGCCCTACCTGCTCGAACAGATGGATGACCGCTGGTGGCGCAACCGCCATTGGGCCAAGGTCGAGCTGCAGAAGCTTCCCAGCGAGTACTGGAAGTCAAACTGGTACCTGACGTTCGTGCAGGACTTCTACGGCGTGAAGAACCGCAACGCCGTCGGCATCGACAACATGATGTGGTCGACCGACTACCCGCATCACATCTGCGACTGGCCCTACTCGCGCAAGATCGCCAACGAGATGTTCCTCGGCGTGCCCGCCGATGAGCGCCAGCGCATCTGTGCCGGCAACGCGATCCGCCTCTACGGTCTCGACGTCTGATCTGAACGGGGCGGTGGCGCGGCTTGCGGTCGCGCCACCGCCGTCCTATCTCCCCCCGGGATGGGCGCGAGCGGGAACGGCCAGGGGTTGGCCCCCTTGACGCTCAGCGTGGTGATGCCCGTCTACAACGAGCGCGCCACGATTCGTGACATCCTTTGTCGCGTCGCCCGCCGCACCGAGGTCGACGAGCTGATCATCGTCGACGATTGTTCGAGTGACGGCACTTCCGACGTGCTGGCGACCGAGGCCGCAGACGGTTGGCCCTGTCTTGGCGGGCTTCGCCCGGGCGGGCCGCCGCGCGTGCTCTTGCTGCGTCACGAGGTGAACCAGGGCAAGGGCGCAGCACTGCGTACGGGCTTTGCTGCCGTCACCGGCGACATCGTGCTCACGCAGGACGCCGACCTCGAATATGACCCGGCGGACTACCCGAAGCTGCTGGCGCCGATCCTCGATGGCCGCGCTGACGCCGTCTACGGCAGCCGGTTTGCCGGCTATCCGCGCCGCGTGCTGATGTTCTGGCACACGGTGGGGAACAAGCTTCTCACGACCCTCTCCAACATCCTCTGTAATTTGAACCTGACCGATATGGAAACCGGTTACAAGGCGATGCGGCGCGAGATGGTTCAGGCGATGGTGCTGCGTTCCAACCGTTTCGGCATCGAGCCGGAGATCACCGCCCGGCTCGCCCGGCTCCAGGCCCGGATCTACGAGGTGCCGATTTCCTACGCCGGCCGCTCCTACGTCGAGGGCAAGAAGATCGGCTGGAAGGATGCCATCTCGGCGGTCTGGACCATGCTGCGTTGCGCGCTGATCGACGACCGCGAGACCGTCGATCCCCTGCACGCCACGCTGCGCCGCATGGCCGTGCTCGATCGCTACAACGCTTTCCTCTTCGAGCAGATCGCGCCCTTCGTCGGCCAGCGCGTGCTCGAGGTGGGGGCGGGCACGGGCACGTTGACCCGCTTCCTGCGCTCCCGTGATCGGGTACGGGCGACCGACGTCGATGCGCAGTACGTCCATCTCCTCGAGCGCCGCTTCGAGCACGATGGCAACGTCGCGGTATCCGCCTACGATCTGGCCGGCGAGCCCTCCGCGGACGTCGCCACGCAGCGCTACGACACGATCGTCTGTCTGAACGTTCTCGAGCATATTGCCGACGATGAGCGCGCGCTGCTGCGGCTGCACGACTTGCTCGAGCCGGCCGGTCAGCTCATCCTGCTCGTCCCGGCGCACCAGGCCCTCTTTGGCACCATGGACGAGGCGATCGGGCACTTCCGGCGCTACGAGCGAGCGTCGTTGCTGCGTCAGCTCCGCGAGGCGGGCTACCATGTGCAGGCGAACTTTTTCGTCAACGCCACCTCGGTGGTGGGCTGGTGGCTCAACGGGCGTGTGCTGGGCCGCCGTGGCGTCCCGGGCGTGCAAGCCCGGCTGGCGAACCGCCTGGTGCCGCTCTTCCGCATCGAGCGCAAGCTGCGCTTGCCTTTCGGGATCTCGCTGGTTGCCGTGGCGCGGCGGCCCGCGGATGTCCTGGCTGCGGCTGCTTCGGGCGAGACGGCTGCGGCGGTGGCAGAGGCCGCAACCCCGGTGGACGCGACGGGTGTGGCCTCGCGCGGCCCGGGCTGATTTCCGCTTGATCTCGCCCGCCCGTGTGGCCGCGCCAGCGACAAGAGCCCGGCTTCGCCACGCGATACTGCGGCCTCTGACGGCGGCGATGGCGCCTCGGACCTGGACCAGCGACCGCTCAGGGGTGGCCGGAATCATCGTCTTGTCATGCTGTGCCGAGACGCTGGGTGGGCGCGGGCCAATGACAGCGCGAGGGGCGGCCGCGAGGTCCTGGGGCTTGCCGGGATCGGACCCTCGATGAGCAGGCATCATGACCCGCACCGGCGTGCCTCTCAGGCCAGCGGGGCGGAGGCCGGAGTGGACGAGCGATGATCCGGGTCGTCCTGGTGACGGCGGCGACGCTGGCGGGGACGTCGTGGGTGGCGATCTCGGTGGTCGAGGCCGATCGGCTCGCGGTCGCGCCGGCGGACGAGCGATGATCCGGGTCTTCCTGGCGACGGCGGCGGCGCTGGCCGGGACGTCGTGGGTGGCGATCACGCTGGTCGAGGCCAATCGGTTCGCGGTTGCGCCGGCACTTGCCGCGGGTGCGCTGACCGCGCTGTTCGCGGGCGCATGGGGCTCACGCCTGCATCTGCCGCGGGGCGGACTTTTGCTGGTCGGGGCGCTCGGCGGTGCGCTCTCGATGTTGCCGCCGATCGACACGACGCTTCTCTCGCAGGATGCGAGTCTGCACCGCGGCGCCGGCCTCTGGCTGGCACGCGAGGGCACCCTCGCGGTGGCCGACCCGGCCCTGGCGGCCCTGAATGCCGACGAGCGAGTGGCGCTCTTCGGCGGCGGCACGATCAGCGCGCGCCGCATGTCGCTTGTCCGACTGCCGGGTGGACTCGTGCTGCCCGATCTGGATACCGAGGTGGCCTACCCGAGCTTCTCGCATCTGCTCATGACCTGGGTCGGGCTAGCGGCGCGGGTCGCCGGCGCCGGTGCGGTTGGCTTCCTCGGCCCCCTGCTGGCCGCCCTCGCGCTCTGGGCCGTCGGCGTGACGGTGGCACTTGGCGTGGGCGGCCGGTCAGGTGCCGGGTGGGGGCTCGCGGCGGAGATCCTGCTCGCTCTGCTCCTGCCCGAGCACTGGTTCGGGCGCTTCCTGATGAGCGAGATCCTCGGGCAGGCGCTGGTGTGGTGTGCCGTTGCCGCCGCAGCGATCGCGGCCGAAGAGGCGCGCCGTCCGCTCGGCCGGCGCGCGGCGCGGGGAGTCGCGGGACTTCTGTGCGGCGCCTGTCTCGGGCTTGCGGGTTTCGCGCGCCTCGAGATGGTGTGGATCTTCGTGCCGGCTCTGCTGCTGGCGCGTGCCTTGCTGCCGGCCGGCCGCCGTCTGCTGCCGCCGCTCGCTCTCGCTGTTTTTCTCTTCGCCGCCGGACAGGCGGCGTTGCATCTCACGGCGATTCCAACCGACTACGGCAATCATATTGTCCGACAATTGCTCGAGGCTTACGCGCGCCTGGTCTGGCTCGTCATCGCGCTCTGCCGTGGCGACGGCCATCTGGCGGGAACCCTCCTGCGGCTGGTCCTCCCGCTGGTAGCCTTCGGACTCCTTGCCGCCGGGTTCGTTTGGGTGCGTGCGGTCGAGCGTCGGCGGCCGGGGCAGGGCATCCGTGCAGCTTGTGCGCTTGCGGGGGGGCTGTGGCTGGCGCTTCTCTACCGCAAGGGAGTGACCCCCGGTTGGCCAGCGGCACGTGCGCTGGTGCTCTTCGTGCCGCCCGCACTGCTCGGAGCGCTGGCGCTGGCTGGCCGCAGGGCGTTGCCGCGGGGTGGGCTCGAAATCGCTCTCTGCCTGTTGGCGCTCGACCAGATCGCGGGCGGTCGCGTCGCCGACGAGCAGATCTGGGCGGCGCGCCGGCTCGTCCCGGTGGTGCTGCCCCTGGTGGTGGTGCTGGCCGTGCGCGGGGTCGGTGGATCCTGGCTTGATGGAAGGCGACCCCGCTCTGCCTGGCGGCTTGGGCTGGCGCGGGGCCTGCTGGTGGTGGCGCTGTTCGCTGCTGTGCGCATGGTGTGGCCCGTGCTGGGACGGCAATTGCAGGGCGGGGCCGCGGACCGCGTGCGCGAACTCGCCGCCGAGTTGCCGCCGGACGCTCTGGTCCTGCTGGCCCAACCGCTCGACTGGACGCATCTTGCGGCCGCACTCTGGCTCGGCGAAGGCCGGCGCACGCTCGTGCTGCGCCAAGCCGGCGTCGCGGGCCACGGCGCGGCACTCCGGCGCTATCTCGATACCGCGCCCGCGGCCGGGGTGTGGGTCGTGACCGGAGCGGCGGGCAGCGCGGCGGCCCCCGCGAGCGGCGACGAGGGCCTCTCTGGGTTCGAGGGATTGACACTCTCGGCGCCGTCGGCAGTCCGGCGCTGGCGCGCGGACTTTCTCGAGGTCACCCGCGGCCGGCGGCCACACGGACTGGTCGAGCGCGAAATCGCACTCCGCCTGCGCCGCGTCGGCCCGCCGCCGGCGCTACAGCCCCAGGGCGCGAGCACCGGGCGCCTTGGCCGCGACTGATCCCGGACCGCATGGCGCCGCGCAGAGGCGAGGGCTCGCGCCGACGACACCCTGGCAGAACGGCACAGGGCGCCCGGCGCGCCCCACGAGGCTCCGGGAGTGTGGCTATCCCCAGAGTTCGTTGCGCAGCACGCGTCCTGGGCGCGCGGCGGTGGGTGTGCCGTGGCGCATCAATATCTGGCCATTGACGAGGGTGGCGTCGTAGCCGCGGCCGGTTTGAGTCAGGTGGGGCGCGCCTCCGGGCATCTCGTGCCGTAGTTCGGGCAGGCCGATGTCGATACGGTCCAGGTCGATCACGTTGAGGTCGGCGTGGGCACCGTGGCGGATCACGCCGCGGTCGCGCAGACCCCAGAGGCTCGCCGGATCGAAGGTGAGCTTGCGGATCGCCTGCTCGATCGTGAGGAGGCGGCGCTGGCGGACCCACCAGGAGAGCAGGAAGGTCGAGTAGCTCGCGTCCGAGGTCTGGGTGGTGTGGGCGCCCGAGTCGCCGAGGCCGATGCCGGTGAGAGGGTGCGACAGCATCGCCCCGACCGCGTCGAGGTCGGGATTGAAGAGTGGCACGATGAAGAAACCGCGCAGGTCGGTGCGGAGGATGTGCTCGAGGATGAGTTCGCCAAAGTTGCGCCCTTCGCGGCGCGCCCGCGCGCCGATGCTTTGCTCGGGCGTGAGTTCGTACGCCGCGGCACCTTCGCCCTCGAGAGCGAAAACCTGATCGACCGTCGCCATGCCGCCGAGCACGGCGCCGTTCTCGTTGCGTACGCTCTCGAGCAGGCGCTGGCGGAGGTCGGCGTCGCGCAATGCCGCGCGGATCTCGTCCACGGGCCTCGAGGCCAGCTCACCCGCCGCGGGGAAGATCCAGAGCGGCGAGACCGAGATGCCGAAACCCATGAGCAGCCCGACGCTGCGCACCGCTACCTGGGGCACGATCCGTGCGCCACGAAGCTGGGCCTCCTCGGTGGCGCGCAAAGCGTCGCGCCATGCATCCGGATAGGCCAGGCACTGAACCAGGCCGACGCTGAGCGGCCGAGCGGACTCGAGGCTGATCGGCAGCATCCACTCGTACTCGCGGCGCCAACCCTCGGCATCCTCGCCGGCACCACCGAGCGGGATGATCTCCAGCACACCCGTGCCCGTCGCGGCGAGGCCGCTGGCGAGAGCGTCGAGTTCGCGCCGGTCGGCGAAGGTGCCGGGGACGGGATCGCCCGAGGGCGTGCGGTGCATGGTGGTGCGTCCGGTGGAGACGCCGAGCGCCCCGGCGCGCATCGCCTCGACGACCGCCGTGCGCATGGCCACGAGTTCGTCGTCGTTGGCGGGTGCCGCCGTGGCGCCACGCTGGCCCATGGCGTGGATGCGCAGCGGAGCATGGCTCAGGTGCGCGCCGACGTTGAGGCCGAGGGGGCGCGCATCGAGGGAGTCGAGGTATTCGGGAAAACTCTGCCAGTTCCAGCCGATGCCGGCCGCCATCGCGCTGACCGGGATGTCCTCGACCCCCTGCATGAGGAACATCAGGTAGTCGCGATCTTCCGGCCGGCAGGGGGCGAAACCCACCCCGCAGTTGCCGACCACGACCGAGGTCACGCCATGCTGATTTGACGGCGAGCCGAGTGGATCCCAGATGAGCTGCGCGTCGAGATGGGTGTGGATGTCGACGAAACCTGGCGTGACGATGCGGTCGCGGGCGTCGATCTCCTCGCGGGCCGGGCCGTCGCAGCGTCCGATGCGTGTGATCCGCCCGCCCTCGATCGCGATGTCGGCCCGGTAGGCGGGACCTCCCGTGCCATCGACGATCGTACCGCCCCGAATCACCACATCTGCTGCCATCGCGCTGTCCTCCCGGGTCCCTGCTTGGCCACCTCTCCCCGGACGGAGGTGGCCGCCGTCCCTGCTAGCTAAGCGAGGCCCCCGAGGCGAAGGGTCGGTGCCCCGCACGATCACCGCCCCGGTGCGGGTCCGCCGAGGTCGTCCCATTCCTCGGGACGAGGCACAGGTCGGCAGTTGACGGGGCCCGCAGCGGCGGCGAGAACAACCGTGGCGGAGACGTCTCCGCCGACGCGATCTCAACGCTTGCCTGGAGTCCCGGATGCCCCGTCTCGCGGTTCTTGCCTGCTTCGTCTTTGCCGCCATGGCTCTGGCGGGCCGAGCCGTGGCGTCGGAGTGCGGCGGCACGGTGGCGTGCGCTTGCGGCGATACCGTGGTGCGGGCGACGCTTCTCGAGGCGGATCTCCTGGACTGCACGCAGACCGGGCTCGTCGTCGGGCCGGGCGTGACGCTCGATTGCCGGGGGCACGCGATCCGCGGCCGCAGTTCGCGCGACGGCCTCCTGCTCGCCGAAGCCGAGGGGGCGCGGGTGCGGGGCTGCACGGTCGAGGGCTTCCGCATCGGCATCCGCGTGCGTGGTGGGCATGGGCAACTCGTCTCCGAGAATCTGCTCGTGGGCAACCGGCGCGGTCTCGCGGCGACCGATGGCGCCAGCGATGTCCGCTTCGAGCGCAACACCGTCGAGGCCAGCGCCGAAATTGGTCTCTACGTCGGCAACGGCACGGCCGATGTCTCGGCCGTGCGCAATGTGATCATGGATGCGGCCAAGGAGAATGTGGAGGTGGTCGAGAGCGCCCGCTTCCTCCTCGACGATAACGTCCTCGGCGGCGTCACGCGCTACGGGCTCCGGCTCACGGATTCGCCGAGTGCTCGCGTCCGCGGCAACGAGATCCAGAGCGGGCACATTCAGGTGCGCGGCAATTCGGATGGCGGGACTTTTCTCGACGATCTGGTGCTGGGGCGCGAGGGTTACGACTTTCGGGGCATCGAGGACCGCGACGGGAGCTGGCGATTTCCCGACCACAACGTGATTCGCGGCGGGGCGATCCCCAATGCGTCACGTTGCTTCCGTTTCTCTGGTGCGTCCTTCAATGAAATCGACAGCGTCGCCCTGGGTTCTTGCGCGACTCGCCCGGTCGAACTCAAGACGGTCGATGGTCAGGCCGCGGTCGGCAATACGATCGACGGCAACGCGACCGCGGGAGGTTCCGGTGGATCCGTCGCGGGCGTTTGCGGCGGTGACCGCCCCTGTACCTGTGGGGATACGCTGACGGCCTCGGCCGTACTCAGCGGCGACCTCGTCGGTTGTACCCGCACGGGTTTGCGGCTGGCCTCCGGTGTCACCTTGGACTGCGCGGGCTTTGCCATCCTCGGCCGCAGCTCGAGCGATGGCGTGTTGATCGACCACGCCGACGGCGCGCGTGTCCGCAACTGTCGGATCGAGGGCTTTGCCGCGGGCCTGCGCGTGCGCGGCGGGGCCCGCCAGCAGCTTCAGGACCTGCTGGTGCGCGCCAACGAAGTCGGCATCCGCGTTGAGGAGGGGTCCGCCGGAACGCGGATCGAGCGTGCGGTGGTGGAGCAAAGTCGCGACAGCGGCATCCGGGCGGCCGCGGTCTCGGAGGTCGCGATTCTCGGCAGTTCTGTCTCTGGGTCGGGCAAGCAAAATATTGAGTTGGTGGGGGTCGATCGCGCCCTGGTGCAGGGCAACGTGCTCGACGAGCGACCCCGCTGCGCACTGCGTCTCAGCGACACCACGCGCACCGAGGTGCGGGCGAACGAGATCCGGAGCGCCGGCATCGAACTGCGCGGCGCGAGCAACTCGAACCTCTTCGCGGACAACCGACTCCTCGATCTTGGATTCAGCCTGGCCGGCATCGAGGATCGAGAGGCCGGCTGGCGCTTTCCCGATGGGAACACCTTCCGCGGCGGCGTGATTCCCACGGCCACGCATTGCTTCATCTTCGCGGGCGCCACCGACAATCTGGTCGAGGACGTCGACTTCGGCGCTTGCGCCGCAAACCCGGTCGAGCTCGACACGGTCGACGGCCACGCCGCCACGGGCAATCGCTGGTAGCGCGGCTCCGCCGGGGCGCTTGCGCAGAGGTCCGCGCCCGCCTCGCGAGGTGATACCGGCCGCGTTGAGCGATGTCATGGCGGTTACCTTCATCTGCAAACCGTTCAATGCTTTGACGACGCGCGAGCTGCACGATCTGCTCTGGCTGCGCGAGCTGGTCTTCGTCGTCGGTCAGAAAATCACAGTCGAGAGCGAAATCGACGGTGAGGACCCCGCGCACGATCACGTCCTCGGGCGCGACGAGCGGGGCGCCGTGATCGCGACGGCGCGATTGCGCTTCGATAGCGAGCCCGTCAAGGTTGGGCGGATTGCGGTCCATCCCGAACAGCAACACCGTGGCATCGGTCGGAGCCTGATGCGTGCCATCGACGACCTGCTGGGCGAGCGTGCCGCGGAGATGCACGCCCAGGCGCATCTCGAATCCTGGTACGCTTCGCTGGGCTGGCAGCGGGTTGGCGACATCTTTCTCGAGGCGGGCATCGAGCACCTGCGCATGATCCGCAGCGGGCGCCCCGGCTGAGGCCCGGGAGTTCTGGCCCCGACGCAGGCACGGTCACACCGCCGGTGTCGACGAGCGCCACCCCGACCGGCGCCGCTCCATGAGCGCCGGTTTGCTCCCGAGGGAGGGGAGGTGGCAGGCTGAACCCCATGCGTGCGCATGGCCACGGCAGTCGGGGGGGGGTGGCCTTGATTTTCGCCACGACGGTGTGGGCTTGCAGCAGCGTACCCCCCGACGCCGGCTTGCCGGCCGGAGAAGGCCCGGCGGCGCCGTGGCGGCGGACCGAGGAACGCGCACCCTGCGCGAGCTTCGAGCCGCTGCGCCAGCCTCTCTTCGGGGATCTGCACATCCACACGCGCTTCTCGGCCGACGCCTCGATCTTCGGCACGAAGGTGGGCCCGCGCGATGCCTATGCTTTCGCCCGGGGCGCGAGCATCGGTCTCGTGGACGATGCCGAAGAGCTCACTCGTGGGGCCCGTATCGATCGGGTGCTCGACTTTGCCGCCGTCACTGACCACGCCGAATTCTTTGGCGAAGTCAGTCTGTGCCTGACGCCTGGTTCGCCGCTCTTCGACAGCGAGATGTGCCAGAACCTGCGGCGGCCGGACGAGGCCGACAACCGTTTCCTCACGGTGGTGCAGTGGCTCTTTCCCCTCGGCGTCCCCGATCCGCCCCACTCGCACGCTTTCTGCGACACGCCCGGCGTCGATTGCGACGCCGAGTCGGCGTCGGTGTGGCAGGAGATGCAGGCCGCCGCCGAGGAGGCCTACGATCGCAGTGGCGGCTGCGAGTTCACGAGCTTCATCGGTTACGAGCACACGTCCAGCCCGCTGGGGCGCCACCGCCACCGCAACGTGATCTTCCGCAACCACGTCGTGCCGGCGATCGCGGCGAGCCAGCTCGAGACGGCAACCGAGGGCTTTCCGCAGGGACTCTGGAACGCGATCGAGCGCGATTGTCTCGGCGCGGGGCAGGGCTGCGATGCGGTGATCATCCCGCACAACTCCAATTTGAGTGAGGGCCAGCAGTTCGAGGATCCGCTCGACGCGGCCGACGCCCAGCGGCGGCAGGACCGGGAGCCGCTGGTCGAGATCCACCAGATCAAGGGCAATTCGGAATGCCGCTACGACCGGCTGGCCGGCGCTGGCGTCGGCACCGAGGACGAACTCTGCGCTTTCGAGCAGATGGCGGTCGCGCACGAAGGTCCCGACAATCTGCCGGTTCCCGACCTCGCTGCCTGGCCGAGGCGCAATCTGGTCCGCAACGTCCTGAAGGACGGGTTGGCGCTCGAGGAGTCGATGGGCGCGAATCCCTTTCGCATGGGCTTTGTTGGTGCGACCGATACCCACAACGCCAACGCGGGCGACACGGCCGAGGCCGGCTGGGACGGCGCCCAGGGCAATTCCGACGCCAGTCCGGCGGGACGAATTCAGCGTGAGCTGCGCACGAACCCCGGCGGCCTCACGGTGGTCTGGGCCGAAGAGAACTCGCGCGACGCGATCTTCGCCGCGCTGGTCCGGCGCGAGACGTACGCCACCAGCGGCACCCGGCCGATCATTCGACTCTTTGCGGGCCGACTCGAGGGCGTGAGCTGCGACACCTCCGATCTGGTTGCTCGAGCGTACGCTTCGGCAACGCCGATGGGCGGTGAGATCGGACCCGTCCGAGGTTCGGCGAGCCCACGCATTGTCGTGCTGGCGGCGGCCGATGCCGGTACGTCGGAGGCCCCGGGCACGGCTCTGCAGCGCGTCCAGCTGGTCAAGGGCTGGGTGGACGAGTCCGGCGCGGTCCACGAGCGGGTCTTCGACGTCGCCGGCTCGGCCACAGGCGGGCTCGGGCTCGATCGCGACACCTGCACGCCGGCCCCCGGCGCGCGCGAACTCTGTGCGCTCTGGGAAGACCCGGAGTTCGATCCCGGACAGCGCGCCTTCTACTCCGCGCGCGTGCGGGAGAACCCGAGCTGCCGCTGGAGCACGCTGACCTGCAAGGCGCAGGGGGTCGATCCCTTCGCGGCGGAATGCTCCGCGCAGGCGGCCACGCGTGGCGCGGCGTGGGCGGATTGTTGTCTGACGCAGGAGGACGACCTCTCGCTTGCGCCGGTTATCCAGGAACGCGCCTGGACCTCCCCGGTCTGGTACCGCCCAGACGCGATCGCCGAGGCCTCGGGGGCAATTCTCTGGCGTGGACGGCGGGGCGAGCTCGACGTGCGGATCGTCATCGCGCGTCTCCCCGACGCGGTGGCGCAGGGCGAGTTGCCGCTCACCCTCATCGTCGAGGGTGCCGGCGAGTTGATGCGGTTGAGCTGGCCCGCAGGGGACGCTCCGCTCGAGAGGGACCCGGAGGGACGCAGCGTCCTCCATGTGACCGCCGGCGGAATCGAACGCGAGATGCTGGGTTCGGGCGATCCGACGCTGCTCCTCCGCCTTGAATCTGGTCTCTACCGAGCCGAGCACCGCCGACGTTGGCACGCCCGGGAGGGCGGGCTGGTGCTGGATCCCGGGTGAGTCTCACGCCAGCGGAACCGAGGGCCGGCGCGCGCGGAGCGGCGTTGCGCGCTGCGGCGCGGTCGCCGGCGCTGCGCATGTTGCTGGCCGGCGGCATCCTCATGGTTTTGGTCCGGATGCTGCCCGCCGCAGCACCCGCGGGCGTGGCCGCAGTGCGTCCGTCAAGTCACACTGTCGGGGGCTCGGCGGACCCTGTGGCGAACGATCCCGAGCGTCTTCTCTGGCTTGCGGCGGCCGGAGTCGCCGCCGAGGACGCGGCGGTCAGGGGCCGGCTCCTGAAGCTTGCGCGTCACCTCGAACTCGGGCGTGGTGCGACGGACACGGACGCCGAGCTGATCGCGGCGGCCCGCGCGGCGGGGATCGCGGGCAACGACGTGGTGATCCGACGATACTTGACCGAACTCCTCCGGCTTGCCCTGGAGCGTCCGGGCGCCACGGACCGGCCGACCGAGGCCGAGCTGCGCGACTTCCACGAACGGAATACGGCGCGCTTTACGACGGCGGCCCGCGTCCGGGCGACGCAGGTGTACGTGCGGGCATCGAGTCCCTGGACCGGGGCCGCCGGGGACGACAAGGCAGGTTGGGAAGAGCGCTTGTCCGGTGCGCAGACATCGAGACCCGCGACCGGGTATGCCGGGGGCGGTAGGGCAGGTCCAAAAGCGCGCCTGCATGACGTGCGAACATCGAGTCTTGCGACCGGGGACACGGCTCGGGCGTTGGCGCTGCTCGATCGGCTCCGGGTCGGAGCTGTGTCGCCGACCGAGGCCGGGTCGTATGGCGATCCTTTCGTGCGCGGCCCGCGCATCGAGGGCACGCTGGAGTCCATTACGCGGGCGTTCGGCCCCGAGTTCGCGCACGGCCTCGACCAATTGGCGCCCGGCCGATGGCAGGGGCCCCTGGCCTCGGCGCACGGGCTGCATCTGGTTTGGGTGGAGGAGCGGCTCTCGGCGCGTCGGACGCCGCTCGACGCGGTGCGGGGTCAGGTGGTGCACGGCCTCCTGCGCGAGCGTGGGCTGGCGCGGGCCGAGCAGCGGCTTGCAGCACTCGGGCGGACTACTCGAGACCCATCATTCGCGCGAAGCCGAAGCGGTGGCCCGCAGTAAATCCACCATCGACAGCCAGCGCCTGTCCGGTGATGAAGGAAGCCTCCTCCGAGGCAAGGAAGAGCACAGCGTTGGCGATCTCCGAGGCCCGGCCGAAGCGGCCGAGCTGGTGGGCGTCACGAACCCGGGCCATCATCTCCTCCATGCCCGGATGCCCGAACACCTGGCGCAACATCGGTGTGTCGATGAAGCCGGGACAGACCGCGTTCACGCGGATTCCCTTGCGCGCGTAGTCCATCGCCATGTTGCGGGTCAGCAGCACGACGCCGCCCTTGGACGCGTTGTAAGCGCTGCCGCCCTCGGTGCCCTCGAGTCCCTCGATGCTTGCGATGTTGACGATGCTGCCGCCGCGGCGCGTGAGCATGGCCGCGATCGCCTGCTTGCAGACCAGAAACGTTCCTTTCAGGTTGCTGTCGATCACACGATCCCAGTCCGCGACCGGCACCAGATGCACCGGGCCACCACCGGCGACTCCCGCCGCGTTGACGACGATGTCGATGCCGCCGAAGCGCGCCAGGATCTGTGCGACCGCCGCCTCGACCTGGGCCTCGTCGCGCACGTCGCAGGAATAGAGTTCCGTCTCGGTGAGCCGCGCCGCGGCTAGCCAGTCCTCCAGTGGTGTCGCGCCGATATCGAGCCCGGCGATCCGGGCGCCTTCTGCTGCAAAGCGCAGCGCGCAGGCCGCCCCGATGCCCGAACCGGCTCCGGTGATCAATGCGATCTTGCCCTCGAGATGTCCCATGGCGCAGCTCTCCCCTGGCGTGCTGCATACAGACTGGTGCCGCGGGTCGCTTGCCCGCGTGAGGGCGGGGGAGAGGGCGCAGCGGTGCGTGGAGGGACGGCCGGTCGCTCTTCCCGAGGCGGTCGCTCGCGCGGCGCAGGGCGGTTCACCTGTCCGCCGCTTCTTTCGTAGTCAAGACCAGCTCCAGCAAGGGCGAAGCCGGCGCCGCGCACGAGCGGCTTCGTCTGCTAGCAGCCCGCCGATGATCGAGGCTCTCTTCGAGCGCGTCGCGCAGGATCGCGTCCTGCCCACACCCTTCTCGCGTGGGCCGTGGTCGGCAGGCGCGCTCCACGGGGGGGCGGTCGCGGCCCTCTTTGCCGGCGAACTCGAGGCGCTACCCGCTCCCGATGCGATGCAACCCGCGCGACTCACCGTCGAACTCGTCCGACCGGTGCCGCTCACCACGCTCGAGATCCGGACGCGCGTGGTGCGTCCGGGCCGCAAGATCGACCTCGCCGAGGCTGAACTCTTGGCTGGTGGAAAGGTCGTCGCGCTGGCGCGCCTGCTGCGTATCCGTGTCCAGGCGCTCCCGCTGCCGCCCGGCGTGGCCGAACGCACGGCCGATCCGGTGCCGCCACCGCCCGAGGATGCGCCACCGTTGCCGGGGCCCCTCGGTGATCCCGGCCCCATCGCCTACCACTGGGCCGCCACCGAGCATCGTCAGGTTAAGGGTTCGTGGGATGGGCTCGGCCGGGCCACCGACTGGATCCGGCTGCGCGTGCCGGTGGTCGGCGGTGCCGAGATCTCGCCCTTTCAGCGTGTCGCCGCTGCTGCCGATTTCGCCAACGGCATCAGCGCCGAACTGCCCTTCACCGAGTGGCTCTTCCTCAATCCAGACTTGAGCATTCACCTCCAGCGTCAGCCAGTGGATGAGTGGGTTTGTCTCGACGCCCGGACACTGCCGGGCGAGAGTGGCGCTGCCACCACCGAGAGTGCGCTCTTCGACCGCAAGGGGCGCATCGGCCGGACGATGCAGAGCGTGCTGCTCGAGCAACGCTGAGGTCCGGGTTCGCGCCCATCGGCGTCTTGGCGGGGGAACGCGGTGCTGCGCACGCGAGGCCGCGATCCGCGCGTGGCCCGCGCCGAGTGGTCCGGCCCGGCCCAAGGCGTTCGGCGCGGGGTGATCGAGACCGCCTCGGTGTTGCCTCGGGCGCGGCGCTGGCCTAACGCGGCTTGGTGTCGAACCGCCGCGGCCTGCCGCGGGCGGGGTACCGAGGGGAGCAAGCCATGGAAATACGCGAGAGCCGAGCCGTCGATCCCTCCATCTCACGGCGCGGCGCGCCCTTCGCGGCGACGGCCCTCTCGACGGTGTGCGTGCTTTGCAGCCACAACTGCGGCGTGCGGGTCGACGTCGAGGCCGGGTGCATCACGAAGGTTCGCGCCGACCCCACGAGCCCGATTCGCGAGGGCTATTTCTGCAACAAGGGGGCGACGATCGGGCACTACGTCGACCATGCGCAGCGTACGCGGGTGCCGCTGCGCCGACGGGCCGATGGCTCGTTCGAGGAGACCTCCTGGGACACGGCGATCGCCGAGATCGCCCACCGGCTTGGCGAACTCCGCCGCGAGCATGGCCCGCGTTCGATCGGGCTGGTCGGGGTTGGTGGTCAAGGAAATCATATGGATGCACCCTGGGCCCAGGGCTTCATGAAGGCGATCGGCTCGCGGCGGACCTTCAACGCCTACGCCCAGGAAAAGACGCAGCACCACCTGATCGACGCGTGGATGTTCGATGCGCCGCCCAATGTCTTCTTTCATGCCGATCAGGAGCATTCCGAGTTCATCGTGCTGATGGGGACGAACCCGCGCATCTCGAACCGCGGTCATAACGCCACCGACTTCCTTCTCGCTCTCGCCCAGGATCCGGCACGGACGCTGGTCGCGATCGATCCGCGCGAGACCGAGACGACGCGCGGCGCCGACCGTCATCTCAAGATCAAGCCAGGGACGGATGCCCAGATCCTGCTCGGGCTCGCGGCAGCGATCGTGCAGAACGAACTCACCGACATGGCTTTTCTCGCCGAGCGGACCTCGGGTTTCGAGGAAGTGCGCGCGTTCCTCGGGCGGGTCGAGGTGTCGGTGATGGAGGAGCGGGCCGGCCTGGCCGCGGGCACGCTCGGGCAACTCGCCGGGGACATGGCCGGGGCGAAGTCGGCGAGCATCTTCTTCGATCTCGGCGTCGAGCAGCAGCCGTTCTCGACTCTGATTTCGTACCTGATTCGCCTGAACCTGGTGCTGACCGGCAACGTCGGCAACCGTGGCGGCAATCTGTTCCTGGAGAACTTCACTCCGCCCACGCGCAGCGCGAATCGTTTCGAGGAGCCCGAGCGGGCGCTCGCCTCGGGGATCCCGGCAATCCGGGCGCTCGGTCAGACGGGCCTCTTCTCGCCCACGCTGATTCCGGAGGAGATTCTCCTCGACCACCCCGAACGTCTGCGGGCGCTCATCGTCGAGGGCGCCAACCCGCTGCTCTCCTACTCGGACACGGGACGCTGGCGCAAGGCGGTGGGCGCGCTCGATCTGCTGGTCGTGATCGACCCGGCATTCACCGAGACCGCGCGGCACGCCGACTACGTGCTGCCCACGCCGAGCGGCTACGAGAAGTGGGAGATTTCGCTCTTCCCGAAGCGCCACCCCGAGATCCACGCCCAGCTCCGCCCGCCGGTCGTTCCGGTGCGGGGCAGTGGCCTACCGGAGGCCGAGATCTACGTCCGCTTGCTCGAGGCGATGGGGCTCGTGCTGCCGCCGCCCGACGAGCTGGTCCGCCTCGGCGACAAGCATGATGTCGATGCGCGGGCCGCGTTTCTGCCGACAGCCTTCGCGGCACTGACCCCGGTGCTGGAGCGCGGCCTCGACCCGGAGGCGCAGATCCTGGCCTGGGCCTATCGCACGATCGGCCGTCATTTCGATGCACCAACTCTGGTCGCGGTCTGGACCCTGTGTCAGCAGAACGCTCTGGGGCGTCGCAACTCGGTCGTGCGCACGCTCGGCGAGCAGTGGCGTGAGCGTCCGGCGGGAGAGATCGGCGAGGAGATTTTCGGACGGTTGCTGGCTCATCCCGAGGGAGTCGAAGTGGCGCGCGTGTCCGACACCGGCAACCTCGAAGACAACCTGGGTTGGGAGGACGGCCGGATCCGGCTCGCGATCGAGCCGATGCTCGCCGAGATGCGCCGGGCACTGGAGACGACGAGTGCGACCACGCGCGAATTCCCGCTGGTCCTCGGCAGCGGGCTGCGCACGCGCTGGACGGCCAACACGATCCAGCGCGACCGCGCCTGGCGCAAGGGCCGGGGGCCGCATTGCACGCTGGCCCTGCACGGCACGGACGCGGCATTGCTCGGCATCGGCGACGGCGAGCGGGTTCGGCTCACGACCCGTGCCGCGAGCGTCGAGCTGCCGGCGGTGATCGACGATCGTATGCAGCCGGGCTTCGTCTCGATGCCCAACGGTTTCGGCATGCACTACGACACCGCCGCAGGTGGCATCGAGGTCGATGGCGTCAATATGAACGAGTTGACCTCGGTCGACGATCGCGACCCCTTCACCGGCTGCCCGTACCACCGCTGGCTGCCGTGCCGGGTCGAGCGGCTGACCGCCGCGGACAGCGTTCCTCTCGAGCCTGACACGCGCGGCGCGTGATGCCCGGCGTCCTGGGCGGCCGTGCGCGGAGCCGCTGCCAGGCGCCGGTGCTCGCGCGCGATCTGCGGCGTGTGCTTGGCACGCCGAGAGACCGTGGGTGAGGAAGCCCGATCACCCCACCCCGGGGCGACCCATCAGGTTATGATTCAGAGAGCCCCGGCGGATCCGGTCAAGCGGCCTGCGCGGGCGGTGCATGTGCTTGCGCCTGCGCGGCCGCCGACGCGCGGCGGCCCTTGAGCGACTTCCATGCCATGCGCAGCGTGACCTTGATGCCCTCGACTCCGAGGTAGGGGAAGGTCAGCGGGATCAGCAGCACGTAGAGAATGAGGGCCAGCCGCTTCATGCGGTGGCGGATGATCCAGCGGATGGCGGGCTTCAGGAACTCGGGGCTCTTGGCGTAGACCGGCGTGATCTTGGCGAGGGTCTCGGCGAGTTCCTTGTGGGGGTGCCGCAGGATCGACTCGTGGTGGTAGCCCGAGATGCCCTGGCGCACTTTCTCCTCGCCCTCGGCGTCAAGGTAGCCGAGCCGGACCGAGTGTTCGTACATCTTGGTCCGCGGGAAGGGGTAGAACACGTAGGCCGAGGATTGAGTCGGCTTGATCTTGTCGACCATCTCGAGCGTCTTGAACATCTGCTCGGGCTGTTCGCCCGGGTTGCCGTAGATGCAGGACGCCTGGAGTCCGATGCCGCCGTCGAGGATGGTGCGCGCCGCCTTGTAGATCAGCTCGTCGGTCATCGGGCGGTCCATGAACTGCCGGCGCACCGTCTCGTCGCCCGAGTCGACGCCCATGAAGATCGTGTGGCAGTTGGCGGCCTTCATCGCCGCGACCAGTTTGGGCCGGATCGTCGTCGGGTAGCCGAAGCAGTACCAGGGCAGGTTGATTTCCTTGCGGTACGCCTCGCAGAACTCCTCGACCCACTTCGGATTGGTCGTGAAGTTGTCGTCGTGGACGGAGACGTAGTGCGGGTCGTACTTCTGGAGGTTCTGCTTGAGTTCCGCGATCACGTTCGGGATGGAGCGCTTGCGCAGGAAATCGCCCGACCCCTTGAAGATCTCGCGCTGGTAGTGGATGTTGCAGAAGGTGCACTTGAAGGGGCAGCCCCGTCCGGTGAAGACCTCGAGGTTGTCCTTGAAGCAGCCGTAATCCCACCAGAGCTGCTTCTCCGGGAAGGGGAAGTTGTCGAGTTCGTTCTGGAGCGGGCCCATCGGATTGCGGTGGATGAGCCCATGCTGCTTGACCCAGAGCGTCGGGATGTCGCTGTAATCCTCGCCGCGTGACATGCGCTCGGCCAGTTCGAGGATCGCGATCTCGCCCTCGCCGGTGCACACCATGTCGATGTTGGGATCGTTGGTCAGGAGCCACTCGGGCAGGGCCTGGGCATGGTGGCCGCCCATCAGGATCGGCACCTCGGGCATCGTCTGCTTGAGCATCTCGGCCATCTTCTTGGCGAAGGGGTAGAGGTTGGTCAGGCAGCCCATCGCGATGAGATCGGGCTTGAAGGCCTTGGCGCGCTCGAGCATCTCCTGATGGCGGTTCAGCCAGGCGAGCTGTGGGAACTTGATGAAGAGGTTGTCGTCGAGGCCGGGGTCGAAGATCAGGTCGATCTCGTGGCCGTGGGTCTTGAGCATCGACATGCAGTAGCCAACGCCCAGATTCTCGATCCCCCGGTAGTAGAACAGCACCCGCATCGCCCTCGAGGATCGGGGAACGGCTCGCTCTGGTCAAGGGAATATCCCCCCGGGAAGGGGGAATTACGAAGCGGAACCCGGGGTGCCCGGCGAACGCTGGGCCAGCACGTGCCAGGGCGCCGGGCGGGTGTCTCGATGAAGGGGGCAGCGCCCGCTCGAGGGACGCCGCACGTCGGGCGGGTGCCGCCGCACTGGGGCAGCGCGTGGTGGCGCTCCGAGCGCCCGCTCAGGCCGCGTCGCCGCCGAAGCCCGTGCCGCGCTCCCAGAACCCGAGGCGCATCTTCCACGGCGTCACCATCGAGCGGGCGATCTCGGCCTTGGAGATCTTGGACGCGCCCGCGCGGCGGTCGGTGAAGACGATCGGGACCTCGACGCCGCCGAGGCCGGCCTTTACGACCCGGTACTTGAGCTCGATCAGAAACGAGTAGCCGCTGGTCCCGATCGCCGCGAGGCCGATGCGATGCAGCGCGCGCCGGGTCAGGCACTGAAAACCGCTGGTGCAGTCGCGAAAGGGCAGGCCGGTGATGGTGCGCGCGTAGGTGTTGGCGATGGTGCTCAGGATGAGGCGCGAGAGTTCCCAGTTCACGACGCTGATGCCGTTCAGATAGCGCGAGCCGATCACCAGGTCGGCTCGCGCTGCGGCCTCGACCAGCGCCGGCAGGTAGCCGGGGTCGTGCGACCAGTCACCGTCCATCGAGATCACGGCGTCGTAGCCCTGCTCGAGCGCCCAGGTGAAGGCCTCGCGGTAGGCCGTGCCCAGGCCGAGCTTGCCGGGCCGGTGGCGGACGTGCAGGCGGGGCTCCCGCGCGGCGATTTCATCGGCGAGCCGGCCCGTGCCGTCGGGCGAGTTGTCGTCGACGATGAGATAATCCGCGCCGACGGGCGAGCCCAGCACCGCCGCGACCAGAGCCTCGAGGTTGTCGCGCTCGTTGTAGGTGGGCGTGACGACGAGGACGCGCATTGGTTCCGTCTACCCGAGTGCGCGAGGCCTGGCTATCGGTGCGACATCGGCCCGACTCCTGACGCCCGGCCGCTGGCGATCCGCGGCGTCATGCCGCGCGACGGCAGCAACGGAATCGCAGCAGGTGCGGGCCGCCTCGACGCAAGCAGCAACGGTCGCGTTCCGGCGGTGACCCCGCCAAGCGCGGGGCACCCCTGAGCGCTGCCATCTGCCGATCCAGAGAGACGCTGGCGGGGGCCGGCTGTTGCCATCCACCAGCGCCGCAGTGACGTGCAGCTCCCCCGAGCCCGCTACCAGCCGATCCCGAAGCGCTGATGGCCCTGGTAGGTGCCACGCAATTGCTCCTTGGGGTAGGAGGCCGCGAAGCAGGAACCGCCTTCGCCTTGCAGCTGGACGTGCAGCACCGCGCCATCCCTGGCGGGTTCGAGCAGCGGGTCGGCGAAGCCGAAGCGGGCGCCCAGGATCGGCGCGCCCTGCGCCGTGACGATCAGGTCGTGCTCCCCGAGCTTGACGTAGTCGAAGCCATCCTGCCGCCCGCGCTGGTCGCGGTAGACGTATGCGCCGCCGCGATCCTGCCAACTCGAGTTCCCCGGCAGGCGAAGATCGAGGATCGGCAGCTCGTCCCAGAAGGCGCAGAGGGCCAGGTCGTCGCCGCTTTGCGGGTTGAGTCCACCGAGGTCGACTCCATTCCGCCAGCGCCAGCTCAGGCGGGGGTGCCACTGGAATTCTGGATGTTCGACGGGCGCGCCGATCAGTTTCCAGCGCGCACCGGCGGCGCCGGGTCGCGCGCAGCTCGTGCGCGCGCCGATGGCGCAGACGCCCGCGTCGCCGCAGCGCTCGCAAAGATCGCATTGCGCGTCACTGGAGCAGCTGCCGCTGTTCCCGCTGAAGCGTGCCACCGCGACACGACGGTCGTGACTATCCCACGGGCCGACCTCGCTGAAACCCGCCACCAGCAGATCGCCGTCGGGTTCGGCCGCGACCGCGAGCCCGCCGCTCCAGCCATAGCCGGGGCCCGGATGAACCGCGGCCCGGCCACCCCAGCCGAAGCTTGGATCTACTTCACCCTCGCTCGAGAGCCTTGCTGCGCCGATCGAGCCCCAGTGGCCCCACAGGAAGCCACCCGTGGCGACCGCGATCTGGTCCTCGGGGGCGGGTGCCAGATCGAAGACGACCCCGGGCGCGTCCGCGAGGCCGGCGATGCCGTAGCTGATGTCGAGGTGGCCATCGGGGTCGTAGCGCACCAGCTTGCCCACGTAGTACTCGCCGTCGCCGACCGCGGCCGAGACGAGCAGGCGTTGATCGGCGAGGAGGATGAGATCGCTGGCTTGGTTCCGCCCCGGCCACTCCAGTTCGGCGAGTCCCCCGACCCCGAAGGTGCCGTCGACGCTGCCCTCGGCCAGCAGCCGCAGGAGCATCAGTTCGGGCGCTGCCGCCTCTCCGTGTCCGCCGGCCAACAGGATACGATTACTGTCATCGACGGCGACCCCGTAGGCCCATTCGCGTCCGCCGAGATCGATCTCGACCATCCCGTCGTCGCCGAAGCTCGGGTCGAGTGTCCCGTCCACGAAGAATCGACCCGCGAGCGCGTCGACGGCGCCGGTAGTGGCTGCGGTGCTGTAGCCGGCGAGCACGATGCGCCCCGCGCTATCAAGCGCTGCATCAGTCGCGACGGCTCCGAGGTTGACGCCGCCGGAAGGGGACTCGGCCACGACGATTCCTCCGGTACCGAAGGTCGGATCGAGCGTGCCATCGCCGGATTGCCCGGTCAGAACCCAGCGCGCTGACGAACCCGCTCCCAGGGTGCCCACTGTGATGATGCGGCCATCCGGATGCAGCAGGACCCGTTCGAGGCGGGCAATCCCACCGACCTCCAACCTCGCGACACCCTCCTCGCCGAACGTGGTGTCCAACACTCCATCGGTGGTGAGACGGTAGAGGTCGAAGGTCGAGGAGTTCTCGCCACGGGCGCCCACGACGAGCTTGCCGTCATTCTGCAGAGCGGCGTCCATGGCGTAGCGGGGTCGGTCGTCTGCGGCGACGAAAATGCCGTCGGTGCCAAACGAGGGGTCGGGATCGCCCGCGGCGCCCAGGGCGGGGGAGGAGACGGCGAGCGTGGACGTGACCGCCAGCGCGCAGGCGCAGGCAAGCTGAATTTGGCGGGCCAGAGCAGGCATGAGAGGCCTCCAGGCTTGATCGAACGTGTTTTCGGTCGGCTGGGGCGGCAGGTTGGCCAAGTTCCCCGGAGCTTCGAGTTTCCCGGAGAACGCCAGAGGGCCGTCCGCGGCTGGACATGCAGGTTAGCCAGGTTCCCCGGACCCTGTCGAGGCCCGGCGGCGGAGGCCAAGCGGCGAAGGCCCGGAGGCAGAAGAGCGCGAACAGGCTCGGCTGCTGATCGGCGCCCCCCAGGGGGACTAGCCCGCCGTTCTCGCCCCCGCCCTCACCTCCCGGGGAGGCGCGCCGGATGGCCGGCTCAGGCGCGGCGTGCGCGCAGCATCAGCGTCGACCAGCGCGCCGAGGGCAGGAGTTTCGTGGCCGCTCGTTCGCAGCCGTCAAGGAACTTATCCATGAGGGCCAGCCGACCGAGTCGGGGCAGGCCGAGGTCTGGATGGAGCAGTGCCCGTTCGATCGGCAGCGGTGCCAGCACTCCCTGCTCGATGCTGGTGAGGGGCAGATCTGCGACCAGCGCGCGCAGGAAGGCGGCGTCGAGGCGGGCCGCGCCGCGCTCGGCGGGCACCAGCGCCATCTGCAAGCGGATCAATGGATTGCGGGCGTTGGGTTCGAGCAGGACGAGCCGTCCGCCCGGTACCAGCACGCGCACGGCCTCGGCGACCGCCCGCGCCGGCTGGGGCAGGTGATGCAGGACGTCGCGGATCAGGACCGTGCGGAACGAAGCGTCGGCGAAGGGCAGGGCGCCGGCGTCAGCGCACGCGAAGCGCGCGCCCGCGAGCGCCCGCCGGGCCGAGCCGACCCGGGCAGGAAAGGCGTCGAGGCCGATCAGCGGCCCCGGGCCGCCGTCGCTGGGCAGCGCGAGTAGGTGGAAGAGGTTGCCGCCCTCGCCGCAGCCGATCTCGAGCAGCGGGCGGGTGACGGGTGCCAGTGCCAGTGCCAATAGGCGCGCCTCGCGCACCGCGAAGCCCGGGCCACGGGTTTGCCAGACGAAGTGGCGGTCGTCGGCGCGCTCGAAGTGCGCGCGCTGGACCCTCTCGAATTTGCTCCCAGCCACGCGCGCCCGGGTTACCATGCGATCGCTCCGGGCCGAACCCGGGCGCGTGCACGCCGAGACCCGGCCCGCGTCTCGGGGATCGCCGGCGGAGCGGTTCGCGATCTTGTTTGCTCGTGCATTGTGGATCATCAACGCTGGGGACAGCCTGAGCGATGAGAGCCGCAGCGCCGTGGTGCGAGAGCACGGGCAGAGCGGCCGCGGGGGAGAGTATGGCGATCGCTCTGGACACGCTTGTGTACGCGCGGAAACTGAGAGAAGTTGGCTTCAGCGTGGAGCAGGCCGAAGGGCAGGCAGTCGCGCTCGCGGCGGCGATGAGCGATTCCCTTTTGACCAAGCAGGACCTGAGCAAGTTCGAGTTGCGCCTCGAGCCGCGCTTTTCCCGGATCGACATTCGTTTCGAGCAAATCGAGGCCGATCTCCGGCATTTGCGCGAGCACCTCGACACGCGCTTCGCAGAGCTGGAGAGACGGTTGGAGCTGCGCCTCGACCTTCATCTTGCCGAGCAGGACGCCCGCATCGAGGCACGGTTCGCCGATCTGGACCGCCGCCTCACCATCCGGCTGGGCACCATGATGATCGCGACGGCGGGGGCGGTCTCGGCTCTAGCCCGGCTGCTCTGAGCCAGAGGCCTCGTCAGGCCGGCGCGCGCTGGGCACGGCACCCACGGGTGGTGATTCCGGTGGTGTGGCGCCGAGGCCGTGGCTTGCAACTCGTTCGCACCAGCACGTAACGTGGCTGGATATGGCACGACGAGATGCAGAGTTCTTCCCGGTGCGATCGCTCGCGGCTTTATTGAGCGTGATGATCGCGGCTTCGTGTGGCTCGGTGGCGGACCGGGGGGCAGTGCTCGAGGCCGTCAATCCACTTGCCGAGGGGCCGATCGCGGGCACGCCCTGGTTGCAGTCGACGAGTTTCGATCTCGCCGAGGTCGGCTACCGGCAGAGCGAGTTCTTTCTCTCCGGAACCGCGAGCGGCTTCGTCAGTGATGCCCCGCTCGGCGTCGATGGCCGCTGGGCGGCGCGGCCCGAGGGGAGTGCTCCCTACCGCACCCGGGTCGTCGTGCGGCGCCCGATCGACCGGGCACGCTTCAACGGCACCGTGCTGGTCGAATGGTTCAACGTCAGTGGCGGCCTCGATGCCGCCCCCGACTGGACGTTGATGCACACCGAGTTCACGCGCGAGGGCTACGCCTGGGTCGGCGTTTCGGCGCAGTTCGTCGGCATCGAGGGTGGCGTCACGGCGATCCCCGGCGTCTCGGGCCTGCATCTCAAGGGCTACAACCCCGCGCGCTACGGCTCGCTGAGCCATCCCGGCGACAGCTTCTCCTACGACATCTTCTCGCAGGCGGCCCAGGCCGTGCGTCAGCCACGCGGTGTCGATCTGCTCGATGGGCTTCGGCCGAGCCGGATGCTTGCCATCGGCGAATCACAGTCGGCCTTTCGCCTGGTCACCTATGTGAATGCGGTGCAGCCACTACTGCGCCTGTTCGACGGCTTCCTGATCCACAGCCGGGGGGGCACGGGAGCCTCTCTCTCGCAGGCGCCGCAGCAGGCGATCACGCCCCCGGCCGGTTCGCGCGTGCGCGATGATCTGAGCGAGCCGGTCCTCACGTTCGAGACCGAGACCGATTTGATCACGCTCGGTTTCCTTGCGGCACGCCAACCCGACTCCGATGGGTTTCGGCTCTGGGAGGTGGCGGGTACGGCGCACGCCGATACCTACCTGTTGCAGGTCGGCCCCCGTGATCGCGGCGACTCGCCCGATGCGGCAAATGTCATCATCAGTGCCGAGCCGATTCCGGGCATCATCCGCTGCGGGACGCCGATCAACTCGGGCCCTCAGCATTTCGTGCTCGATGCAGCGATCACGGCCCTTGACCGCTGGGTACGGGGCGAGGGCGCGCCGACCCCGGCACCACGGCTCGAACTCGAGGGCACGCCGGCCGCCTACGTCACCGACGAGCACGGCAACGTGCGCGGCGGGATCCGGACCTCCTGGGTCGATGCGCCGGTCGCCATGCTCTCGGGCCTCGGTCAGACGGGGGTCGGGTTCTGTGGTATTTTTGGCACGACCGTTCCTTTCGACGAGGCGAAGCTGGCTGCGCTCTATCCGTCACATGCCGACTATGTCAGGGCGGTCGAGGTCTCGACCCGTGCCGCCGAGGCGGCAGGCTTCCTTCGTCCAGCGGATGCCGATCTGATCGAGGAGGCTGCGGCCCGATCGACCATCGGGGGCTGAATCCGCCCCCGCGGCGGCGCGCGGTCCGCCGTGGTGGCGCCCGAGGGCTGCTGGCCTCAATCGAGGTCAAATTCGAGAGGTGACACAGGGTCGGGGTCGTAGCAACAGAGGCGGCCCGTCGTGATCTGGCGTTGGAGATGGACTCCGAGCACCGGTGACACGACCGCGATGTCCCGCAGGGCGGAGCGGATCGTGCGTGTCACGTTGACGCGCGCACGCTCGTCGGCCGACGCCATGCCCCGTGTGCGGCCACCGAGACCGAGTGAGCGGGCGAGTTGTCCGACGAGAATCTCGCGTTCGGTCCGCAATGCTTCGGTACGACCGAGGTCGGCTGACTCCTCGCATGCGGCCAGGTCGGCACCCAGATCGCGGATCCGCTGGCGGAGGTTTGCGCGGGCCCGGTCGTCCAGCATGGGGTCGAACGACGGACTGGAATCCTCGCCGAGCCCCTCGCGCGCGCGACTCCCCTGGCCGGTGCCCGTGGTGGGCATCGTTTGACGGAACAAATCGAGCGCCAGATGGGATACGCCGGAGGTCTGCAGCAAGCGTAGGATCTGACTCATCCCGCGTGAGTCGCGCACGACCCCGCCTTGCCCCCGGAAGGCGATCTGCCAGGTGGCGCCGGTGCGGCGGAGGCTGACGGTGCGCTCCTCGCTCCGAGCGGGTGAGTCGGCGGCGATGGGGGTGAGGCGGGCCGCGGCAGTTGGTCCACGCGCGGCTTCTGCGAGGGCGATCAAGCCGATCAGCCGCGGCAGTGTATGTACCCGTCCGAATTCAGTGCACTCGAGCAGCATTCGTTCGGCACGCCGTTCCTGCGCAGGCGAGCCCTCCTGGCGGAGTGCCTGGGCCAGCAGCACGCGGTCATGGGCCGCCCGCAAGAGGTTGCCGCTCCCCATATCCGCCACCAAGGCCTTCTCGAAGCTCGCTCTTGCATCCTGTGGGCGTCCGAGAGTGTTTTCGAGGAGGCCGAGAAAGCGGTGCACCGAGCCCCAGCAGTCGGCGCCGGAAATCGCGACGACGTGTTGTCGCGCATGCGGCGCGAGCAGGTCGTGGAGTTCGGCGGCCGCCGCGTAGGCACCCAATGCCGCGGCGACCTCCGCCCACGCGGCCAGGGTGCCGAGCCAGGTGCCGTTCCTTGGCCGCCCGGCGAAACCCGTCGCGTGGACAAGCGCCAGTCCCTCGCGAGCTTCGTCGAGCCGGCCTTCATCGAGATGGAGGAGGGCATGGATGGGCCGCCAGAGAGAGGTCACCGGAACCCGCCCGGCCATGACGGCGACCTCGGTCTCGCGCTCGACGGTTCGTTGCCACTCGCGCAGGATGCCGAGGCGCTGCACGAGGAAGCTTTGCTCGCGAATCGTGGTATTGCCGTCAAGTATGCCTTCGAGTTCGAACTCGGTCGCCGTGAGGCGGGCATCGGCGGTGTCGAGACGCGCCATCATGATGTCGCGAGTCCCCTCGGCAAGACGCAGCGCGCCGAGGCGGGTGGGGTGCAGCCCGGCGCCGGCTTCGGTCTGCCAGGCCTGCAAATTGGACGCGTAGTCAGCTTGTGATCCGGCACCGAGGGCGTCGGCGGCCTTCCAGATTCGGGCCTGATTGACGAGAGCTGCACTTCGCGGAGCTGCGCTCGCGAGCTCGATCATCTCCGCGGACAGGCGCTCCTGGGCCGGAACATCATCGGGGCCCCAGAGGGCGAGCCGAAGCGCGGGCAGAACCGAACGAAGGTGGACGAGGTCTCCCAGCCGACGAGCCTCGGCCACTGCGGCATTTGCCAGCGCTCGGCAGCGCCTGGAATCGGAGGAGAAGGAGAGCAGAGTCGAGGTTCGTGCGCGCAGGGACGAAGATAATTTAGTATTTGCTCCGTCGATCGCGCCCAGAGCTTCCGCGAGTAGATCCATATCTCCCCAGCGGACGGAGCCGTCGAGGGAGTGCGAAGGCACCATCGCGAGGGCAGCCTGCGCGAGGAGATTGAAGTCGCCGGCGGCACGGGCACGTTCAATCAGGGTGGCGCAGATCGCCATGCCCTGTCCGCGATCCCCCGCGTCGGTGCGGGCCCGCGCGAAGTCGAGCAGCAGGTCCGTGGGGCAGGCGGAGGCCTGTTCTCCGTGGCAATCGATCGCGGTCTGGAACCAGTCTGCGGCCTCGATCGGGTCACCACTCGCCTGTGCCGCCGCGCCGGCGCGGCGCGCCCAGCGCTCGAGCTGCATGGTTTCGGAGATCGGGAGCGCCTCGCGGAGATGGCGGGCGATCTCGATCGACGAGGCCCCGGGAGCGGGTTCCTCGTCTTCGGAGCCGAGTTGCTGCGCGGCCTGGAGGTGCAACCTCTCCTGCTCGGCGCGGGGGATGCGCGCGAGCATGGCCTCCCGGAGGAGGTCGTTGCTGAAGCTGTAGCGGAGGGTGATGCCGGGCAACGTGACGAGAAGCCGGTCGGCCACAGCGGCGTCGAGCGTTTGTCGAAGCAAGATTGTTTTGCCCGCGAAGTGCCCCTGGAGGCGCTCCAGTGGAACTTCTCGACCGAGAATGGCGAGGGTCGTCAACAGGGATTGTGTCTCGAGAGGGATGCCGTCGAGGCGGGCATCGAGAAAGAGCTTCCCGCCAAGGCTCGGGCCCGCGTGCCCGGCGAAATCGGAGGAGATCTCCCGCCGGAGGAGATCGGAGAGCAGAAACGGATTGCCGGCCGTCAGCGTCATCAGCCGATGCACGGTGGTGGCCGATGTGGGTCGGCCCAGGGCGGCGAGTAGCTGCTGCGCTTCGTCGTAGGTGAAGGGATCGAGGGCGATGGGCAAGACGTTGCGCAGCAGGCGCTGGAAGACGGGCCGGCGCGGTCCCGACGTCCAGATTTCGCTCTCGCGCGCCGTCGCGACAATCAACAGGGGCAACTCCGCGGCGACACGCAGGAGCCGCTCGAGGACAGCCAGCGAGGTGTGATCCGCCCAGTGGAGGTCGTCCAGTACGAGGAGTGTCGGGCCGCAGGCACGCGTCAGGGCCGCGATGGCTCGGCTGGCCCCGAAGCCCGCCGTCATCAGGTTCTGCCCCGTGAGTTCCGCCAGGCTCTTCCCGTCAGCTATTTCTTGAAGATCGTCGCGCAAGGGTGCGGGCAGGTTTGCCGCGCTTGCCACCTCGAGCATCTGGGCGACGATCTCGGGCCATGGCGCGTTGGCGGGGGAGGTGTCCTGCTCCGAGCAGGCGGCCCAGGCCACGCTCAGCGCGCCGCGCGCGCGTTCGGCGAGCTGGCGCGCCAGGAAGGTCTTGCCTACCCCCGCATCCCCCGTGATCAGAGCTGCCGCGCCACTCCCACTGCTCGCCAGATCGAGAAGATGGCCGAGGGTGCGCAGCGGTTCCTCGCGCCCGACCAGGATTGAGTTCGAGGGAAGGATTTCGGGCGGGCGCTCGGGCATCTCGGTGACTTCCGCCGTAGCTACCTAGATCGGATCGCCCCAAATTCCAAGTGGACTGCTGGGTCGGCGGCAGGAATTTTGTGGTGGGTGCATTCCCGGTGGCGGGACGGGGGCCGTGTCCGGCTCCTGCGACACCGAGGCCTGCGGTCTGGCGGCGCCCCGCGGTGCGCCTGCATGTCGGGCTTGCGCCGCCGGCCGTGGCCGACTCGCCATGCCCCGGCAACCTCCGCGCGAACGTCATCGAAGCTCCGGGGAGAGAGCGACCGCTCGTGGCTGGCTCGCCTCGGCAGCTTGTCGGCGATTTGCTCGTTAGCCGCCGACCGCTCGTGGTCGGCTCGCCAGGACCGGCCGCCTTCGTCCTGCTGTCTTCCTCGTCCCGAAGTTTCAGCCTTCGCGCGAGAGGATCCGCGTCGCACTGGCCCCCGGTTGTCCGGAGCGGGCTTCGGAGGGGCGAGAACTTGGCAGAAGGGCTGCCGCGTGCGAACCGAGCCGCGGGAGGATTCGCAGATGGTCACGGTCCCACGCCCCTACCTCGTCTACGGTCTCGAGCGATCCTACTTCACCCGCAAGATGACGGGCTACCTCGACTACAAGGGCATCCCGTGGCGTTGGCGTCGCGCCGCGATGATGAACCCCGGTTTGTACGCCGCCGGCTGGACGGGCGGCATGCCCGCGATCGAATGCCCCGACGGGCAATTCATGTGGGACACGACCGCGATGATCCTGCATCTCGAGGAGCGCTTCCCGGAGCGCAGCGTGCTTCCCGCCGATCCGGTGCAGCGGATGCTCTGCTGGTTGATCGAGGACATGTCGGATGAATGGCTCTACCGCGTCGCCGTGGGCTCGCGCTGGCACTATCCGGAGAACTCGCTTGCGGGAGGATTCGAGCTGGCGCGCGACTTCACCCACGAGGCGTCGGCGACGGCCGACGAGGCTCACCGCTTCCTCGGGGCCTATGTGCGCTCGAGTTGTCCGGGGCTCGGGGTCACGGCCTTCACCATCGGGGCCTGGGTCGATGAAGTCCTGCGGCCCTGGACGCGCGTGCTGGGCGCGCACTTCGAGCATCACCCCTTTCTCTTCGGCGAGCGGCCGTCCTTGGCCGATTTCGCAATCTTCGGCGGTTCGATGGCCCATTTCGCGACCGACCCGGTGTGCCGGCGCTGGGCCGATACCGACGCCCCGGCCTACGTCAAGCATCAGCAGCGACTGCTCGAGATCGACGCTTGCGAGATCGGCGACTGGCTCGAACCCGGTAACGTGTCCGAGACCCTGCTGCGCATCGCCGCGGATGCCGCCCGGCTCTACCTGCCGTGGGTGGTCGCGGCGACAGCACCCGGCACGGAGCAGGTCTTGGTTCCGTTCGCGAACGGGCCGGGCGCGCCGGTCACGGTGACGCCCTTCCTGCGCGAGTCGTGGGCGCTGCTGCTTGGCCGCTACGCGACCCTGCGCAGTCCGGCGGTGGACACCATCCTCGAGCAGGCCGGTGTGCTGCGTTTCTTTGCCGATCAAGTCGACCAGGCCCGGCCGGCGCCGAGCCCGAGCGAGCCGCCGCGCCCCGCGCTCAATCAGCCCTATCCGCCAGGGGTCATCTGATTTTAGGGCTTGTTGGCGGTGCGCGTCCGAGATCGCGCCAGCGGGGGCGGGGCGCGACGAAGCTCGCCGAGGCACAGGGTTGAGCGTATCTCGACGGTGGCGCCCTAGAGTGGCACGCCGAGCTTGCGCGCGGCACGCCACGAGGTCTCGAAGAGGAGCCGCCAGAGGATCTCCCCGCAGCTCCCGAGGCCGAGCCAGGGCGGCAGGAAGAACGGCACCCAGGCGATCGAGACGAAGATGAAGGCCATCGCGCGTGCGGCCGCGTGACGCAGGGGCGCGGCGACGCCGCGGAAGAGACCTGAGCGCGTGGGCGAGTCGTTCCACCAGCGCGCGGCGAGCACGCCGAGGCCGTTGGCCAGACCCCACAGGATGAAGCCGAGCCACGCCGAGGGCGGGTAGGTGCCGGGCCCGAGGACCTTGAGCGCCCCCCAGACGTGCCAGAGTCCACTCGCGACAAAGACCGCCAGCACGTTCAACGCGACGTGACGGCGATTACCGCCGAGCGGGATGTACACGTAGTTGCGCAGCCAGACGCCGAACGAGATGTGCCAGCGCCGCCAGAACTCGGCCACCGAGCGCGCGCGCCAGGGCCGGTCGAAGTTCTCCATCGTCGCGAAGCCGAGCAGGCGACCGAGCGCCACCGCGACGTCGGTCCAGCCCGAGAACACGATGTAGAACTGAAAATAGAGCTCGAAGACCCAGAGCCAGAGGCGTTCCACCGTGACGCCGCCACCGCCGGTGGCGAAGACGAGATCGCTGGCTCGGCCGAGATAGAAGCCGCCAATCATGACTTTGAGGCAGCCGAACAAGAGCCGTCCCACGAGCGGTCCCGCGGCGCGCAGCCAGTCGCGCAGATCCGCCCAGGTGTCGACCGCGGGACCGCTCCCGCGGCTTGCTGCCATCTGTTCGGTCGTCTCGATCGGGCCATTGACGAAAGTCGGGAAGAAGAGCGTGGCGAGGAGGAACTCGCGCAGCGTCCGCGGCGCCACGCCACGGCTCCTGCGGTCGACCAGATAGGCCACGCAGCGCAGCCACCAGACGTTGGTCGCAAACGCCCAGAACTCGCGGATGTGGCTCGTGTTGCCGGTGAACCAGGCCTCCGGCAAGAACGCGGGATAGAGGAGAAGCAGGAGGGCGAGCGCACTCGCGGCGAACGTTCCGGCGCGGCCGGGCACGCGCTCGATGCAGCCAAAGAAGGCCAGCGAGAAGGCCAGCGCGACCGCCGTCACGGGCAGCGAGCCGAGCAGAGCCAGGCTCGCCACCGAGAGCCCGACCAGCCCCCACTCGCGCCCCCGCCTCCCGAGCGGCGCCAGCGCGATGCCGAGTGCGCAGGCGAGCGCGCCGTAGAGGACGACCCGAGCGAAGAGGCTGTGACGGGCCTCGAAGATACCGACGCCGAGATCCCACAGCTCGCCGCCGATAAGATTCATGACGCTGGCCCCGGTCACAGGCGGTGCCCGCGCACGACGCCTGCGGGCCAGAGGCCGCGTGCGTCGAGCAGATCCCAGACCGCGTGGCTCGCCAGGAAATGGGCGTCCCGGCCCCAGCGCCGCGTGCCCGGCACGCAGAGTTCGGTCGTGGCGACCGCCGCCGCATGTTCCGCGAAGGCCGGTGTCAAATCGGCGCAGGGCGCGATGCCAGCCAGGGCCGCGCAGAGATCGTCGTCGGGGGCCGTTTCCGCAAGCGGGCAGGGTGGTGCGATCAGGATCGCGAGTCGCGCGTCCTGTGCAGCGGCGGCACGGGCGAGTGACGTGATTTCGCGGGCGAGTTGCGCGCGGGCAGGCTTGCGCTCGGCCGGGGACACGAGTGGTGCGGGCCGCTCGATGCGAACTGCGGTTGATCGCGCCGCGGTATCGTCGTCGCGCAGAGGCCCATGGCCGGCGAGATCGACCAGGCCGCTGGCCGGGGGCAGCAGGTCCTCGCCGTCGGCGGGTGCCGGCCGGGCTCGTGGTGGTGACACCGTGGCGGCGAGGTCGGCCTCCGGATCGACCAGCACGACGACCAGAGCGGGTGTGAAGCGCGGGCCGCGCGCTTCGAGCCAGCGTCGCTGCTGGGCCGTCGCATAACCGGGTAGCGTTGCGTTGATTCCGGCCACGCGGCGGCCGAGCGTCCGGTCGGCGAGGAGTGCGATGCGCGTCGAGAGCCGATCCTCGCGCGCCACCATCAAGCCATCGGCGGTCTCGTTGCCGAGCACGAGCACCCGCACCTCGTCGGCCCGCGGTGTTGCTGGCCAAGGTTGGTCGGCCTGGCCCTCGGCGTTGATCCGCAGGGGCGTGGCGAAGCCGCCCGTGCAGGAGCGCACCTGTGCGGTGAGCCCAGGCGCGAAGGTCCAGCCCACGTCGTCGCTTGCGACCAGCAGAGCCGCGTCGTCACCGACGCAAAGCGGCCCACCTTCGATGCCCGAGCGGAGGCGCGCCAGCGCCAGCGCGGCGACGAGCCCGAGGGTGGCCGCGGCGAGGCGCGGGCCACGGCGACGGGCCCCCACGAGGCGAGGGCCGTCAAGCGAATAGGTGGAGTCGAGCGGCATCGGCTTCGGGTGGAATGTTTCCGCGATCGCGGCCCGCAAGGCAACGCCGGCGAGGCTCAGTGGCTCCCGCTCGGCGGCGGGCCGATCTCCACCCCTGCGAACACCCGCGCCAGGGGTTGGTCGACGCCGACCTGCTCGAGCGCGATCTCGAGCCGCCAGCGGCCGTGCGCCGCCGGCGGTGGCAGCAGCAGCAGCGAGACCGGTTGACGGCTATGCGCCGGCACGTCGAAAGCGAGCCTCGATTCGAGCCGAGTCGGCACGATTCGCCCGTCGGGTCCGTGCCAGCGATGTCGCAGAACCACCAGGCCCTCGGGGCGTGCGTCGGCCCCCGGCAGGGCGCAATCACTATGATTGACGAGCATGAGAGGTACCCGCACGGCCACCGGAATGAGGCTCAAGCGCTCGGGCACCACGACATCCACCAGGTCGATGTTGCGGCGGCAGGCTGCGGGCAGCGGCGCGCGTGGCGTGCCCTCCAGCGTGGTGTCGTGCAGCGCCGCCGAGCGTATGGCCAGCGCTGCCGCTAGGTCGGGCTCCGTCCCCGTCGCGTCGTCATCAACCCGCAGGATCCGGTCTCCAGCGAAGGTTTCGACCACGCTGAGCCGGCGCGGCAGAGGCATGGCCCAGCGCGCCAATTCGGGCGCGGTGAGAGCGTCCCCGCGCAGCAGGATCCAACGCAGATGAGTCAGCGCGACCAGCCGGTCGAGTGCCGTCGCGTCGGGCAGGTCGCGCACCGCGGCCGCGATCAGGCCGGCGGCCGGCGGCGGGTAGGCGGTGTAGCCGTTGAGCAAGGGCCAGAAGGCCTGCGTGCTGGCGACCATGGCCCGGGCGTTGCGCAAATTGCCGATTGGATCGTCGGCGCCGGTCGGTCCGGGGATCTCGAGCACGGCTTCGCCCGCGGCGTGGTGCTCGAGCCAGCGATGCGCCGCCGCCGCCGACGCGCCGAGTCCCGAAGCTTCCACCGGGGCGGGGTGCGGGGCGGCAGTCCAGAGGCAGGCGAGCGCGAGGGCTGACGCCACGAGCAGGCGTGCCGCGGGTCGCATTCGATCGAGCAGCGGTGCGGCGAGGAGTCCCGCCAGCGCGGCGAGCATCGACGCGACAAGCAGCGAAAATCGGACGGGGCCGCGCATCGACGAAAAGCCCGGCACCCATGCGTACAGGAGTTTGTAGGGCAGGGGCATGACGCCCCCACCGGGGAGGACGAAATCCGGCCCCGCAGAGAGCACCACCCCGACCAGCGCCACGCTCGCCAGCCCCACGGCCGGCGAGAGCAACTGGGCACCGCTCGCCCTCCCCGTTGGTTGGGGCCGCCCGAACCTGCGTCCGACGAGGCCGATCGCCACCACCAGCAGTGTCACCGGGCCGGCCCGGCCGACGAACTCGAACGAGAAGTACTGCCAGGGCATCCACGAGAACGCCCGGATCCACTCCGGCGGGAAGGCCGGGATTCTCCCTTGACCACGACCTTCGAGGTAGGGCAGTGCCGCCGGCAGCAGGGCCAGCGAGGCCAGTGCCGTGGCGAGCAGTACGCCCACGCCGGCGCGCCAGCGGCGCGGAGCCCCGAGGAGGCGGGTTGCGGCGTAGACCGGCACGGCGATGAAAGTAAAAAAACCGAGATAGACGCACGACAACGCCTGGAGGGCGAGTGCGGCCCCGAGGCCAGGGAGCCAGCGCCGACGGCCGCGCTCGAACCAGAGATCGACGGCGAGGAGGGCCAGCGGCAGCCAGGCGGTGCCGAGGTACTGCGGCTGCGGCAGCGTCTTCACGCGCAGGGGCGTGAAGGTGTAGGCGGCTCCGGCCAGCAATGCGGCGGTGAAGCTCCCGGTGTGGTGGCGCACGTAGAGGAACATGCCGAGTCCGGCGAGAGCGAAGCTTTCGACGAGAAAGCCCTCGAACATGGTTACGGCGTCGCCGCTCAGCGCCAGCAGGGGGGCGGTGAAGGGCAGATGAGCCAGCATATTTTCCGAGCCGAGGATCGCGCCCGGCAGCGGGTGGT
Organism: Pseudomonadota bacterium; assembly: GCA_005777805.1. GTDB lineage: Bacteria > Desulfobacterota > Binatia > UBA12015 > UBA12015 > SXLG01. The sequence continues at coordinate 44,195 of SXLG01000013.1, forward strand.
AGATGTTGCCGTCGAGCAGATGTGACGGATCGTGCAGGGCGGCCCACGCGACCCAGGCGAGGATCCACAGGTTGAGCAGGAGGTCGGCGTTGGCCATGGCACCGATCGGGCCCGGCGAGTGCGGCAACAGGGCCGCGGAGCCGAACCAGGGTCGCAGCAGCCAGGGCACGGCGAGCGCGTAGAAGGCCAGGGCTACGAGCGCTTCGCCGACCCCGCGCAGACCGCCGGCGCGGGTCCGCCCGGGCGTGGCGTCGCTCGCGCAAATACCGGGTGTGCTGGACTTCGGGGCGGGGCTGCCGCTGCCGGTCGGCGTGGCGCTCGTCTCAGTCGGTGACATAGCCGAGAGCCTCCAGCCTGCGGCGAACCTCGGGGTCGCCGATTCCGGGGCGGGCGAGGGGGGTATCGCCGCGTCCTCTCCAAAGACAGAGCTTGATGCCAACTTCCGGTGCCGGGCAGGTCGGCGCCTGGGTTGTCTCCAGGCGCGGGTCGCGGAGATCGACCTCGATCCCGCCAGCGGCGGCAGCCCCGGCAGTCGCGGGCGCCCGTTCGAGCCTGCCGGCGTCGGCGCCGAGTTCGACCACCAGCGGCCCGGCCGTCGCGTCTGCGAGCGCGACGAGGATCAGGTCGCGCGGACTCTTGCCCGACGGATCGACGGTGCGATCGAAGCGGAACCCCGCCGTGGTGTCGGGGCTGGTTTCCGCACGCGCGTTCAGAGTGGTGCCATCGGGGGAGAGTGAGAGCCGGAGCGGCTGCGCACCGGGATGGCGATCGAGCGTGACGAAGCTGCCGCTGTGCGGCCGGCTGCGCAGGACAAGCGCCACGGGGCCCGACTTGGCGGCGACCCATCGGGCCTGCACGCCGCGCTCGCGCAGCGGGGCGCGAGCCTGTTCGAGGACCGCCGTGGCGCGGGCGGCGGCAGCAACCTCGTCGGCCGGTCGGGGGCGCTTTTCGGTGGGATCGGCGCGCAGGTCGAAGATTTCGCGCGTCGAGTGGTCGAGACCCTCGATCAATTTGAGATCGCCGATCCGACTCGCGAAGCGAGCCGGGTACTGGGCCTGCGTGGCGGTCGCGAGCAGTGGGTCGGCGGGCAGGGCGGGGTTTGCGAGGACCTGGGCCAGGGGGCGTCCCTCGAAGCCCGCCGGGATCGGAAGGCCAAGCCAGTCGAGGATCGACGGGGCGAGGTCGAGTGTCTGCACGGGACGCTCCACGACCCGATTCCTCGCCGTGGGGCCGGCACCGGGCAAGCGGATCACGAGTGGCACGTGCAGCAGTTCCTCGAAGAGACTCTGGCCGTGGAAGAAGCGGCCGTGCTCCCAGAATTCCTCGCCGTGGTCGGCGGTGATCACGATCAGGGTCTCTTCGAGCCGCTGGTGCAGGCGTAGCCAGTCGAGCAGACGGGCGAGCTGCGCATCGATCGAGCGGATCGCCGCATCGTAGAGCGCCACGATGTGGCGGCGGTCACGCGCGTCGTAGCGGCCGGCATCGGCCCCCTCCACGTCGGAAAAGGGTACGGCTACGGGGCCTGAGTAGTCGGGCTCGGCGAAGGCCTTGATCCACTCGCGGGGGGGCGCGTAGGGCGTGTGGGCATCGAGGTAGTGCAGGTAGAGCGCGAAGCGGTCGTGCCCGTGCTCGTCAAGCCAGTGCAGGGCCGCGTCGGTGATCTGGCGGGCATCGAGCGTGCCGGAGAGGAGACGATCGAAAGTCCGCGGTGGTTTGCCGTGCAGATCGCTCGCGAGCCAGAGCGGGATCCAGGCGTTGTTGACGATGGCGGCGCTGGCGATGCCCTGGCGCGCGATGGGCTCGGTCAGCGTTGGGTCGCGTGGCCCAGGGAGGAGACGCGAGGTGAAGAGCTGCGGGATCGAGGGCAGGGTCATGGGCGCGTTGGCGTGGGCGGCGGCGAAGCGGATGCCGTCGCGGGCCAGGGCGTCGATGACCGGTGTGGTGTCGCGCCCGTAGCCGTGGCTCCCGACATGGTCGGCGCGCAGGCAGTCGATTGTGATCAATAAAAGATTGTGCGCGGCGGAGCGGGTTTCCCCGGTGCGCAGGCGGGTGGCGCTCCACAGCAACGCGACCGGGTGTGCGGGCGCGGCCGCGCCGAGGTTGCGCGAGCGCAGGACGATGCGGCCACGGCGCCCGGCCAGCGCGCCGAGGTCGAGGCGTTCGTCCCACCAGCGCCGATCGCTCTCTTGGCGGCGCAGGTCGATGCGGCGCGCGAGCAGAAGGGTCTCGTCACCATCGTCCTCGGGGACGAAAACGATCTCGACCTCGAGCGGCTCGGCAAGCTGCGGCAGTTCGCTGAGGAAGACCATCGAGGACGCGGCGAAGCCGGTGTCGAGCCAGGCGTGCGCCGGCATCTCGAGCGCGGGCAGGCGGATCTCGGCCCCCACCGTCGTGGCAAGGACCGCGCGAGCTTCGCCGTGCGCGCCGCGAATCGCGAGTTCGCTCGCGCGCGGCAATGCGATCAGGTCATCGCCGGCCGCGACGAGGAGATCGAGCGCTGGTGGCGCGGCGCGGGACTCTGCTGGCGCCGCCGGAGAGGGGTTGCGCGTCTCGGCGACGGGGGACGGCGGGGCTGGCCGTGGCGCGGCCGCGAGTGTCGGCCGGGAGGCGAGCGTGGCGGCGACGCCGAGGGCCAGGGCGCGTGCCAGCAATCGAACGGGGCGTGCCGACATCTCAAGATCCTATCGGGCCCGCGGCGGGGGCACTACGGCATGTCTCGCGCAGCCGTTTCGATCGATTGCCACGCGCACGATCCTATCGGGCCCGTGCCGAAGGGAGATCCAAAGTAGACTCTGCCGTGCCAGGGATCGGCTCGGGAAGCGCGCGGGCGGTACCGGGCACGGAGCTTTCCTCTGGCCCGCGCGTCGAGACGCTGGGTTCACCATCGAGCGTCACGCCGGCCCCCGCGAGCATGACGCTCGGGTGCGCCGCCTCGACCAGCGCCACCAGATAGACGCCCGCGTTGAGTGGCGGGGCAAGCGCGCGAACCACGACCTGTTCATCTCCGGCTTCGAACTCTGGCGGGTCGAGGAGGGAGACTGTGCCCGCGAGCTCGCCCCTGCGGGTGATCCAGTGCAGCTCGAGCTGTCCCGGCATTCGGCCTAATTTTTTATTTCCGGCCGGAGTCGGCAGCAGCGGCAACGCGGCGCCCGAGCGTGGTAGAGGCGGGGCGCCGCGCGGCAAGATCTCGTCGGCGATGAAGGTCGCGTCGAGCAACACCAGCGTGCCGGTGGGGCCGAAGGCCTTCTCGTAGGGAAGGATGTCGACGAAGGCGCGTCCCAGGGGGCGGTCGCCGTCGCGCGTCAATAGATCGACGTCATGCGGTCCGTCGGCGAACGGTACGCGGGCGTCGAGCCACGTGCGCAGCCGGCCACCGGGCGCCACCGCGAGCGGCAGCAGGGCGTGGGTCTCCTCGGCGAGGACGATGCGGCCGCCGGGGGTACGCCACACGAGCCGTACCGCCTGGGGCGCGAGAGGCGTGCGCCGGGCCTCTGCCGCAGTGTCGGGCTCCCCGTGTGGCCCGGCCCCAGCGGAAAGAGACTCGACGTGCGTGTCGGGGGTTTTGTCGACGGTGTCGCGTCCGTCGGCGGGCTCGATTCCCGCGACGGGCGGTGTGGCGCGAGCGGCCAGCGCCGGGTGCACGAAGACCCGGGGCCGGCCGCTCTCCAGGTCTGTCGTGAATTCGATGGGAATACGGCGCGGGTTGCCGGGAAGTAGACGCTTGCGCCCGGTGCTGCCGGGAGTGCGTGGCGCCGCGAGCGTCGCGATGTCGGAGGTGCGTGCGGGCGCCGGGCCGAGTGTCCAGGTTTCGACTCGTGCGGTCTGACCGAGTGGAGCGAGGCCGCCCGCCTGAACTGCCGCATCTGACCAGCGCGCGCCGAGGTCTGTGCCCGGGCTCGCCCCGGCGAGATCGCGCCGCAGCGCGACCGAGCGGAAACCGAGCGCACGGAGTGCTTGCGCGGCGGGTGCCGAGGGGAGTTCGCTCGCCAGCGTCTCGACTTGCTCGATCAGGGGCGAACTGAAGGAGTTGTAGCAACCGGCGAGCGGGTTCCGGGCCCACGCCGAGAGCAGCAGGTGCTCGGCCACGTCAAGTCGCTGGGCGCGGGGCTCGTGGACCGGAAGCGGCAGATCGACCACCGGACCCTCGGGTAATGCGCGCCACAGGGCGATCTCGTCGTCGGGCGGGCGAGCGTCCCAGGCGCGCAGGCGCAGCGTGCGGCCCCAGATCGGCCGGCCGAGCGTGCTCGAGAGGGCGAACGCCAGCAGGGCCAGTGCCGTGCCGATGGCGACCAGGCGGCGCGCTCGTCCGTGAAAAAATTCGAGCAGAACGAGAGTGCCGAATCCGGCCAGCGCGGCCAGCGCGAGATCAAAGCCCTGCCGCAGGTTCGCCAGGCCGCGCACGGCCGCGAGTCCCGGCACCAAGTGGGCGAGCGCCACCAGCGGCGAGGGCAGAGCCCATGCCGTGCCGGGGATCACGAGCGTGCGCATGGCACACCACAGGCAGAGCAGGCCGCCGGCGAACCAGGCAAGGCGCGGGTCGTCGCCGCCGCCCCAGGTGTGCGCGGCGTCGCCGTGCGCGCCGGTGCCAGCGCCGCACGTGCCTGTGTCATCGCCCGGGCGGCCTTCACCGCCGCAGGTGCGCCGGCCGCGAAGACGGTCGGCGAGGGCGACGAAGGCGAGCGTCAAGACGATGGGTCCGGGGAACCCTTCCGCGCCGGGCTGCAGGGTTGCCGGATCGAGCAGGATCGAGGCTCGTCGGCTCAGAATCGGCCACGTCGCGCCGGTCTCCAGGTAGGGCCCGTAGAGCCAGCCGGCTGCGGCGGCGACGGGGAGTCCCGCCAGCGCGAGCAGACCGAACGTGGTGGCGAGGCCGCGGCGGCGTCGGGGCAGGAGGAAGAGTGCGTACACGCCACCGAGCAGCAGGGTGGCCAGCACGGGGTAGAGACTCTCGCCCAGGGTCAACACAGAGACCGTGGCGAGCCCGAGAGCGTCGCGCAGCCGCGCTCGCACCACGCTGCGGTGCAGGAAGAGCAGGACGAGCGGTGCCCACAGGTCGCCGTGCACGAAGGGGTGGCTCGGGTCGGCCAGCCGGTCGGGCACGAGGAGGAAGGCCAGGGCCGCGACCAGCGCCGCCCCCAGCGATCCGGTGAAATGGATCGAGAGCGCCAGCATCGCCAGGCCGGCGATCCACAAGGCCGCCACGAAGGCCGTGTTGAAGGCGAGGATCGGCTCGGCGCCGAGGGCCCACGCGGGCGCGGCGAGCAGGCCGAATCCGAGCATATGCTCGCCGAGCGTCCAGGCGCGCGGCATCGGAAAGCACGGGCCGTCCTCGTCGCGCACCGAAAATGGATCTTCCACGAGGAGACGCGCATTGCGCGCCACCGTCGCGACGACCATCTGCTGGTCGAAGTGGTCGAGCCGGTCGAGGCCGGGCACGGCGTGCTCGGCCAGTCGCGCTGGCCAGGGCAAGAGCCGCAACGGATCGGGCAGCACCTCGCGCACCACGAGCAGGGCCGCGGCCAGCAACACGAGCGCGGCCGCGGCCCAGCGCCACACCTGCGTGCCGCGAGCCGGGCGAGCGTTCACTCTTTCTCCGCGGCGGCGAGCTGCGAGATGCCGACCAGCGGCATGCGGTAGGGCAACCGATCCATCAGCCGCGCGAGGGCAAGCGGGGTCACGTTGGGGAAGAACAGGCCGCAGCGTTCATGACGGTCGAGTCGCCCGCACGCGGCCTGCATCAGGCGGCGCAGGTGACCCGGGCTGAAGCGCAACGTGCCGCGTTCCTCGGCCCGGGTCAGTGCCAGTATGAGATGACCGGGGTGGATGCGGTTGGGCTCGAACACGACGATGCGTCGCCGTGCCACGCGCCACATTTCGGCCAGTGCGGCACGCGGTTCGTCGAGGTGGTGCAGCAGCTCCCAGCAGGTCACGAGGTCGAAGGCCCCGCGCTCGAAGGGCAAGGCCGTTGCCTCGGCACGGATACGGCCCTTGACTGGATTCGCGGCGAGCATTCCGCCGGCATAGTCGCAGGCGACGACCTTGATGCCCGCCGGATAGAAGGCGCTGGAGAAGCCGCTGCCCGCACCGACGTCGAGTACGCGCCGCACGTCGCGCAGCAGGCCGTGCGCCGCCAGGTGTCGGATGCGCTGCCGGGCAAAAATCTCGACGACCGGATGCGCGGCCGGGCGGTAACGTCCGCCGGCTTCCCAGAATGGGCTCTGGGCGTCGCTCATTCGTTCGCGTCGTCGCCGGGTTCTCTGCGGCCAGCGAGCTCGGCACGCAGGAGAGCGACTTCCTGCGCCAGCAGCTTCACCTGGAGACTCATGCCGGAGAGGCGGACGGCGTAGTTCAACGAGACCACGAGCAGGAAGAGCAGTCCGAAGAAGAAGAGGGTCGAACTCGGCGTCCACGCCCCGACCAGGTGGGTCAGAAACCGCACCGAGTCAAACCACGCGATCCCGACCATCATGGCGACGGCGACGCCGGTCCAGATCGGGGTGTACTCCTCGCGCAGGCGTCCGCGTTGCACGAGCCACAGGACGGCGGCGAGGAAAGTCGCGCACACCACCAGGCCGACGATGCGGGTCGCCGCACCCTCGGGCTGGCTCAACGCGAGCGCGCGCAGGTTCTCCGGGCTGAGCAGAGTGGGCTTCATGAACGGAGTCTCCCTTGCCCGGTCACGAGCGCAGCGCGCTGGCGGTGAGCCGCCAGGCCCGCACCGTCGCGAGCAATATCTTGTAGGGATAGTACAGCGCCTTCAGGCCGGCGTGCATCGTCTTGCGGCCGGCCGGACTCGGGGCCATCGTGACCGGCACCTCGACCAGTCGGAAGCCGCGGCGATGCAGCACCAGCAGGACGTCGATGTCGGGAAAATCGCTCGGATAAAAGTCGCGACAGCAGAACTCGATCACCGGGCGCCGTAGTGCCTGCAAGCCCGAAGTCGGGTCGGCGATCCGTGGTCCGCCGAAGGCACGCAGCAGGCGTTGCAGGAAGAGTCTCCCGGCATTGCGGGCGGCATCCATGCGGTAGCCGGAGTCGGTGAGGAAGCGCGAGCCGATCACGAGATCGGCCGTGCCCTGGTGCAGGGGTTCGAGCAGCCGAGGCAGGAACGCCGGGTCGTGCTGGCCGTCGGCGTCGAGCTGCACGACGTAGGAGTAGTCGTGCGCCAGAGCCCATTTGTACCCGGTCTGGAGGGCTGCGCCGTAGCCAAGGTTAAAGGGGTGCGAGGCGACCTGGGCGCCGGCCTGCCGTGCCAGTGTCGCGGTCTCGTCGTGCGAGCCGTCGTCGATCACCAAGATGTCGAGTGCGCCGTCGGCGCCGCGCACCGCTTCGACGACGCGGGTGATCGAGCGGGCCTCGTTCAAGGCCGGGATGATCACCAAGGTGCGGCGGGACTGTGCGGACGCGAGCATGAAGGTGGAAGGGGCGAGGCCAACCTCCGTACCACGATCGGGGCGCGGGCCGAACCCGAAAGATCGCCACGCCAGAGCCCCGGGTGCGACCCCACGCCGAGCCAGATCGAGCCATCGGGGTGGGTCGCGCCGGACCTCTCGGGTTGTTCGCGGCCCCCACCCCTGGCCACACCGGACGAATCAGCCTGGGCCGGGGCGCGCTGTCGGCCTCGGCCACGATCCGTCCGGTGCGGACGGCCGATCGGTCGGGGTTCCGTCGGGCAAGCGCGGCCGCTCGCCGATCCGTCGGGCTGGCGCCCCGCCCACGATGGACCAAGGCTCGGTATCGTGGGTGACGACCGCGCCGGCGCTCACCACGCAGCCATCGGCGATCCGCACCCCGGGCAGCACGACCGCGTTGGCGCCGATCCAGACGTCGCTGCCGATGGTCACCGGTGCTTCGGCGTGACCCAGGAACATCATCGGCACGCGCGGGTCGTCGAAGCGGTGCTGCGAGGTCACGATCACCGCCCCCGGGCCGATCATCACCCAGTCGCCGATGCGGAGGCCGCCGCGGCCGTAGACGAAAGCGCCGGCGTTGATCATCAGGTTGCGGCCGGCGGCGATGCCGTAGGCATGGGACAGGCGGGCGCCGGGGTAGAGGTAACAGAACCCGTCAAGCTGACGGAAAATGAGCTTGTAGAGCGCGTAGCGCAGCGCGAAGCCCTCGACGCCGGGCCACGAGCGCAGCAACGTGCCGAGGTACTCCTCGAGCAGCACCTTGACGATGCGACCGGGCGAGACCGAGCGGCGATAGTTCCGCAACAGTTGCCCGAAGCTCGCGCGCGGTGCTGGGGCGGGGGCGTCGGCCGGCACGGCGCGATGCTGGCACGCCCGCGCCGGCGCGCGCAACGTGGCGGGGGAGTCGGTCGGGGAGTCGTTCGGGTGGGCTCCGCGGACCGAGCAGGCTGCGACGCTGGCCCTCTCTGGCAACGCGACGGGCACAGTGGTCGCCTGCGCCCGCGGTCGCCGCCGCGCGGCCCAGGGCGGTCTGGATCAACATGCCCGCAACGACCAACAGGCTGCCGCAGGATCATGCCGACGCGATCGCGCTGGTCCTGAGCGACCAAGCAGTGCACGAAATGCACCGACCCGCTCGCACAGCTTCGTTGAAAGGCTCCGGCTCCCGGGTGACCTCTGTCCTTACTCGTGCGGTTCTCTCGCCGGTGGGGTCGTCCGCACCGGTTTGCGTCACCGCAGCGGCCTCCGATAGCTAGCGCCGCTGTGCGGTGCGGATGTCGCCGGCGTCAGTCCGTGCGGGCGGTGCTGGGCGCCGTGGGGGCTCTCGTATTGTTCGGGCCGGTCGATGCACGATCTGCGGGCGTATCCGGGGCGTCCGTCGATCCGCCGCCTGGAACTTCTCCCGAGGCCGCGTTTGCCGCGGCGACCGAGGCGGCCGACAGGGCGCTCACGCTGGGCGCCCAGATCGGCTTGCCGGAGCCGGTGCGCGGTGCACTCACGAGCTGTCGCCTGCGCGGTGAAGCAGAAAATAATCGTGCGGCGCTCGAAACCTGCTCGGTCGCGCTCGCGCGGCTCTATGCGGAGACGGCGCGGGAGCGCACCGATCCGTTGCGGCGGGCGCTCGCCGGCCGCCTCGGCTCGCTCGCGGCCGACGCGGCGGCCCGCATCGGGCGGATCGCGCGGCGACGGGACGGGACGAGTCCGGTCGCCACCGCAGGCCGCATCGACGCACGCTTCGATCTGCTCCCGGACCGACGCACGCTGCGCGTGCAGCCGCTGGTGCCGCTCGTCGCCGGACGGCGTTACGGTCTTGTCGTCGAGCGAGGCGGACATCCGGCTGCGGTGAGCGAGGTCTTGCCGCGCGGCGAGACCTCGCCCGAGGTGACGCGCGGAGCCTTCGCCGAGTTGCTGGCCGGGGCGCTCGTGGGCAACGAACTCGGCTTCGAGCCCGGCGCGGTGGCCGCACTCGCGGCCCGGCTCGAAGCCGAAGCCGATGGTGGACCCGGCTTCGACGTTTTTGCGGGGTTCGTCGTGCGCCTTGCCGAGCCTCTCGCCGCGAGCGAGATCGGCACGCTGGACGCGCGCTTCGTGCCGGCACGGGCGCTGCGCGCGGGCGAGGCCGCGCATGTCTTTCGCACCGTCGACTGGCCACGCCGTCTCGCGCCGGCGGCGAGGGCGGCGCGGCTGCTCGCGTGTGCCGAGGCGCCGTCGCGAGAGATCGGCGTCGACGGATTCTTTTGGCGACGAGAGCCGGGCGTGGCGAGGCTGGTCGAGGGCAGCTGGCTTGCGCCGGCGCCACCGGTCGATCCGGCGTTCGGGCCGGGGGGTGCGACGACCGTGACGGTCGATCGTCAGGACCTTCTCGACGTGCCATCCGATCCGGCGTTCGAGCCGGAGGGCAGAGCCGCGTCTGCGACGGCTCGCGCGCCGAGCCCCACGCCCGGTCTGGTCGAATTGCGCTGGCTCGTGGCCTTGCCCGAGAGTGCGGGCCCGGCGACGCCGGTCGTGCTGACGGTCGATGGTCATGCCGGACGCGCCGAGCGGATGCTGCGCCGCTTCGCTTCCGCCCTGACCACGCGCGGGATCGCGCTGGTCGCGATCGATCTGCCCGAGCACGGTGCGCGCGGCAGCGGCGGGGCCGGCTTCTTCGAGCCGCTCGATCCGGCGCGGCTCGGTGCCCATCTGCTCGAGTCGGTGGTCGATGTAGTGGCGGCGGTTCATGCCCTGCGCACCTGCGGAGTGCCGCTTGCGGCGGGAGAGCGCCTCCGTCCCGAGCGCGTGGGCTATCTCGGCTACTCGCTGGGGGCGATGGTTGGGGTGATGGCGCGGTCTGTCGAACCAGCGCTTGGCGCGATGGTGGCGCTGGCCCCCGGTGGCGACGTCACCGGTTGGCTCATGCTGCACATTTCCTCGCGTCTCGGAGCGTCCTTCATGACGTGTCTCGACGGCCCCGACCACGGCCACAGTTGCCAGATGGATGGGCGCTGTACCGCGCCCGGCCTCTGCGCGGTCGATCCCTTCCAGTGGGAATTCGCCTCCCGCGTGGCGCTGCCCTACGCGCTCGCCGGCGGTGGCGTCGATCCGCTGGCCTTCACAAGCCGGCGTACCGGCGCCACGAGCCACGGCCCGCTCCTCCTGATTGGCGGCGGGCGAGATTATGTAATTTACCCAGGCCTGATGGGCCATCTCACCGACGGCCTCGGGCTGCATCCGGTGGCCGAGGGTGTACGGCGCGGGCCCCGCGCACAGCAAGTGCAATGGCCTGATCTCGGCCACGACCTGATCGAGCAGCCCGCAGTCCGCGAGCAAGCCGCAGCGTTTCTCGCGGAGCGAATGCGCGCGCCCGTGCCGCGGGGCCGGTGAGGCACTGCTCGCGAGTCCCACGGACAGGATGCGCTGTCGGCGCTGGACGGCTGGCGAGGCCTCCACTCGCATCCGCAGGCGAGTTCTCCGGGCACGATTGGCGCGTCGGCGCGGGGCAGCGGGCGGGAGGCCGACGCGCGGATGCGGGCGAGTTCCGCAGATACGATCGATGCGCACCTCCGCGCGAGTCCCCTCGGGCGGGCCGTGCGCTGTGGCGCGGGTGAGCAGGAGTGCGGGCAGAGGTGTGGGCGAGTTGGACACTCGCGGCAGGGAAGGGTAGCTCCGCCGAGCCCGATGCGCCGAGTCCAACTCGAAACCTTCCTGCTCGCCCTCGGCGTCATCCTGCTCGAGGTGAGCTACACCCGGGTCTTCTCGTTCAAGCTCGTCTACTACTTCACCTATCTGGTCATCGGTGTCGCCCTGCTCGGACTCGGCTCGGGAGGCGTGCTGGTCGCTCTTTCCGAGCGTTTGCGGCGTGCCTCTCTCGAGCAGGTCATCATTGTCTGCGCCGGGATCGCGAGCCTCGGCGCGCTGGCGAGCTATGCGCTGGCGGTCGCAGTCCCGCTCCACCTGCTGCACATGGTGATGTTCTTCGCGCGTGGCGAACGACGCTTCCCCGCGCGCGAAGCGATCAAGCTCGCCGTCGTCGTGAGCGCGGTCTTCGTCCCCTTTCTGGCCGCCGGGATCGCGCTCGCCAAGATCTTCGCCAGTGAGACCGAACGCATCGCCAGGCTCTATTTCGCCGATCTCATCGGCGCAGCACTCGGCTGTGCGCTCGTGATTCCGGCCTTGATTTTTGTCACCCCTCCCGGAACGGTATTCCTCTCGGCGGCGATTCTCGGTGCTACGGGATTGCGCTTCGCTGCCCGGGCCGGCGCCTCGCGTCTGGTGCCGATCGCGGCCGTGGTCGCGCTCGCGAGTGGGGCCGTGTTCGTCGCGGATCAATTCCCGGATCCGGTGCGTGACCGGGTGAAGGGGGGGGCCAGGGTCGAGGCCGAGTTCTCGCGCTGGAGCCCGGTTTTCCGCGTCGATGTGGTGCCCGTCCCTTCGACGAATCCCGAGACGAAGTTCCTCGTGCACGACGGGCTGATCGGCTCGTCCATCCTCGCCTGGGACGGCGACGTCGCCTCGCTCGGCCGCTACGACCGAAGCGATCGCAGCTTTCCGTTCCGCCTGCTCGCGCCCGGACCCCGGGTCGCGATCGTGGGCTCGGCGGGGGGCAACGAAATCCTCGCGTCGCTGCGACTCGGGGCCTCGGAGATCACCGGCATCGAACTCAATCCGGTGACGATCTCGCTGCTCACCGATCACTTCGCCGATTTCACCGGGCATCTCACCGAGAACCCGAAGGTGACGGTGGTCAACGCCGAGGGGCGCTCGTATCTCGAGGGTTCGGGCCGGGAGTTCGACCTGATCTGGTTCGTCGCGCCGGACAGCTATGCCGCGATGAACGCCGCCACCTCCGGCGCTTTCGTCCTCTCGGAGAGCTACCTCTACACGCAGGAGATGATCGAGACCGCGCTCGAACACCTCTCACCCGAGGGCATTCTCGCGGCTCAGTTCGGTGAGATCGACTTCGACGTCAAGCCGAATCGCGTCGTGCGCTACCTCGGTACCGCGCGCGAGGCTTTTGCCGATCTCGACATCGGCGACTTTGCCGGGCACGTCCTGGTGGCGGTGTCACCCGGCTTCGGCCGGCTCGAGACCGCGACGATCCTGCTGCGCCGGACGCCCTTCGCACCGGCTACGGTCGATGCCTTCCGCAAGCTAGCGGGTGAGTTGCCGGGCACGCGCGTGAGCTGGGCCGGTCCGGGCGGTGCTGTGGGTGGCTTGATCGCCGACGCCATCACGCTGGAGGGGGCCGAGCGCGAGCAGTTCTACGCGCGTCAGCCCTATAAAGTGCATCCAATCACGGACGATGCGCCGTTCTTCTGGCATTTCGTGCGTTTCCAGGACGCCTTGCTGGGGGGCAGCGGGACGCAGCGCTACAACGTCGAAGAGGGCGTGGGCGAGCGCCTCCTGGTCGTGTTTCTGGTCCTGGCGGGCCTGCTGGCGGCGGCCTTCCTGCTGGCGCCGCTCATCCTGGCGCGCCGGTTGTGGTCGAGCGTGCCTTTTAAGCTCGAATCGGGCGTCTACTTCGCGGCGCTGGGCCTCGGCTTCATGTTCATCGAGGTTTGCCTGATCCAGAAGCTGACGCTCTTCCTGGGCTACCCGACGTATTCACTGACCGTCACACTCTTTTCGTTATTGATCTCGACCGGTCTCGGCAGCCTCTTCAGCGAACGCCTGGTGGCTGCGCGGAACCGGGCCTACGGGGCGCTCGGCCTCGCCCTCTGCGCGCTCGTCACCTTCTACGAATTCGGTCTTGACCCCCTGGTCGACCTCGGGATTGGCTGGCCGCTCGGGCTGCGCATCGTCGTCACGGTCGTGGTGCTGGCGCCGCTCGGGATCTGCCTGGGCACGCTCATGCCGCTCGGGCTGCGCAGCGTGTCGCGGCTGGGGCCCAACGGCGAGGCCTATGTCGCCTGGTGCTGGGCCGTGAACGGCTTCTTCTCGGTCATGGCTTCGGTCCTCGCGACCATTCTCGCCATGGTCTTCGGCTTCGGCGTCGTGCTGGCCCTGGGGCTCGTGATCTACCTGATTGGCATCGCGGCGTTCTCGCGCGTGCCCGAGCCTGCCTGAGCGCGCCGCCGGCCGGCGATCTCGCGCAGCGCGGCGGCACGCTTCAATGCGGCGCGTGCTCTCCCCAGAGTTCGTGCAGGCGGTGGTCGCGGCCACAACTCGTGCGGTAGAAACGGTAGCTGATCGGGTTTTTCGCCGCGTAGTCCTGGTGGTCTTCCTCGGCCGGGTAGAAGGTTGTCGCCGGCAGAATCTCGGTCGTGATCTTCCCGGGGAGTGTGGTCGAGCGCTCGAGCGTCTGCCGTGAGGCTTCGGCCGCGCGGCGCTGGCCCTCGTTATGCACAAAGATGGCGCTGCGGTACTGCGGACCCTTGTCGCAGAACTGACCCGCGCCGTCGGTCGGATCGACGTTGTGCCACAGGACGTCGAGGAGCTTCTCGTAGGAGATCCGGCTCGGATCGAAGACGATCTGCACTGCCTCGAAATGGCCCGTCCCACCATCGGAGACAGCGTCGTAGGAGGGGTTCTTGACGTGTCCGCCGGTGTAGCCCGAGGTCACCGAATCGACGCCGTCGAGGGGTTCGAAGGCCTCCTCGACGCACCAGAAGCAGCCCCCGGCGACGGTGGCGAGGGCGCGGTCCGGGGCGGGGGCAGGCTCGGGCGCGACAGCGCCCGGTTGGGTGGCAGGGCCCGCGGTCGGCCGGTCCGAGGGCGACGCTGTGGCGAGTGAGGAAGGTCGCGTAAGACTATCCTTGACGGACGGCGTGTCGCCGGGCCCTGCTGCGGGGCGTGCTGTGGCGCCGGTCGCGAGGAGTGCGAGTGCGGCTGCGATCGCGGCAGTAGCAGGTCGATTGATCATTCCTTCTCCCGTAGCGCGGGCAGGGCTTCGCCCGCAGGGACAAAGCGCAGCGCCACGCCGTTGATGCAGTAACGGAGCCCGGTCGGCGGCGGCCCGTCGTCGAAAACATGGCCCTGGTGTCCTCCGCAGCGTGCGCAATGGACCTCGGTGCGCGGCAGCAGAAGGGCCAGGTCGCGTCTGGTGCCGAGACTCCCCGGCAGGTGGTCATAGAAGCTCGGCCAGCCGGTGCCGCTTTCGAATTTTGTGGCCGCCGCGAAGAGCGGGAGGAAACAGGCCCCGCAGAGATAGCTGCCGGGACGCTTTTCTTCGTCGAGCGGGCTCGAGAACGGACGCTCGGTGTCCTCCTCGAAGAGGACGGCGTAGGCCGCGGGCGAGAGCAACTCGCGCCAGCGCGAGCGCGGCAGATCGAGGCGCTCGACGTCGCGGCGCGCCGCAGGGGCGGGGCCAGCTTGGGAGTGCTGTCGTACCCAGGTCAGCCCGAGGCCCGCGACCGTGAGCCCGGCGAGCCAGAACAGAGCCTCGCGCCGGCGCGAGCGCGCGTGACCGGGTGCTGCGGATTCCTCTTGGTTCACCGTCCCTCCCGATACCTCTCTGCTCCCCGACCGGGCTCTTGTCCATCAACTCCGGACGGCAATGCTCGCGTCGGAGTCGCTCCGCACGACGTTGCTTGCCGATCGATCCGCATGAACTCAACTCGCCGGCGGCACCAGACGGGGCTCGCGCCAACCGGCCATGCCGAGCGGATCCTCCACGGCGGAAGCGGCGTCGATGCGCAGGACGAGTTCGACCTCGCCACCGGCCCAGCGCGCCAGGTCGATCCGGGCGGGCGTCCAGCGCCGGTCGTCGAGCACGCGCGAGGGATCGCTGGAGGTCTCGAGGAGGGCCACGCTCACGCCTCGCGCGCGATCGAGAGCCTCGATGCGGAAGGTGAAGGGGCCGGCATGGGCGGAGAGCCAGCGTTCGGGATTGACGCCCCACGCAAGCGTCAACGCGGCCCCCTCGGGCGGCACGTCGAGCACGATATTAGTCGTGCCACCGATCGGGGTCGCAAGCACGGTGCCGAAGGGCCACAGGCGCCACGCGGCGGGCTCGCGCAGGGCGCTCGCGGGCAGCGTGGGTTCGCCCGCGGCGTGGGGCTCGGCGCGTCGTGCCAGGGCGGTGATGAGAGGCCCATGCGGCTCGCGATCGAAGACCGCGTCGATCTCGTAGTCGCGGTTCAGGTAGCGCCAGAGTTCGGGCGCGTTGCGCGACACCGGGCCGAGATGCTGGAACTGGGAGAGACTGTAGATGAGACGCGGCGCCTGCGTAGTCTCGAGTTCGGCGACGATCCGGGCGTCACGGTCACTTTCCTGCACCGGCCACAGCACGTGGAAGCCCGCCACCGGCCGGCGTCCGGCGAGGAAGGTGAGCATCGGTTGCACCGGCCACACCGCGAGTGTCTCGCGCGGCGGCTGGTGCGCGATATCCGCCAGCACGTCCTCGATGATCGGCCCGTTGCGCGCATCGACGAACACGCCGGCGCGCGGGCTGGCGAGCCTGAAGGAGGTCGCCCGCCGCAGGTCGCGGGCCAGCGTGCCGGCCGTGAGCAGAAGGACGAGCAGCACGCCGACGGCTGCGGCGGTCGCGAGGTGTCGCAGCCGTCGCGGCAATACGGCGAACGAAGCCCGCAGCAGCACGAGACCGAGCAGCAGTGCCGGCGGATAGATCATCATGAGATGCACCCAGTCGCGTGGGCGGTTGAAGGCGAGCAGGAAGCCCCCACTCCAGGCCAGCAGGAGGAGTCCGGCGAAGCCCCGGAAACGGTCTGGGGTCGCTGCGACGTCGGAGACGGCCGCGCGGTTCGGCGCGAGATCCTGCCTCCGGCTGCGCACCAGCCAGAGTGCGCCAGCAAGCGGAAAAAGCACAAGAGGCGCCCAGTACAGAAGCTTGAGCCCCGCGTCCCAGAGCCAGCCCTCGCGCCAGAACGGGCTCGCGTTGATCCGGTCCCACCACAGCGTGGCGAGGATGGAGGGCAAGTAGCTCCCGATCTGGGCGCGCAGCTCGGGATCCTGGGTGAAGAGTGGCCACGGTGCGGGCAGGCGGGTGTAGTCGAAGCGGGCCGCGCCCGAGAGGGGCACGAACAGGGTCTGGCGGATGAGGGCCGGGAGCGCGCCCTGGGCCGCGTACCAGGCGAGTGCCGGCACGATCGGCGCCAGTGCACCCAGTCCGACCAGGAATGGCGGGCGGAGCCATGCGCGTGCACTGCGCGGATGATTCGGCTCGACCAGCGGCGCCAACAGCAGGGCCAGCCCGAGCGCGCCCACGATCGCAAGCCCGTAATCTTGCTTGCAGAGCACGCCCGCACCGGCGAGTATGCCAGCCAGCGCGAAGAGGCCGGGGCGGTCACGGCGCCACGCCCGCCCGGTGGTCGCGACGGCGCAGGTCACGAGCGTGGCTGCCACCAGCGAGTAGCTGTAGATGTGCCAGTGCGGGAAGGCGGCGATGCGGTAGACCGCCAGCAGGGCCGCGAAGCCGAGCGCCCACGACCGCGGCAGAGCCGCCCGCGCGATGGCCCACGCCGCCATCGCCCAGATCGCGAAGGCCCCCATGGCGAGCCAGCGCGAGGCGATGATCGAGGTGCCGGCGAAGCGAAACCACCAGGCCAGCAGGTGGAAGGCGCCCGGCAGCGGCGCATCGACGATCACGTCGCGGTAGAGAACACGACCATGATTGACGTCGTCGGCGATCGCCAGGATGTAGCCCTCGTCGAGCAGCGCGGCCCAGCGATCGTGGATCGGGAGCTGTAGAGCGATGGCCCCCAGACCGACGAGCACCATCAGCGCGAGATCACGCCGATCGGGCGCGGTCGTGACGCGGGTGTTCAAGCGGTCGCCACCACGAGGATCTCGCCGACCGGGAAGTGGAGCGGGCGGCGGCGCAGGCCTTTGGGCAGCAGATGGCCGAGTGGCCCGATGACTCGGCCCAGCGCGGGGCTGAGCACTTGGAGCTGTTCGAGCGCGTAGTCGATGGTCAGGATCTTGGGCGAGGTCGCGATCGAGAGCGTATGAAGTCCGTGACGCGCGAGCATTCGTTCGATCGTGTCGCGGTCGAAGTAGGTGATGTGGACCGGGGGCGCGTAGTAGTGCCAGTGCCGGCCCATCAGCCGCGCGGCCGGGCTCGCGAGGTCAGGCACGGTGATCGCCAGGCGTCCTCCGGGAACGAGCCAGCCACGCAGGCGCGACAGGAACGCGCCCGGGTCAATCAGGTGTTCCACCAGATCGAACGCCGTCACGCAGGCGTAGCGGCGGGTCGGCTCGAAGGTGTCGGCCGAAGCGCACCTCGCGGCGAGGCCGCGCGCGCGCGCCTGGGCCACGGCCTCGCCCGAGAGTTCGATGCCCTCGGCCTCGAGTCCGACTTCGGTGAGGGCGGCGAGCAGAGCTCCGGTCGAGCAGCCGACGTCGAGCCACGGGCCCGGCGGAACGTGGGGCCGGATGGTGGCGACGCGCGCGTGTGCCGTCGCCATGCGCACATCGCTGGCGCGGGCGAAGCCGGCGTAAGCCCCGCTCGCATAGGAGGCGTCGTAGATTCGCGCCAGGGCCTCGGCTGAGGGTAGGGGATGGATCCGCACCAGCCGGCAGCCGGCGCAGCGCCGCAGATCGTAGTCATGCTTGCGGAAGAGGCGGCGTGATTTCGTCGAGGCGCAGAGCGGACAGGGCTCGCCCGGGGCGTTCGCCAGCGCGCCATGGGCAGCCGTCGCGCCACTCGGGGGCGCGGTAGCGGGCGCGGGTTCATGCGCGCTTGCCGGATCTTGGAAGGGATTCCGTGGCACCTTGCGTCGATCCTTGGCCGTGGACGACGGCGCCCGCAAGTCGCGGCGGGGTCGGGCCGGTGCGAATACCGGGGGCCTGAGCGGCAGGGGCGCGCTGGTCTGGTAGAGCCGCTCCAGATGCGGCGAATCATGGCCCTTCTCGTGCGCCACCGCTGGTGGCTCTGGTTCGGGATCCTCGCTCTGCTCGCGACGGCGGCGCTGACCATGCTGATCCCCGCGCTGATGCGCACCGCAGTCGATGGCATCGCGACGGGTCGGGGCGACGCAGAGCGCACTCTGGTGCGCCACAGCGTGCTCGCCATCGCGGGCGTGGCACTGGTCGGGGCGCTGGTGCGGACGCTCTCGCGTGCCCTCATCTTCAACGTCGGCCGCGAAGTCGAGTATGAACTTCGCAATGAGCTTTTTGACCATCTTCTGCGCCTGCCGACCGCTTTCTATCAGCTCAGCCCGACCGGCGATCTGATGTCGCGTGCCGTCAATGACATCGCTGCGGTTCGGATGATGCTCGGGCCGGGGCTGCTCAATCTGGTCAATACGCCGGTGTACTATCTCTGGGCGCTCGGCTTCATGCTGGCGATCGATCCGGTGCTGACTGCGGCCTCGCTCGCGCCTTATCCGCTCGGTCTGCTCGCGATCAAGGCGGCGAGTCGCCGCCTGATGGAAGGGCAGCTTCGGGTGCAAGTCGGGCTGGCGGATCTCAGCACCGCCGTGCAGGAGAACGTCGCCGGCATTCATGTCGTCAAGGCCTATGCGATGGAGGAGGCTCAGGTCCGGCGGTTTGCGGAACGCAACGACGATTTCCAGCGCGTGAGTCTCGAACTGGCCCGCACGCGCGGGCTGATCGCACCGGTGGCGCGCGTTGTGAGTGCATTCGGGATTCTGGTCGTGCTCTGGCTCGGCGGCGCGCGCGTGATCGCCGGCGTGCTCACGCTCGGCGATCTGGTGGCCTTCATGGGTTACCTCCATCTGCTCGCGTGGCCGACCATGGCGCTCGGCTGGATGCTCTCGATCGTGCAGCGCGGACGTGCGGCGATGGGCCGGCTCGAC
Organism: Pseudomonadota bacterium; assembly: GCA_005777805.1. Classification (GTDB taxonomy): domain Bacteria; phylum Desulfobacterota; class Binatia; order UBA12015; family UBA12015; genus SXLG01. The sequence continues at coordinate 63,303 of SXLG01000013.1, forward strand.
GAGATCTTCGCGGTCGAGCCGGGGATCGCGGATTCTCTGGGTGCTGTGGCCCCGGCGGCGGTGCGTGGCGAGATCGAGTTTCGCGGCGTCTCGTTCGCGTATCCCGATGCGCCCGAGCGGCCGATTCTCACCGGCATCGACCTGCGCATTCCGGCCGGCGCGACCGTCGCCCTGGTCGGTCGGGCCGGCTCGGGCAAGAGCACCCTGCTCTCGTTGGTGCCGCGTCTCTTTGATCCGACTGCGGGCGAGGTGCGGATCGACGGATGTCCGCTGCGTGGCTGGCCGCTCGATGCGCTGCGGCGGACGGTCGCGGTTGTGCCACAGGATCCCTTTCTGTTTTCGAACTCGCTCGCGCGCAACATCGCCTTTGCCCGGCCGGGCTTGCTGGACGGCGAGGGCGGAGATGCCAGGCCCGGCGCCTCCGCCGGGAACGGGGCGCTCGCGAGCGGAGCCGCGATCCGCGCTGCCGCCGGCTGGGCCGCTGTCGCCGACGACATCGAGCATTTCCCGCGCGGCTACGAGACCATGGTCGGCGAGCGGGGCATCACCCTTTCGGGTGGGCAAAAACAGCGCGTGACGTTGGCGCGAGCCTTGCTCGCCGACGCGCCGATCCTGATCCTCGACGACGCGCTCTCGAGTGTCGACACCCACACCGAGAAAGCCATCCTGGGCGCACTCGAGGAGCGCCGTCAGGGCCGCACCTGCCTGGTGGTGGCGCACCGGCTCTCGACGGTGGCGAATGCCGACCTGATCCTGGTTTTCGACGAGGGGCGCATCGTGGAGCGTGGCGATCACGCTAGCCTGGTGGCGCGCGGCGGACTCTATGCCGCGCTCTTCCGGCGCGAGCGTCTCGAGGCGGAGATCGAGGAGGCCTGATGGCGCGCGGCCTGGGATCACTCGTCGTGCGCGACGAGAGTGAGCACGACATTCACGCCGAAGTCTCGCTCGGTCGGGCCTACGACGCGCGCATCATCCGCCGGCTCTGGCGCTGGGTGCGGCCCTACCGCGGCATGTTCGCGGCGTCCGCGATTCTGCTGCCCTGCATCTCGGGCCTGCTGATCCTGCAACCCTGGCTGCTCAAGATTGCAATCGACCAGTACATCGCACATGGCGACGTCGCGGGACTCACGCGAATCGCGGGATTCTTCGTGGCCGCGGTGACCGGTGAGTTCGTCTGTCTTTATCTGCAGTACTGGCTCACGATGCTGGTTTCGCAGCGTGCGCTGGCCGACCTCCGGGTCGAGCTCTTCCGCCATCTCGAGCGGCTGCCGCAGAGCTGGTTCGACCGCAACCCCACCGGCCGCGTCGTGACCCGACTGACCACCGACGTCGACGTCCTGAGCGAGGCTTTCGCCTCGGGTGCGATGACGATCTTCATGGACGCCATCACGCTTGTCGGTATTCTGGTAGTGATGCTCTTCATCGACTGGCGGCTGGCGCTGGTGGCCTTCGCGCTGGTGCCGGCCATGGGGGTGGTGATCGACGTCTTCCGGCGGCGCGCGCGGCTCACCTACCGGCTGATCCGCGAGCGCATCGCCCGGATCAACGGCTTCCTGCAAGAGGCGATCTCGGGGATGCGCGTGATTCAGCTCTTTGCCCACGAGGGCGAGAGCCGGGCCGAGTTTCGCGAACTGAATGCCGCCAATCGCGACGCCAACCAGCGCTCGAACATCTACGAGGCCACGCTCTTTTCGGTGGTCGAGGCGGCGACCTCGATCTCGATGGCGCTCGTGCTCTGGTACGGCACGGGCCAGCTCTTCGCGGGGGCGATCGCTTTCGGCACGCTGGTCGCCTTTTTCGAATACGTGCAGAAGTTCTTCATCCCGGTGCGCGACTTCTCGGCCAAGTACGCCGTTCTGCAATCGGCCGTCAGCGCGGCCGAGCGGGTCTTCGAGTTGCTCGATACACCGGTCGCGATCGAGTCGGCGTCGGATGCGATGGCGCTGCCGACTCTCGGCGCAAGCGGTGCTGTGGCGTTCGAGGGGGTCTGGTTCGCCTACCGCCATGAACGCTGGGTAGTCGAGGACCTCTCGCTTGAGGTGCGCCCCGGCGAGATGGTCGCGATCGTCGGCACGACCGGCTCGGGCAAGACCACGCTGACCCGTCTGCTCGGGCGCGCTTTCGACGTCGGGCGCGGCCGGGTCATGGTCTCCGGGCGCGACGTGCGCGAATGGGGGCTCGAGGCCCTGCGGCGCGAGGTCGGAATCGTCTTGCAGGACGTGCACTGCTTCAGCGGCACGATTGCCGAGAACGTCTCGCTGTGGCGGCCCGGCATCGAGCGGTGGGACATCGAGCGGGCGATCGACGCCGCGTGTCTCCGCGGACTGGTCGAACGGCTGCCGCGCCAGCTCGACGAGCCCGTGCGCGAGCGTGGCAACAACCTCTCGACGGGCGAGCGCCAACTGCTGGCCATCGCTCGCGCGCTCGCTTACGACCCGCGTATCCTTGTGCTCGACGAGGCGACCTCGAGCATCGATCCCGAGACCGAGCGCCTGATCCAGCAAGCGCTCATGCGGGCGACGGCCGGGCGGACCTCGATCGTGATCGC
>SXLG01000078.1 GCA_005777805.1 Pseudomonadota bacterium
GATCGCGCCGACCACGCCGACCGGCTCGCGTGTGATCATCGCCCGCTTGCCGTCCTGGCTCACGTGGGGCTCTTCCCACGCGAAGGTGTCGGCCAGCCCGGCGTAGAAGCGGAACGTCATCGCGGGGCCGACGACTGCCATCCTCGCGACCGAATGCAGCACGCCGGATTCGCTGGTCCAGGTATCGGCGAAGGCAGCCGAGCGCTCGAGCCACGCGTCGGCGATCTTTTTCAGCCAGCCAGCACGCTCCTTGTGCGACAGGCGCGGCCACGGCCCCTGGTCGAACGCCTTGCGTGCTGCCGCCACCGCGCGGTCGACGTCCTCGACCTGTGCCTCGGCGACCGACACGAAGACTTCCTCGGTTGCACTGTCACGCACATCGATGTGGGACAATCCGGTGGGCTTGACCCATTGACCACCGATGAAGAAGCGATCGGCGTGATTTATATAACGCTTTACGGAGTCCGTCGACATCGATTTCCCCCTGGCCTGTCTCGGGCCGCGGCGCGGCGAAATCGTTCGCTTGGCTTCACCCAGAACAACGGCGCGGCCGAACTTACCTACGCGGGAGCGCGCCGCAAGCGCCGTGCAGCGCGGCGCGGCGTCCTCGAATTTACCGACCCTCTCCGCGAGGTCGCCACCGCGCTCGGGACACTGTCAAGCTGATCCCCGGCGGGCGCGACGCGGGCTCCCGACCCGACGCCGCTACAAGCAGCAGGAGCGACCGGGGCCCTTCCCGCGCTCTCTGGCGTCTCGGTCCGGGAGGGACGCGGGCCCCTCCCGGACCGTCCTCCGACAGATCAGGGCGCTGTTGGCGCGGCGGGCGGAGCCGCCGGCTCGACCATCTCCACGGTCTCGACGACGACGCCCTCATCGAGGGCCTTCTCCTCGCCGAAGACCGCGATCAGGCCCGCCACCACTGCCACCATCAAAGCTATAATCAGGATCCCACGCAGCATGATTTCCCCTCCTTCGTGAGCCGGCCCCACCACCGGCGTGGCAAGCATGCCTCGATCTGCGGCCGAGCGCACGAGCAACGGGCCCAACGCCACCAAATGATCGAGCGGCCTGTGCCGCGAGTCCCCCGGGGAGCGGGTCTCGACACGAGGCCGCGAGCGAGCGGGGCTGTCCCGAGCCCGGCAGCGCGGCGAATGCCCGCCAAGTCGGCCTCTGCCGCTTCTCCGCGACGGCACCGGCCGCCAAGTCGCCCTCCGCCGCTTCTCCACGACGGAACCGGCCGCCAAGCCGGCCTCAGCGGGATCTCTTCGGTCGTCGCTTCCCACTGCGCGAGGCTCGTCCCCGCGCCCGAGGCCCGGCCCCGCCCTCCGGCACGACCGCGCCCGGCGCATCGGGAGGCGCGACCGCCGTCGCCTTGACGGACACTGCCGCCCCCCGGCGTCCAGCGAGCCCAACATGTGGAGCCGCACCGGGCGACATCGCGGCCGTCGCCCGTGCCAACATCCGCGCCACCCGCGGACTGTCCTCGCCCCCCTGCGGCAACCGATTCGCGGCGGCCGCCGCCGCGAGTGCGGTAGGCCGGCCACTGGCCAGAGCCCCGTCGAGGCGGGCCAGCTCGCTCTCGAGCAGTCGGATCCGTTCGTCCCGTGCCACGAGCCCGAGTTCGAGGCGCGCGACTTGATCGACGTAGAACTTGAGCTCACCAACCTCGCGCACGAGCCCGGTCAACTGGAGCGAGAGCGCCTCGTTCTCGCTCTCGAGCGCAGCGATCGTGCTCGTGGCGTCTCCGGCCGGGTGGTCCCTCGCCGGGCTCTCTGTGGAGACGAACGCCTCGCGGGCGGTCTCGGGCTCGCCGCCGCGGGAGCCCCCCGGCTCGCCCCTGCCCGGGTGTCTCTTCCGGGATGCCGTCATGGTCGATCCGCTCGTATCCCGCTCAGGCGGTCCGCTTCAAGCTGGTCAATCGAGCCGCCAGCGGCGATGCATCCACAGCCACTGTTCCGGGGCGATCCGGACGAGCGCTTCAAATTGTTGATTCACGCGGGTCATGGTGGCGATCAGCCGGCCGGGATCCTTCCCTCGCGGCGGCGGCGGGATAACCTCGCCGGCATGAATCTCGTGTTCCAACGTGTCGCCCCGGCGCAGCAGCCCGACGACGTAGATCGGCACCTGCGCAAGCTGGGCGAGTCGGGCCGGACCAAGCGTGGTCGAGGCCGGTCGGCCGAAGAAAGGGATCGGTACGCCGGTTCCACCCGGCTGATGCTGATCGATCGGGATGCCGATCAGGCCGCCGTCGTGGAGGGTGCGCAGGAGGTCGCGCGCCGCCGAATGCCGCAACGAGGTTTGCGTCCCGCCCCGCGAGCGAATCACGGCCAGCCGTTCGTCCACCAGCGGGTTCTTCATCGCCCGATGCACAAGACGCACCGGACGTCCCATCAAGGCTGGAATCTGGACGAGGAGTTCCCAGTTGCCGAGGTGGCCGGTGGCCACGATCGCCGGTCCGCCGCGCACGGCGGCCTCGAAGCGGCGCTCGACCTCTGCGCTTGCAAAATGGACGCGCTGACGCAGATTGCCCGCGTCAAGTTCGTCAAAGTGGGCGACCTCGGCAGCGAGCCGGCCCAGGTTGGCAAACGCGCCCCGGAGGATGGCCGCCCGGCGCACGGGAGGGAGCTCGGGGAAAGCCCGCGCGAGATTGCCGGCTGCGGTGCGCGCGGCCCCGCGCACCAAGCCACCCGTCGAGCGGGTCAGGGCACTCGCCAGGGCACTTGCCGAGCGCAGGGGCAGCGCACCGAGCCCGCCCAGAATCGCGTCCACCGCCAGTAATTCGAGACGAGCGCGAAGCGGCGACATCGGCGGCAGGCCCGAAGTTCCAGGTTGAACGAACTCCTCCACCGCGCCATGCTCTAACCCGACATGGCTCGGAATGCAGTTGGCGAGAAGTCGAAACGAGTCGCAGCGCACCCGGCGACCGGTGCCCGGAGGGGCGCGCTGCTGCGGATCGGCGCGCTCTTCGCCAGCATGTCCCTTTTGGCCGCCTGTCCGGCGCGGCGACCGATCACCGGCGAGACGCCCGGTCCGACAGCGGTCGAAGTGAGCCTTTTCGATCGCGCCTAGGCCGGAGGCAGCCCTGAGCTGCACCGCCGCGTTCCTGAAAGCGCCCGCTGCGCCGTCGCACGCGGGGCGGCGGGCACACGACCTCGAGCTACATCGGCACGTTCCGGCAAGCGCACGCGGCGTCGTCACGGGAAGCGACCTGACAGATGACCTCGAGCTGCCCGGTACGTTCCTGCCCGTACCCACGGCGCCGTCGTCACGGGAAGCGACCTGACAGATGACCTCGAGCTGCCCGGCACCTTCCTGCCCGCCCCCACGGCGCCGTCGTCACGGGAAGCGACCTGACAGATGACCTCGAGCTGCCCGGCACGTTCCTGCCCGTACCCACGGCGCCGTCGCGCACGGGGCGGCGGGCAAACGGCCTCGAGCTGTACCGGCGCGTTCCGGCCCACGCCCGCAACGTCGTCGCGCGCGGCGCGGCGGCAACACGCGGGATTCTGACCGCGGCGATCGGGCGTCGCGCGCCCGACGAGGCCCGGCTCAGCGATAATCGATCGAGCGGAAGCGCCCCGCCGCGAGTGCGGCCACGAGTTGGTCGGTGTCGCGGATCTCATCGTCGAACACGGTCGCGCAGAGCCCGACGAAGGCCACCAGATGCGCGTCGCTGCCGCCGAAGCCGCGGTAGCCGTAGCGGGCCAGCAGGCCCTCGACGCGGCGGTCCTCGTCGCCGCGACTGCCGCCGTTGCAGGCCTCGACGCCGACCACGCCCTCGAGCGGCGGCTTCTGCTCGTAGTGCTCGCAGAGGCCGATATTGGCGCGACCTGGATGACAAGGCAGTGCGATGCCGCCGAGCCGGCGCACCTCGGTGATCACCTCCTGCGCGGGCAGGCGGACGTCGGCGAAATCGAAGCGTGCCACTATATCTGGATTAACTCCGTAGACGAGGACGTGGCCGTAGTCGGTCTCGACTTCGGCTCCACGCAGGATCCGCATGCCGTAGCGATCCTCCAGCGCACGGTAGTCTGTCTTGAAGTCAAAATGACGATGCTCGGTGAGCACGATGCCGTCGATCGGCCGCGCCACTCGCTTGCGCGCCAGAATCCGCAGATGCGTCTCGACCGGAGCCCGGCTGTCGTCGGAGGCCTCGGAATGGACGTGCAGATCGAGGATCACTTCGCCTCGCACAAACGGAAGCGGGGCACGGCGAGCCCGTCGGCCGCCTCGTCGAACACGACTTCGACCGCGGCCCCGATCCGCAGCGCCTCGGGCGCGGCGCCCACGACGTTGCTCAGCACCAGCGGCCCTTCATCGAGCTGGATCCACGCCAGCACATAGGGCAAGCGCGCCCGCCAGGCCGGTGATTGATTCTGGTGCGTGACGGTGAAGGTGTAGATCTCCCCGCGCCCGCTCGCGCGCAGCCACGCGACCTCGGCCGAGAGGCACGAGGGGCAGAGCGCCCGCGGGTGAAACCGCACCGTCTCGCACGCGGCACAGCGCTGCAAGATCAGCTCATGCCGGCGGCAGGCCTCCCAGAACCAGCGCGATTCCTCGTCGACACGCACCCGCTCGAGCGGGCGGCCGTCTGCGTCAGGCGAACTCATGGTTTGCCGTGCACCCTTCAGTTCTCCCCCGCCAGCAGCAGCGTCGCGCCGCTGTGGGTGATGCCGAGCCAGCCGCCGGTGCCGTGACAAAGCGCAATTTTCGCCCCCTCGACCTGACGCGCGCCGCACTCGCCCCGCAACTGGCGAATCGCCTCGATGACGAGAAAGATGCCACGCATACCCGGGTGGTTCGACGACAAGCCACCGCCGTCGGGATTGACCGGCAGAGCGCCGCCGAGGCCGATCCGCCCGTGCTCGACGAACGCCCCGCCCTCGCCCCGCCCGCAGAAGCCGAGCGCCTCCAGCGTCGCCAGTACCGTGATCGTGAACGAGTCGTAGATCATGCACAGATCGACTTCGGCGGGAGTGAGACCGGCGCGCGCCAGGGCGCTGGGCCCCGACTGACAAGCAGCTATATCAAGCAGGTCACGTGGCCCGTGGCCGCCGTGGCGCACGGCGACTGCCGAGCCGAGGATCCGGACGGGTTTCTTCGGCAGGTCGCGGGCGCGTTCTCTCGTCGTCAGCACGAGTGCTCCCGCCCCATCGGAGATCACACAGCAATCGAGCAGATGCAGGGGCGACGACACCATGCGCGAGGCCAGCACATCCTCGACCGTGATCGCCTCGCGGTAGCGCGCGTGCGGATTGAGGCCCGCGTGGCGGCGCATCGTCACCGCGATCTCGGCGAGTTGCTCCGGGGTCGTACCAAATTCATGCATATGACGCTGCGCGACCATGCCGTAGGCACCGACGATCGTCGGCCCATAGGGTGCGTAGAAAGCGTCGGGCGGATCCCCGGCGTCGTTGCCCCCCGTGCCGACAGCGAAGCGATCCGAGGCGGCGGTTGCCGCGTAGGTGATGAGGACCGTCTCGCACAGGCCCGCCGCGATCGCCGCCGCGGCACTGCCGACATGCGCCACGAACGACGAGCCGCCGATCGAGGTCGAGTCGAGCCAGTTGGGGCGAAGGTCGAGCTGGTGGCACATCGAGAGGATGCCGATCGGACCGACGCCGCTTGTGGCGTAGCCGTCGACATCTCGCGGCGTGAGGCCGGCGTCGGCGAGCGCTCCGCGTGCGGCCTCGGCGGCGAGTTGAAATGATGTCTTGTCCGGCGCCCAGCGCCGCGGGTGCTCGAAAGCCCCGACCAGCACGGCTTCGCGCGCACTCACACGGCCACCTCGGCGATCAGCTCGCTCAGGGCCGTCACGATGGATCCGGGTTGCTCGAGGAAAGCGACATGGCCGGCACCCTCGATCTCGCTCGCCCGGCCCCGCGGCACGCCGCAGGCAATCTCGGCGTTCTCCTCGGCCGAGCAGAAGCGATCGGCCGAGCCCCGCAGGGCGCGCACCGGGCACGCGACGCGGGCGAGTTCACCACGGAGATCCGTGCCGAGTTGCGCGCGGAAACCGGCGGCACGGACGCGCGGGTCGGTGCGGACCATCTCGCCCCAGAAAGCGCGCATGACATCGCCTCCGGCCACGTTGCCGAACACCGGCATGTCGAACTGCTGTGCCAGGCGACCCGCCACGACCTGATCGAGCACGCCGATCTCGCGCTCGATCACCGCACGCGACGGGGCATGTGCCGCGGGTGCGGCCGAAGCTCCCAGTGTCACCACGGCCCGCGCCTGCCCGGGCCGATCCAGCGCGAGTCGGAGTGCCACCTGCCCGCCGAGGCCATGTCCGACCAGAATCGCTGGCGGTGCAGCAAGAGCCGCCAGCAGCCGTCCCACCACAGCCGCGGCCTCGGTCACGCTCGCCGGCCCGACGAGTCCAGCCGAGCGCCCGTGGCCGGGCAGATCGAGGGCGAGCGGCGCGTGCGCCGGCTCGAGTGCCGCGAAGATGCCGCCGAAGAGGCCGAGCGAGCCGCCGGCGCCGTGCAGCAGCACGACCAGGGCCCCGCGCCCGAACACTGGCGGTACGCCGGGCAGGGTCGTCGCGCCCGCATGGCGGTAGTGCACCACCATGTCGTCGCCAATCGTCAAGTACTTGAGTGGCATCAGCCCCCCGCAGGGCCGGCCGGACGGAAGAGCAGAAGAGTATGCGTGTCGTCGACCCGCTCGAAGACCGGCTCGACCTCGAGTCCGATCTCGACCTCCTCGGGCGGAATGCCGACGATCTGCGTCGGCAAGCGCACTCCCTCCGCCAACTCCACCAGCGCGTAGACGTAGGGCGTCTTGTCCATGAACCAGGGGTGCGTGGCGCGATGGACCACCGTCGCGGTGTAGACGTGAGCGCGCCCCGAGACCTCGACCCAGTCGAGGTGGCGGCCGTGGCAGATCGGGCAATGCGGGCGCGGCGGAAAGACGAAATTGTCGCACGCCGGGCAGCGCGGCAACACGATCCGCCCCTCGCGCACGGCTTGCCAGAAGGGTGCCGCGTCGCCCTTGCCCGAAGGCAGTGGTCGCTCGAGCAGCGCAGCACTCACCCGCGCACCTCGGGCCGCCACTGCCGTGCCGCGCACACCAGCCGGGCCCTTCGCCGAGACGAGACTCGGGCCGGCTGCGCTGGCGACAAACCCCGCGACGCAGGGACCGCGACCCGACTCCCGCGACAGTGCGTCCGCGCTCGTCGGACGCCCCGGCGGCACGTCTCGGCCCGCCCGTTCATCGCTCCCTCCCGAAGACCAGAGAGCACTCCTCGGTGAAGGTGCCGCCGTTGCCGTGCACGAAAGCAATATCGTTGCATCGGACTTGACGCGCCCCGGCGCGGCCCATGATCTGCCGCGCGCCCTCGACCACGAGCGTCATGCCACCACCGAGACCAGGCTGGCCGAAAGAGAGCATGCCGCCGCCGGTGTTGAGCGGGAAGTCGCCGGCGAAGGTGAGATCGTGCGCCTCGACAAAGGGCCCGCCTTCGCCCTTGCGGCAGAATCCCGCGTCTTCCAGCTCGATCAGCACGGCACTCGTGTAGCAGTCGTAAATCTGGGCCAGCGTGACGTCGCGCGGCCCGACGCCGGCCATGGCGAAGGCGCGTCGCGCCGCGGCCACCGTGGGCGTGACGAGGAAGTCCTCGCGCTGGAAGGGATCGGGTTCGAGAGCTTCGCCGAAGCCGAGCACCCAGGCGGGCGGATGTTCCAGGTCGCGTGCCCGGTCGGCCGAGGTGAGCACCACGGCCTCGGCGCCCGAGCATGGCATCACGATTTCGAATTTGTGCAGCGGGTCGCAGACCAGAGGGGACGCCAGCACGTCGTCGATCGAGAGCGGCTGGCCGTGGAAGAGCGCATCGGGGTTCTGCTGAGCGCTCGTGCGCTGGTCAGCGGCGATCTTCGCCAACTGACGCTGCGTCGTGCCGAAACGGTGCATGTGGAGACGCGCCGCCATGGCATAATCCGCATTGGCGCCCGCAGCTCCATAGGGGGCGGTAAATTCGCGCAGGGGAAAGAGCAGCGGCGGCGGCTTGAGATACATGCCTCTCGGATCCCAGGTATCGCCACTCACGCAGAGCACGCTGCTGGCGCGACCGGTCGCGATCGCAGTCGCGGCACGCGCGATCATGGCGGTCGCACTGGCACCACCCAAGTCGACAAACTCCATGTAGGACGTGGTGAGGCCGAGGTGCTCGGCGACGATCGAGGGCCAGAGCATCGAGTACTGCATCATCGCCGGGCAGACCACGAGGCCGTCGATGTCGCCGCGCGTCAGTCCAGAATCCGCGATCGCCGCGATGGCGGCCGTGGAGATCAGCTCGAGCGGCGTCCGGCCGTCGGGCTTCTTCATCGGCGCGAGTTCGGCCAGACCGACGATTGCGGAACGGCCGCGGAGACCGTCTTCGACCAGTTTCGTCACAGGCCCCGGAGATACGGCGCGGCATCAGCCCACGCCAGCGCGACCCGATGCGCTGCGGCAGCCCAACGCGCCCAGCCCCGCACCCCGCCCGCGAGTCGTCGGCCCCAGGCTGCGCCGTCGGTGCAACACGGGTGTGGTGTAGCGGGGCTACGTCCGCCCGACCGTGCCCTCAGCCCCGGCCCCGCCGCCGACGAAACACGGGTTTGTTTTGTCACAGAGTTGCCTCCGCCCCCCGTGCCGGCGGCCCGTACCCCGCCGTCGGCGAAACACGGGTTCGTGATGTGACGGAGTTGCATCCGCCCGACCGAGCCATCGGCCCGTGCCGCGGAGGCGGGCCCCGGACCCGGTCCCGCCCGGGCGGCCGGCCTGCCCCCAGGCAACCCACCTTGACGGCGCGCGCGGCGCGGGCGAAGGCAGGCGCACGGCACGGCAGCAGATCGAAGCACGCTGCGGCGAATGGCCCTCGCCGCTCGACGCCGGCGCGATCGTCGCCGGACAGATCGGACTCGTCCGGCTCGCGCGCCACGATGGCGAGATCTGGTGGAGCGAGACACGGCCGGCCGAGGGCGGGCGAGTCGCCGTGATGCGGAGCCGCGGCGGCGCACGACCCGAGGAGATCCTGCCGGCGCCATGGAGCGCCCGCAGCCGCGTGCACGAATACGGCGGTGGCGCATGGGAGGTCTCGGCAGCGGGACTGATCTTCTCGAACGACGAGGATCGCCGCCTCTGGCGCAGCATCCCGGCCACGGCACCGCCACGCGCGCTCACTCCGCCCGGAGCGTGGCGCTTCGCCGACTTCGCCATCACCCCCGACGGGCACCGGCTCGTCTGTGTGCGCGAGGATCACGCCGCTCCAACCGAGCCCGCGAACACGCTGGTGCTGCTCGATGTCCGCGCCGGCGAATCTCCCGGTTCGGTGCTTGTCGGCGATCGTGACTTCGTCGCGAGCCCCCGCCTCTCCCCCGCGGGCCACCACCTCGCCTGGCTCGCCTGGGATCATCCGAACATGCCCTGGGATGGTTGTGAACTCTGGCTTGCCGAACTGCGCGACGATGGCACCCTGCGCGACCCACGCCGAATCGCGGGCGGTCCTGCGGAATCGATCTTCCAGCCCGAGTGGTCCCCCGACGGAAACCTCGTCTTTGCCTCCGACCGCAGCGGTTTCTGGAACCTCGAGTGTTTCGACGGCACAAGCGTCCAGCCGCTCTGCTCGGCCGGGTTCGAGTTTGGCCGGCCGCAATGGGCGCTGGGGCTCCGCACCTTCGCCTGCGCCGGCGCAGGGCGCCTCGTCTGCACATGGAGCGAAGCGGGCCGCTGGCAACTCGGAGTCCTCGAACTCGCCCACCGACGGCTTATGCCGATCGCGGGGCCCTGGGTCGCGATCGACGACATCGTGGCCGAGGGTGACCACGCCTGGTTGATCGCCACGACCGAGACCGCAGCCCAGGCGATCTTCGAAGTGAACCTCCGCGACTCGAGCCACCGCGTGCTTTACGCCCCGACGCCCGCTCTTCTCCCCGCCGAGGCCGTCTCCCGTCCCCACCACATCGAGTTCGCCGGACGAGAGGGACGGACGGTACATGCGCATCTCTACCCCCCCGTGACGCTCGGCGAGCGTGCCCGCCCCGACGAACGGCCCCCCCTGCGCGTCAAGTCACACGGCGGCCCGACCGGTGCGGCCCGGCTCGGCTTCGACCCCGCAACCCAGTACTGGACAAGTCGTGGCTGGGCGGTGATCGACGTCGACTACGCCGGCAGCACGGGCTACGGCCGGGCCTACCGCAGGCAGCTCGAGGGCGGCTGGGGCGTGGTCGATGTCGAGGACTGCGTCGATGCGGCGCGGATGCTGGCGGCGCAAGGCACGGTCGATCCGGGACGGCTCACGATCTCCGGCCGCAGCGCCGGCGGCTACACCACCCTCTGCGCACTCACCTTTCACGACGTCTTCCACGCCGGCGCGAGCCTCTACGGCATCGGCGACCTGGCCGCGCTGGCCGCCGACACGCATAAATTCGAGTCACGCTACACCGATCGGCTGGTGGCCCCGCTCAGCGGCAACGAGGCGCTCTGGCGAGCGCGCTCGCCGCTGCATCACGCCGAGCGGCTGCACTGTCCGGTGATCTTCCTGCACGGACTCGACGATCGGGTCGTGCCGGTCCAACAGACCGAGAGCATGGTGACAGCCCTCCGCGCCCGCGGCGTCCCGGTCGAACTCGAGACCTTTCCCGGCGAGGGTCACGGCTTCCGCCGCGCCGAGAACCAGGAGCGCGCACTGGAAGCGGAGCTCGAGTTCCTCTCACGCTGGACTCGAGGGAGCGCTTCCCGGACTCAAGCGAGCCGGGCGGCAAGGCCGGCCAGCTCGCGCAGACCATCGGCGCCATAGCCGATCTCGGCCAGGACCGGAGCACGGGCAAACTCGCGCAGGCTTGCCGTCAGACTCGCACGTGCGGCGTCCTCGCCCGGCTTGACGTGATTGACCACGAAACCGAGCACCTGCAGGCCGGCGGAAAATGCCACCGCCTCGGTGAGAAGCGCATGGTTGATCGCGCCGAGACGGGCGCCGACGACGATCAGCAGCTCGGACCCGAGTCTTGCCGCGAGTTCGCCACAGGAGACGTGATCCACGAGCGGCACGAGCAGCCCCCCGGCGCCCTCGACAAGCATGACGTCCACCGCGCGCGCCCGCGCGCGTGTCGCCATGACGAACGCCTCGATGTCGAGACTCGCCCCCGCTCGACGCGCCGCGATCGCAGGCGCCAGCGGCTCGGCCAGTCGCAGCGGACAGATGGTGTCGATCGGCTCGTCGGAGCCGGCCGCGCGGCACAACGCCTCGGCATCGGCGGCGCGCAGCTCGCCCGCCACCCGTTCGCAGCCGCTCTCGGCCGGCTTGCGGACCGCAACGGCGGCACCGCGCGCCCGCAGCGCGCCGAGCAACGCCACTCCGACCCTGGTTTTGCCGACGCCGGTGTCGGTGCCGGTCACGAAGACGATCCTGCTCAATCTATGATTTCCCGCGCCGCCTCGACGATCACACGCGCCGCCGTCGCGATCTCCTCGGAGCTGTGCGTGGCCAGCGGCGTCAAACGAATGCGGGCCGTGCCCTCGGGAACCGTCGGCGGCCGGATCGCGGGCGAGAAGACGCCCGCCTCGAGCATCCGCGCCGACACGGCCAGCGCTCGCTCGGCCGAGCCGAGGATCAAGGGCACGATCGGACTCGAGAGAGGCTCGACCCGGAGGCCGGCGGCCCTGAGCGCTCCGTGCAGGGCGCGTGCGTTCGCCCACAAGCGCGCCCGCCGCTCCCGTTCGGCCCGCGCGATCCCGATCGCCGCGGTGGCGGCGGCCACCACCGCCGGAGGCAACGCGGTCGAGAAGACATACGCGCGGGCTCGGTTGACCAGCACGTCGATCAAGGCGCGCGAACCGGCGACGAAAGCACCATAGCTGCCGAGTCCCTTGCCCAGCGTGCCCATGCGGATCGCGATGCGGGCGCCCAGCCCGAGCGCGTTCGCCAGGCCGGAACCGTCGTCACCGAATACGCCGACCGCGTGCGCCTCGTCGATCATCACGTGCGCGCCGTTCCTCTCGGCGAGCTCGACGATCTCGTCGAGGGGCGCGGCATCCCCATCCATGCTGAAGATCGAATCGGTGACGATGAGTCGCCGCCGCGCCGGGGTCGCGCGCAGAAGCTCGTCGAGGTGGTCCACGTCGCGGTGACGGAAGATCCGCACCGTGGCGCGCGACAACCGGCAGCCGTCGATCAAGCTTGCGTGATTGAGCACATCACTGAAGACCGCGTCGTTCGGTCCGGTCAGGGCGCCAATCGTGCCAATATTGGCGTGGTAACCCGAACCAAAGACGACCGCCGCTTCGCTGCCGAGCCATTCCGCGGCCAATTCCTCGAGTTCGGCGTGCGCCGCCATGTGGCCGCTGATCAGCGGCGACGAGGCCCCGCTCGCCCCCTGGGCCAGCAGCGCTGCCCCCGCGGCCTCGATCAGGCGCGGATCGTCGGCGAGGCCGAGGTAGTTGTTCGAGGACAGGCAGAGCACACGGCGGCCATCGAGTTCGATGCGCGGCCCCTGCGTACCGTCAACGCGCCGCCGCCGGCGCAGGAGGGCCCGGGCTTCGAGATCCGCGAGTTCGATCCGCAGCTCGGCGTCAAGGCGCGCGACCATAGCCTCGCCGCCGGTGCCGTCACTGCCACCGGTGGTCATCCCGTCACGCCCGTTGCGCGGTGCGTCCCAGCGGTGTTCACCGCGAAGAACTTCCCCAGATCGCGGCCGCTGATTTCCTCGCTGACCTCGCGCAAGCGCGCGGTCGTGATCATGCGACGCTCGACCTGAAAGCGCTGCACGACATCGTCGAGACTGCGGCGCCCCCGGGTCGCCTCGCGGATCTGATGATCGAGACGGTCGAGCACACCAACGGCGCGCGCCGTCGTGTCCCCATTCGAGGACGCCACCTCGAGATCGACGGCCGCGCGGCCACGCTGCTCGAGCCGCTCGAGCGCCTTGCGGAAACGCCGGCGGCTCATCAATCCGGCCCGACGCTGGATCTCGAGCGAGTACCATTCGGCAAGTCCTTCGACGATCCAGTCACCGCCCTTGCCCGCACGCGCGTGCATGAAAGCGTGCACCAGTTCGTGGATCACCGGGCTCGTGCCGTCGCGTTGCACCAGCGGCCGGTCGGCGTGCAGGTAGAGCGAATCCGGCGCGGACAAGCCGCCGCGCCACATCGGGTCCTCGGCCCCGACGATCACGAAGCGCGGCGGCAGGCTGCCCAGCACACGGCTCAATTCCGGCACGGTCACCTGCAACCAGGCGAGCAAATCCATGCGGCGGAAGTCCTGCCCGGCGGGGTTCGCCAGCACGAACCAGACCCCGGCGATCTTCTCTCGCGTCACGCCCAGTTTACCGGCGATCATCCAGCCGGTCGGCCGGTCGAGCAAGCGGTGCTCCTCCTCGATCTCGACGCTCTGCCGCCCCACTCCACGGCGCGTCGCCACCAACGACCAGTCGTCGGGCATCTCGAGCGTGAAGCGGGCGTCCGCCTCGGCGCCAGGCACCGTCTCGAGCGTACGGGTCGGGGGGAAGAGATCCTCGCCCTTGAAGAGCGCCCACTCGGGGGTCATGCGCGCATCGAAGCCCTTGTCGGCGGCACGGCGGTGATCGAGCTGGACGTCATAGCGGAGTTCGGCCCGGCCCCGCGACGGTTCCCAGTGAATCCAGCCATCCTGCGCGCGAATCGTACCGTCACCCTCTAAATTATGGTAACGATCCGGATCGACGCGCAGCGAGATGCGTCCGACGTAGCCTTCGTTGCCGGTGAGCCGCCAGCGAACGTGCGCCAGTCCGCTCTCGGGATCGAGCACCGCCCGGTAGTCGGCCTGGTAGCGCGCCTGGACCGCCGGCGCGCCCCCGAGCCGCTGCCCGACCGGTGCTGTCGCGGCGTCCCCACCGCGCGCCACGCCCGCCGGAACCACGACGAGAGCGGCCGTCAGGGCGAGACCAAGGCGGATCGGAATGCGCACCATCCTACTCGGTGTCCTCCGTAACGCCGTCATCCTCGTCGCGCCCGTCGCCACTCGCAGCCTCTGCTCTGGGCGCGCCCTCGGCCGCGTCGGGTTTGCCGTCGGGCGTGTCGCCGGAGAGCGCGCGCAACTCGGCGAACACCGTCTTGTCCATGCCCTGCGGCCGCCGCGCCCCCTCCGCACCGACGTGGAAGGCTGCGAACCCCGGCAGCACCACCTGCGGCAGCGCCATGCCGATGATCGTGCCGCCAACCGGAGAACGCAGCACCGCCCGCTCTCCACCGAGCGGATCGAAAACCGTCCCGAGCACGTCGCCGTCGACCACGCTGTCGCCGAGGCCGACGGCGGGCAGAAAGATGCCCCCATGATCCACCCGCACCCAGGTCGAATCAAAAAAGAAGCGCGGCTCTTCCGGAGCACCCGTCGGTATCGGCAGACGCAACATCCCGGCCTCGCGCAGGAGGTGCAAGACCGCATCGACGCCGCGCTGGATCTCGTCGCTCTGGATGCGAAAGGCATCTCCGCTCTCGAAGAGGACGGTCGGAATGCCCGCATCCGTTGCGGCCCGGCGCAGCGTTCCCTCCGCACCCGGATGATGGATCGCGACACCGAGCCCGAGCGCGCGCGCCAGCTCGATGATTTCGCGCGAGCGGAAGTCGCCGCGCACCTGCGGCAGATTGCTGCGGTGGAACGAACCCGAGTGGAAATCGACCAGCGCGTCGCAGTGCCGGACCACACCCTCGAAGATCTCGTGCGCAATGCGCGACGCGGAACTCCCCCAGCGTCGTCCCGGAAAGTGCCGATTCAGATCGCGGCGATCGGGCAGATACCGGCTGCGGCTACGGAAGCCGTGGACGTTGACGATCGGGATGCCGATCACCGTGCCCTCGATCTCGGGCGGAGAGAGCTGTGCCAGGACGCGACGGACGATCTCGGTGCCGTTGAGCTCGTCGCCGTGCACGCCGGCCGCGAGACAGATCACCGGCCCCGGCACGTCGCCATGCAGCACGACCAGTGGCGTGCGAACACTACCGCCAAAGAAGGACTCGCTGACCGTGAGCACGAGCCGACGGCGTGTACCGGGCAAAATCGTGCTGCCCCCGATCTCGAGCGCCTCGCGGGGGAAGGGTGTGGGCGAGGCTGCGGTGGCCACCGGCGGGCTCGCCTCCGGCGTGGGCGCGGCTCCGGCCGCGGTACTCGCCACCGGCCTCGGGGAAACTCGGGTGACCGCTGCCACGTTCGCCACCGGCGTGACTGAAACTCGGGCCGCGGCCGCCGTACTCGCCGCCGACCTGGATGAAGCCCGGGGGACCGCTTGCGCGTTCGCTACGGGCGTGGGTGCAACGCCGACGACGGGCCGTGCGCGCGCCACCGGTGGGGGCGAAGCTCCGCGACTGAACTTCGCTGGCCCCGCCCGCGTCAGCGCAGGCATCGCCCCGTCGCGGCCCTCCTGTGCCGCCTGCGCGCCACCAGCCGCGCACAGCACCAGCGTGATGAGGCACACGCCAGGAGTGAAGACGCGGCGGCGGGCGCGAGCCTTCCCGCGTGCGCCATTCACGGTGTCGAACCTAGCAGCACCCACCCCAACTCGTCACCGCCCCGAGACGGTGGCTCACCGCTTCAGACCGACGCTTGCGGCAGACGCAGACTGCGTGGATTCGCCGCCGTCCCGACCGACACCCCGCGGATCCTCCAGACCGACGCTTGGCGCCGGTGCGGACTGCGCGAGCATCCGCGCTGGCTTCCGCCCTGGCCGGGATCGCGCCGCGACTCCGACCTCAGCGCGCGCCGCTGCCGCCGACACCGGCGGGAGCCGCGCGCTGCCGCACCGGGATCCAGACTTCAACCGTCCCCAGACCCGTGAGAGGATCGAAGCGCTCATCGTACAGTTCGAAATCCGGGGCCCGGATCGGGTCGAGATGCGCCGCAGGCAGGTGGTGCGCCCAGACCGCGGTGATGAAGTCCGGGAATCCGGAGATGTGGCCGTTCCATGTGAAGACCGCGTAGGAATTGGCCGGGATCGACAGCGCCTGCATCCCCGGCGGGATGTGTTCGATTCCCTCGACCTCGACCGCGGCGACGTAGATGAAGCCGGGCGCGTCGCCACAAGTCGTGTCGGCGTCGAGACAGATGCCGAAGCTCAGGGTACCGCGGCGGCGTGAGATCTCGCCCAACCGACCAGCGAATTTTTGCCACAGATCGCCGATCCCGGGCCGGGTCTCCGGGGTGAAGTGCGCGCCCATCCCCACCACCGTGAAGTCGTCCCGTCTGCACAACCTGGGTTCCATGCGATCGCGGCTCCTTGCCTTCTGGCAGGCTGCTGTGCCTCGTTGGATCATGGCCAGAGGCCGCGGTCCAGCGCTCGTAAACTGTTTCTTCTGGTCAACCTTGTCGGGCTTCAGCACACTGCCAACGCGACCCTAGAACATCGGCCGAGCCCTGGCGAGTGCGCAGGCTCAAGAGACGATCCGCGGCCGCGCGCCCACGACGTGCGGCACCCGGTGGGAGCCCTCGTCGCGCAAGCGCAGCGCCAGATCGAGCCTGACTGCGGCGTTGATCAGGCCGAGATGACTGAAGGCCTGCGGGAAGTTGCCCAGAAGCTCGCCTGTGCCGGGATCGACCTCCTCCGCCAGCAAACCGAGATGGTTGCCGACATGGAGATGATCGCGGAAGACCTCGAGCCCTTCGTCGAGCCGACCCTGCAGGGCCAACACCTCTGCCATCCAGAAGCCGCAGAGCAAGAACGCGCCCTCGTCACCACCCACGCCGTCATCGTCGCGGTAGCGGCGAAGGAAGGAACCGACACCGAGCTCGCGCCGGACGAACTCGCTGGTTGCAAACATCAGCGGGTGATCTTCCGGTAAAAATCCATGCTTTATGAGAAGAAGCAACGCCGCATCGGCCCGCTCCTCGCCGAAGGTCGCAACAAAATGACGGCCGTCGGCCGAGAGACCGCGCGCGCACACGTCGGCGTGTACGTCACCGGCCACGCGGAGCCAGCGTTCGTGGCGGGCCCGGTCCCCGAAGCCACGCGCGATCCCCGCGCCGCGATCGAGCGCAAGCCAGCTCATCAGGCGCGAATGGACGTTGTGGCGCATGCCGTGGCGGGGCTCCCAGATGCCGTGGTCGGGCTCGTGCCAGCGCCGCTCGACGTCTTCGAGCACCCGCCGGAGCTTGCGCCAGGCGCGCACGGTGAGCGTACCGCCAAAATGCTCGTAGAGCTGGGCGGCGTCGATCAGAGCGCCGGCACTGTCGAGTTGGAGCTGATCGCGTGCCCCATTGCCGACACGCACCGGCGCCGACCCACGGTAGCCGCGCAGCCCTGCGAGGATTCGCTCCTCGGGCACCGCACGTCCGTCAACCGCATAGAGCACGGCCAGGCCCTGCACCGGATCGATCGTGTCCCGCACAAAATGGAAGAAGTCGCGCGCCTCCGCGCCAAAGCCGATGAGGTTGTTGGCGCGCACGGCCAGCGCGGCGTCACGCACCCAGGCGTAGCGATAGTCCCAGTTGCGGGCGCCCCCGATCCACTCGGGCAGCGAGGTGGTCGGTGCGGCGACCAGGGCACCCGTCGGCGCGTACGTGAGGAGCTTCAGGCAGAGCGCCGAACGCAGGACGTGATGCCGCCACGGACCGTCGTATTCGAGCCGGGCAGCCCAGGTGCGCCAACGCACGCGTGTGGCGCGCAGCAAATCGAAAGGTCGGTAGGAGGCGAGCGGCTCGGGCGCGGGGGCGTCCCACGACAGCACCATCCATCTGCGCTGGCCGGCCCTCACGCTGACGCGGGTCTCGACACCGCCCGCCCCCCGTGCACGCCACGGCGCCGCCCCTTCGGCGACCGCGACCAGGTGCTCGCCACCGGGGCCAAGCGCCAGCACGCCGTGCTCGCCAAATTCGATCGTCGCGGGCTCGGCGCCATAGCCGAAGCGCGGATCGAACCCGACCGCCATCTCGACATCGCCCTCGATCCCCTCGATGCGACGGTGGACTTCATGGATGGACGCGCGCGGATCGTCGCCCCAGGGCATGAAATCGGTGAGGCGCACCACCCCTGCGCCCGGCACACGGAAAAGCGTCTCGAGGACATTGGTCTCGGCGTCGTAGGCCTGCATGGCCTCGAAAGGCCGGCGCACAGGCGTCACGTTCGTAATTCCGCCGCGCTCGGGGTCGAGCAGTGCGGCAAAGAGCGCCGGGCTATCGAAGCGCGGCATGCAGAGCCAATCGATCGCGCCGTCGACCCGGACCAGGGCCGCGGTGTTGCCGTCGCCGATCAGGCCGTGCGCGCCGATCGGCAGCCGAGAGGGGTCGGTCGCCTCGTCGAACACAAAGGGATGCGAGACGTGCCGCGCAGTCTCGTAGAGATCCACGCCAGCGAAACTATCCCGCCCCCGCGGTTGATTCACGCCGCAGGGCAGAAGCTTCACCGGGCACGGCGACGTGGGATTCGACCCATGCGCCCCCGCGGTTGATTCACGCCCGGGGGCAGAAGCCTCACCCCACCCGACCGATCTCTGTGGCCCTCTGGCCGGTCGACTCGGGCCTCGCCAACGGAGCGCACGC
>SXLG01000079.1 GCA_005777805.1 Pseudomonadota bacterium
GCCTCGTCGAGGCCCTCGTAGCATTGGAGTCGGACCAGCTCGCGTGAGAGCGCGCCGGCGAGAGCCTTTGCGAGTTCGGTCTTGCCCACACCGGCCGGCCCCTCGACCAGGACCGGACGGCCCATGCGAGCCGCGAGGAAGACGGTGGTCGCGACGGCGCGGCTGCAGATGTAGCGCTGGCTGGCGAAGCGCTCGACCACTTCGTCGATGTTGGCAAAGGTCGGCGCGGGTGTGTCCACGGGCCGGCGCTACCACAGGCTCCGAGGGCCAACAATCCAGCTCTCGCCACGCTCGTCGACGACCGGAGATGCGCGACGTGCTCGCGCTGGCCTCGATCGCCGGGCAGGTCGCGCGTGTTGTCCCACGCAGCGATTGCCGTGGCGCGAACTGGTCGCGTGGGCCTCGACCTTCGGGCAGTGCGGGTACCGAGGCGTCATGCGTGCGGCGCGCTCGCACCGCACTCGATGGCCGGAGCAACGCGGACCGGCGGCAAGAGTTCCTGCGTGGGGGGGCGCGAGCGCTCTCCGAGCGCTAGGAGCGGATCTCGGGCATGTGCACCCTCGCCGCCTTCGTTCGCGTGATCGACGGACTACCGCTCGTCGTCGCGGCCAACCGGGACGAGTTCCTCGCCCGACCGACGGCCGCACCCGCCTTGCTGGAGGAGCATCCGGCACGCTTCGGCGGACGCGACCTGCGCGCTGGGGGCTCATGGCTCGTGCTCGCGCGCTCGGGTCTCGTGGTGGGATTGCTGAACCGTCGTGCTGCGGCGAGCGAGAGTGGCGAGCGGCCCTCCCGCGGGCGTCTGCCCGTGCTGCTCGCGGGTGCTGCCGACGCGGAGGAGGCCCTTGCGATCCTTCGTGCCGAGGTCGAGCTCGGCTACGCACCCTTCCGTCTCCTCGTCGCCGATCGGCAGACAGCTTTTGTCGCGGCGAATCCAGGCCCGGGCTTGCGGGTCGAGCGTCTCGCTCCGGGCGTGCACGTGCTTACGAATGTAGGGATCGACGAGGCCCCCTGCCCTCGCCTGCATTTCTGCGCGCCCCGGATGGAGGTGCTCGCCGCTCGCCACCGATCAGTGGCACAGGGTCTGGACGGCCTGGTCGCGGATCTGCGCGCGGTGCTGGCCGAGCATCGAGACGGCAAGGGCGATCCCTTCGAACGTCCCTGCATTCATCTTCCCGAGTACGGCACACGTTCGACGAGCATCGTGGCGCTGCGAAGCGAGGATCGCGCCCACTGGTTTCACACCGAGACGGCGCCATGTCGCGGCCCTTTGCGCGAACTCGTCCTGCCATGGACGGATTGACTCTAAGCTTGACAGGCCAGATGCGTGTGCACCGGAGCGGCCGTCTCCCGGATCCAGGGCGACCGGGCCGTGCGGCCCAGTCCCTTCAGTTCTCGATCAGGTCGAGTGCGTCCTCGAGCCCCTGCTCGGTGAAGAGATCGTCGGGCATCTCGTCGCCGAAGACGACCTTGGTCACCACCACCGTCGTCTCGGCCCCCTTCGCGGCGTCGTTCATGACCAGACGGTGGGGTGTAGGGATCGCTCCGATCTGCCGGATATCGTCGAGCACAAGACGCTTCTCGCCGGCCCCGTCCGCACCAACGAAGCGGAGTTCGCGGACGACGTAGGCCGGAGTCTCGAGATCGACCACCAGCTTGTCGTACCCGAGTTCGCGCTCACCGGAGCGCCGCTCGACGCGGATCCGGCCGTCCTTCCCCGGCGCATCCCCCGCATCCTCAAGGAGCCGGGACGGGGCCTGCTCTTCGCTGAGTTCGACTGCGTCGGTCAGAAGTTCCAGATCGCGATAAGAGAAGGCGGTGCCGACGAAGCTCTGATCGCGTGCCCGCGAGGTGATACGGCGCACTCGCCCGAGGGCGGGAAGAAAGATCCACTGCTCGGTTTCCCGATCGGCATGTGAAATCTGGAGGAACGCGGTCCCACGCACTTCGGGTGGCGACAGGAAGACGGTCAAGGTGCGTTCATCCTCGCCCTCCTTCCGGGCCAGGATGACGAGCTCGCGCTCGCGTCGGGCACCCCGGCTGTCCTTTGTGCTGAGATTGAGCTGTTGGCGGCGGCTCGTCCAGCGACGGGGCCCGGCGTCGAGCCGGCGCGTCTCGGCGAGCGCGTCGCTCCCGGTGTCTGCCGACGCGCCATCGGCACGGCTCAGCAGGAGGCCGAGGGCGGCCATGGCACAGGCCAGCCCCCTGCGGAACCGGCGGACCGGGCATCGGCGCGTCATGCCGGGGTCTCCTGGTACCAGCGCAGACCCCGCATGACGTACTGGATGCCGGCGGCCGCAGTGACCACGGCCGCCACCGCGAAAACGGCCCTGATCGGTAGGAGCGGCAGCCCCGATGGGTGCCACATCGAGAAGAGCCCGCCGCACAGACCGAGGAGCTGCAGAAAAGTCGCGAGCTTGCCGAACACACTCGGCCGGATCTCGATGGCTTTGCCTGTCAGAAAGAAAAGCATCATGTACCCCGCGACACACACAATGTCGCGGGTCAGGATGATCGTCAAGACCCAGCCGTCTACCTGCCCGAGGAGCGTGAGCTTGATCAGGAGCGCCAGGACGAGGCCCTTGTCGGCGAGAGGATCGAGGAAAGCCCCGAGTTCGCTCCGACTGTCGGTCAGTCGGGCGATGGCGCCGTCGAGCCCGTCGGTGACCCCGGCCGCGATGAACAGGGCCAGGGCGAGATCGGTCCGGCCCTCGTCGATGGCGATCAGGATCGCCGGAATGGCCGCAATTCGCAGCAGTGTCAGCGTGTTCGGCAGGTTCAACACGGCGGGGCATCTGCGGCGGTGGCTTCGGCGAGACGCTTGCGGATCCGTCCCGCCAGACTGGGATCGAGCCGGGCGGTGACCGAGTAACCGTCGTCGGTCTCCTCGATGGAGAGGATCGTGCCGCCTCGTTCGAGCTGGCCGATCAAGCCAGCCTGGCTGCGGGGGATCGCGAAGCATTCCTCGCGACGCCAGGGCGCAAGTCGCTCGTCGATCGCGGCAAGCAGCTGGTCGAGGCCTTCACGGGTGTGCGCCGAGACCAGCACCGCCCCCTCCCGCGCGGCGACCAGCCGGAGGCCGGCGCGAATGTCATCCGCCAAGCGGTCGCTCTTGTTCCAGACCTCGATGCGTTCGCTCTGCGCCGCACCGATCTCCTCGAGCACTTCCTGCACGACGGCGCGGTGGTGCTCCTGTTCGGGGTCCGAGAAGTCGGTGACGTGGAGCAGCAAATCGGCCGTGGTGACCTCCTCGAGCGTGCTGCGGAAGGCATCGATGAGCGAGTGCGGCAGCTTGTGGATGAAGCCCACCGTGTCGCTCAGCAACACGGCTCCACTCTTCTCGAGCCCGAGCCGTCGCAGCGTCGGGTCGAGGGTGGCAAAGAGCCGCGAATCGGCGGGCACGCCGGCACCCGTCAGCGCGTTCATGAGCGAGCTCTTGCCCGCATTTGTGTAGCCGACGAAAGCCACTGTCGGGAAAGGCACGGCGGCGCGGTCGTGCCGATGCAAGGTGCGTGTGCGCCGCACCTCGGCCAGACGGAGGCGCAGCTTGGCGATCTTCTCGCGGATGCGCCGGCGATCCACCTCGAGCTGCGTTTCGCCGGGGCCCCGCGTTCCGACCGCCCCGCCCCGCTGCCGCGAGAGATGAGTCCAGTGGCCGGTCAGCCGCGGCAATAGGTACTCGAGCTGCGCGAGCTCGACCTGCAACTTGCCTTCGATCGTGCGCGCGCGCTGGGCAAAGATATCGAGGATGAGCTGCGCCCGGTCGAGTACCGAAACATAAGGGGTGTTGCCCGGTCCCATGCCGAGCCGACGTTCCAGATTGCGCGTCTGCGCCGGGCTCAAGGGGTCGTCGAAGACGACGACCTGGGCTTCCCGCTCTTCGATCTCGCCGCGGATCTCGTCGACCTTCCCCCGACCCACGAAGGTCGCAACGTCGGGCACGCGGCGGGCCTGGGAGATCTGGGCCACCACCTCGAGACCGGCAGTCGTGCAGAGTCCCGCGAGCTCCTCGAGATTCTGCTCGACGGTCGCGCCGCCGTCGCCGCGGTCGAGGGCGACCAGAACAGCCCGTTCGCGCGGTCTCGCAACCGGCATGCTCGATCGTGCCATCGCGACCTAGTGGATGAAGCGGACCCTGGCCCGACCGAAGTGAGCGTGGAGGTCCGCGATCAGGCCGTTGGAGGTCTCGAGCGGGTGCTGCTCAAGGGAGATGCGAGTCTCGAAGCGCTCCCGCAGGATGTGCAGGTACGTCGGGCAGGCGCCCCTATGCCGCTCGAGCAAGTTCCCGAGATGGATCAGATCCTGGCGCGTGAACTGCGTGTCGTCGAGGTGGATCTGCACCTCGCGAATCGCCCGCGTCCGGGCATCCTCGATCGGCTGGAGCTGATCGGCGATCACCTGGCAGCGCTCCTCGCTCGCGTCAAGCTTGCCGTTCAGGACCACGGGCGCGCTGCCGGTCAGGAGGGCCTCGTTCTTCTTGTAGGCATCGGGCCAGAGGATGACCTCGATGAAACCCGTCAGATCGTGCAACTGAAAGGTGGCGTAGCGGTCGCCCTTCTTGCTGTTCTTCAGGCGGAGCCCCTGGATACTGCCGGCGAGCGTCACCTTCTGTTGATGGGGCAGCGAGCGAAGTTCCGCAGTCCTTGCCGTGGTCAGCTTGGCGAGCAGCCGTGCATACTTGTCGAGGGGATGGCCGGAGACGAAGAAGCCCACGGTCTCCTTCTCGGCCGCCAGCATGGTCTCTTGCGGCCAATCCTCTACTCGCGGGAAGGCGAAGCGTTCCTTCTCGGCGCCCTTGCCTCCGAAGAGCGAACTCTGGTTCCGATTACCCGTCGAGATCTGCGCCCAGCGCATGACATCGTCGAGGCCCCCCAGCAGACTCGCGCGGCCGACCCCGAGCGAATCGAAAGCGCCACACTTCACGAGGCTCTCAAGGACCTTCCGGTTGAGAAGCGCCGAGCGCACCCGCAAGACGAGATCATCGAGGCCGCTGAACCTGCCACGCTCGGCACGCTCCTGGAGGATGCTCTCCACCGCCTTGGTGCCGACGCCCTTCACCGCGGCCATCCCGAAACGGATATTGCCATCGACCACGGCGAAGACCGTCTCCGAGGCGTTGATGTCGGGCGGCAACACGGCGATCTTGCGCTGGCGCGCGTCGGCGATATTTTTGTTGGTCTTGTCCATGTCGCCCATTTCGAGCGTCATCAGACCGGCAGCGAACTCCGCGGGGTAATGGGCCTTCAGCCACGCGGTCTGGAACGACACGAGGGCATAGGCGGCCGCGTGGGACTTGTTGAAGCCTTAACTTGCGAACTTCTCGAGATCGTCAAAAATTGTGTTCGCCAGTGCCTCGGGGATGCCCTTGCTCGAGGCGCCGGCAAGGAAGCGCGCACGCTCCTTGGCCATCTCCTCGGCTTTCTTCTTGCCCCTGGCGCGGCGGAGGTTGTCGGCGTCGCCGAGCGTGTAGCCGGCCAGGATCTGTGCCGCCTGCATCACCTGCTCCTGGTAGACAATGGTGCCGTAGGTCTCGCGCAGGATCGTCTCGAGCGAGGGGTGCTGGTAGCTGATGGCCTCCTTGCCGTGCTTGCGGCGAATAAACTGCTCGACCATCCCCGACTCGAGCGGTCCGGGGCGGTAGAGGGCATTGATGGCGACGATGTCCTCGAAGCAATTCGGCTTGAGACGGGCGACGAGTTCCCGCATCCCGGTCGATTCCATCTGGAAGACCCCAACCGTGTCGCCGCGCGAGAGCAGTCGGTAGGTCGCGGCGTCGTCGAGCGCGAGAGCGGCGATGTCGATCTCGATGCCGCGACCGGCACGGATCCGATCGACGACATCCCGGATCAGTGTCAGGTTCTTGAGCCCGAGGAAGTCGAACTTGATCAAGCCGACGTGCTCGATGTCGCCGCCGCCGAACTGCGTCAGCAGGGTGCCTTCCTTGTCGACGCAGAGCGGGATCGTCTCGACCAGCGGGCGTGAGCCGATCACCACCCCGGCGGCATGTTTCGAGGCGTGACGCATGAGGCCTTCGAGCTTGGTGGCAAACCCAAAGAGGCGGCCCTCGCGCTCGCCGCGATCGCGGACTTCCGCCAGGCGGGGCTCCATCTGGAGGGCTTCCTCCAGGCCGTATTCCTTGCCCTGTCGCGCCGCCGGGTAGAGTTTGGCGAGCTTGTCGGTCTCGCCGAAGCTGAAGTCGAGCACTCGCCCGACGTCCTTCAGCGCCGCCTTCCCCTTCAGCGTCCCGAAGGTAATGATCTGCGCGACGTGATCGGCGCCATACCGCTCGCGGACGTACTGCAGGACTTCGTCGCGGCGCTCGTAGCAGAAGTCAACATCAATATCGGGCATCGACTTCCGCTCGGGATTCAGGAAGCGCTCGAAGAGCAGGCCGAGAGGGAGCGGGTCGATATCGGTGATCCGCAGCGCCCAGGCGACGAGGCTACCCGCCGCCGAACCGCGTCCGGGACCGACCGGAATCCCTTGCGATTTGGCCCAGCCGATGAAGTCGGCGACGATCAGAAAGTAGCCCGCGAAACCCATGTCGCGGATCACCGCCAGTTCGACACCCAGACGCTCGTCGTAGAGCTGCGTGTCCGGGGCCGGCTGTGTCTTGCGGGTCGCCGCCGTCGCCGCGAGGCGGAGACCGAGGCCTTCCCGTGCGCGGCTCTCGAGCTCGGCCTCGAGCGTCGAGCCCACCGGCGTCTCGATCCGCGGGAACTGGTACTGCCCGAAGGCCATCTTGAAGTCGCAGCGACGAGCCAGGTCGAGGGTGTTGTCGATCGCCTCGGGGAAGTCGGCGAAGGCGTTGCGCATCTGCTCGGGCGACTTGACGAAAAGCTGATCGGTCCCGAAGCGCCAGCGCTTCGGATCGGCAAGTGTCTTGCCGGTCTGGATGCAGAGCAGGGCCTCGTGGGCCTCGGAGTCGTCCGACTCGAGATAATGGCAGTCGTTGGTGGCGATCAGCGGCAGCCCGAGCTGGCGCGCGAGTGCGACCAGTTCGCGATTGGCCTGCTCCTGCTCGGCGAGGTGGTTGTCTTGGATCTCGACGTAGTAGCGATCGCCGTCGAAGATTTCCGCAAATTCGGATGCCACCTCCCGCGCCCGCGCGAGATCACCCCGCGCAATCGCCTGGTTGACCTCGCTGGCGAGACAGCCCGAGAGGCAGAAGATCCCCTCGTTGAGTTCACGCAGAAGCTCCTTGTCAATGCGCGGCTTGTAGTAGAAGCCGTCAGTGAAGCCGGCCGTGACCAGCCGGCAGAGATTGCGATAGCCCTTCTCGTTCTGGGCGAGCAGGACGAGATGGTAATTACCGGCGGCCTCGGGGTCGTCGAGCTTCGCCGCGCCGCGATCGAAGCGGCTCCGGGGTGCGACGTAGACCTCGCAACCGATGATTGGCTGGACGCCTTGCTTCTCGGCCTGGCGATAGAAATCGACCGCGCCGTAGAGGTTGCCGTGGTCGGTCATGGCCACGGCGGGCATGCCGAGCGCACGCACCTTGGGCATCAGGGCTGAGACCTTGTTCGCACCGTCCAGCAGCGAGTACTGCGTGTGGAGGTGGAGATGGACGAAACTCACGGGGCGATCACTCCCATTCGATCGTGGCCGGTGGTTTGGAGGAGATGTCGTAGACGACTCGGTTGATGCCGCGCACCTCGTTGGTCACGCGACGGGAGATGCTCTCGAGAGTGTCGTGCGGGAGGCGGGCCCAGTCGGCGGTCATGCCGTCGACGCTCTCGACGGCCCGCACCGCAAGCACCCGGTCGTAGGTACGCTCGTCGCCCTGCACGCCGACGGTCTGCACGGGCAGCAGCACGCCAAACCCCTGCCAGAGGGCGGGACCGGCGCTGCGTGCCAGTTCCTCGCGCACCACCTGATCTGCCGCGCGCAGAAGAGCGACGTCGCCGCGCACGACTTCGCCGATGATCCGCACGGCAAGGCCCGGTCCGGGGAAAGGCTCGCGCTCGATGAGTGTGGGCGCCAGCCCGAGCTGCCGGCCGACCGCCCGGACTTCGTCCTTGAAAAGTTCACGCAGCGGCTCGACGAGTGCGAGCTTCATCCTCTCGGGCAACCCACCGACGTTGTGATGGGTCTTGATCGTGGCCGAGGGGCCACGCACCGACACCGACTCGATGACGTCGGGGTAGAGGGTGCCCTGTGCGAGCCAGCGCACGTCCGAGAGCGTCGCCGCGACCTCCTCGAAGATCTCGACGAAGAGGTTGCCGATGCGCCGACGCTTGACCTCGGGATCGATCACGCCCGAGAGGGCCGCAAAGAAGCGCTCGGCGGCGTCGACGGTCTCGATGTCCAGGCCGAGACCGAGCAGCGACGATTCGACCATCTCGCGATCGCCAGCGCGCAGCAGTCCCGTATCCACAAAAACGCATTTCAAACGCGGGCCGATCGCGCGGTGCAGCAAGGCGGCTGCAACCGTGGAATCGACGCCACCCGAGAGCGCGCAGAGCACGCGACCCTCGGCACACTGGCGGCGCAGGCGTTCGATGGTGGTCTCGGCGAAATGCTCCGCCGTCCAGTCCTGGGGGGCGTGGCAAATGTCGACGGCGAAGTTGCGCAGGATCTCGGCGCCGCGGGGACTGTGCGCGACCTCGGGATGGAACTGAACGCCGAAGAGGCGACGGTCGGGGCTGCGAAAGGCCTGGATCGGCGCGTTGTGGCTCCGTGCGAGGAGCTGCCAGCCCTCGGGCAGCGATTCCATCCGGTCACCGTGCGACATCCAGACCGTGGTTTCGCTCCCCTGTGGGAAGCCCCGGAACAGGTCCGCGTCGTCGAGGATTTCGATCGCGGTGCGGCCGTATTCGCGCTCCTCGGCGGCGGCGACGCGCGCTCCGGCCGAGAGATTCAGCAAGCCCATGCCGTAGCAGATCCCGAGCACCGGTACGCCGAGCTCGAGCAAGCCCGCCGCGAGCCTGGGCGCGTCCTTGACGTAGACGCTGGCCGGGCCGCCCGAGAGCACGATCCCCTGCGGCCGGCGCGAAGCCACCTCCCCGACCGTTGTCGTGCAGGGGAGGATCTCGCAGTAGACGTTCGCTTCGCGGATCCGCCGGGCGATGAGCTGGGTGTACTGGCTCCCGAAGTCGAGGACGACGATCATCTGGCTCACCCCGGGCTGTAGTTGGGCGCTTCCTTGGCGATGTACACGTCGTGGACGTGGCTCTCCCGGTGCGCGGCGTCGCTGATGCGAATGTACCGCGCGTCACTGCGCAACTGGGCGAGATTCCGGCAGCCGACATAGCCGAGCCCGGCGCGCAGGCCGCCGACGAGCTGGTGCACGTTCGAGGCGAGCGAGCCGCGGTAGGGAACGCGCCCCTCGATGCCCTCGGGGACGAGCTTGATCGCGTCCTCCTCGCCCTCCTGGAAGTAGCGGTCGCGACTGCCCGCCTCCATCGCGCCGAGCGAACCCATGCCGCGA
>SXLG01000080.1 GCA_005777805.1 Pseudomonadota bacterium
CCGCAGACGATCGAGGCCATCAACCCCGCGCGGGCGGCGTCTGTGCCGATCATCGTGGCGGCGAACAAGATCGATCGCCCCGATGCGGATCTCGAACGACTCAAGAAGCAACTCGCCGACCACGGTCTGGTGGCCGAGGATTGGGGGGGCGATACGACCATCTGTCCGGTCTCGGCCAAGACAGGTTCGGGCATGGATCAGATCCTTGAGCTGATCCTGCTCCAGGCGGACGTTCTCGAACTTCGCGCGCGGACCGAGGGCCGAGCACGCGGGCGGGTTGTCGAGGCCAAGCTCGATCGAGGTCGTGGCCCGGTGGCGACGATCCTCGTCCAGGAGGGATGCCTCAACGAGGGTGATGCCTTCGTCGTTGGCAACTGGTCCGGACGCGTTCGCGCCATGCTCGGCTCGCGCGGCGAGCCCTTGAAGTCGGCGGGGCCATCGACGCCCGTCGAGATCCTCGGTCTGGGTGGCGTGCCCGATGCAGGCGACGCTTTTGCCGTCGCACCCGACGAGGCGACGGCGCGCGACATCGCGGAACATCGGCAATCCAAGCAGCGTGATCGCGACATCGGGAAGTCGACCAAGGTTTCCCTCGAGGACTTCCACCGTCAGCTTGACCGCAGCAAGGTCAAGGATCTGCGCATCGTGCTCAAGGTCGACGTGCAGGGATCGGGGGAGGCTCTGCGCGAGGCGTTTGCGCGGCTGTCGAACAACGAAGTCCAGGTCTCCGTGCTGCACTGCTCGGTGGGTGGCGTGACCGAGTCGGATGTTTTGCTGGCCTCGGCGTCGAATGCCGTCGTAGTCGGGTTCAACGTGCGGCCCGAGGCCAAGGCCGCGGCGCTGGCCGAGAACGAGGGAGTCGACATTCGGCTCTACACCATCGTCTACGACGCGATCGGAGAGATTCGCCAGGCCCTCGAGGGACTCCTCGAGCCGACGTATCGCGAGCGGACCGTTGGACGGGCCGAGGTTCGGCAAGTCTTCGGGATCTCGGGTGCGGGGGTCATCGCGGGCTCTACGGTCATCGATGGCAAGGTCCTGCGGAGTTCTCCCGCGCGGCTGCTGCGTGACCACGCCGTCATCCACCAGGGCAAGATCGGTAGTCTGCGCCGGTTCAAGGATGATGTTCGCGAGGTGACGTCGGGCTACGAGTGCGGCATTGGGCTGGAGGGTTACAACGACATCAAGCCCGGTGACGTGATCGAGGTCTATGAGCTCGAGAGCGTGGCGCGCAAGCTTGTGCCGGCCGAAGGCGCGCGCGCCGGCGCCGCCGCTCGTTGAGGCGGGGAGCGGGTCGTGGCCCGTCGGGCGCCGCACGGGGGGGATGCGCGACTGAGCGAGACGTCCGCGCGCAGGTTGGCGCGGGTGAGCGGCGAGATTCGAGCGGTCGTCGCCGAGTGTCTCCAACGTCGGCTTGACGATCCCCGCGTCAGGCCCGTGGTGCCGACCCGGGTCCGGGTGTCGCCCGACCTGCGTCGGGCACGCGTCTTCTATGCGCTCATCGGCACCGACCAGAATCAGGGCGATGCGCAACGCGGGCTTGAACGTGCGGCCGGTCTCGTCCAGCATGAAATCGCTACGCGATTGGACCTGCGCTACACGCCTGCTCTTGTTTTCAGTTTCGACGAGGATCTCGCCGAGGCCGAGCGGATGGACGCGCTGATCCGGCCCCCGGTTCGACCGGAGGGGGAATGAGAGAGGGCGTCCTGCTGGTGGACAAGCCGATGGGACCGACCTCGGCGGAGATCGTCCGGCGCGTCAAGTCACGCCATCAGCCGGGCCGCATCGGACACCTTGGAACCCTCGACCCGATGGCCACCGGCGTGTTGCCGCTCTGCATCGGACGCGCCACGCGCCTGGCGCCCTTCTTTCTCGCGGAATCCAAGGCCTATCGCGGAACCATTCGGCTGGGAATCCGCACCGACACGCTCGACGTGACGGGCCGGGTGCTCGAGGAGGCGCCGTTGCCGGAGTTCGCCCCCGGGGACCTCGAGACCACGGCTGCTTCGCTGCTCGGCGAGCAGATGCAGAAGCCCCCGATGTTCTCGGCCGTGCGCGTCGGCGGGGTCCGCCTGCACGAACTCGCCCGTGCCGGCCAGGAGGTGGAGCGTAGCGACCGCCTGATCCGGATCGATCGCCTCGAACTCCAGTGGGAGGCCCAGCCTGGCGTGGTCGCGTTCGAGGTCGCCTGCTCGAAGGGAACCTACGTCCGGACGCTGGCGGAATCGATCGGAGAGCGGCTCGGTGTACCGGCGGCCCTGGCGTCGCTGACGCGCACGCGGGTGGGGCAGTTCGATCTCGGGGAATGTCTCTCTCTCGAGGCCATCCTGGCGACACCCTGGGCGGAGATCGAGCTGCTCGATCCGGCCGCAGCGCTGCGCGGACTACGCGGGTTGGCTGCTCCACTGCCCCTCCTTCAGCGCATCGCGGCCGGCCAGAAGGCGGCCCTCGCCGAGTTGCCCGCTGCGACCGCAGGAGAGGCGCTGGCCAAGCTCACGAGCCCGGCTGGGCAGCTCGTCGCGGTCCTGCAGGCGACCAACGACGGCTGGGCGCTCGCCCGAGTGTTGGAGCGGGAGCCGGTCGGCTGATTCTGAACCCTGATTCTGAACCGCAGCCTTTACACATCCCTCCGGGATGCTAGCTTCGGCCGCGGAAAGCAGTCTGGAGGAATATCGAAGTGGCGTTGGCCTTGGAGCGAAAGACGGAAATCGTCCGCGAGTATCGGCAAAACGATGTCGATACCGGTTCGCCTGAGGTGCAGGTTGCGCTCCTGACGGGGCGTATCAATGACCTGACGGGGCATTTCGGGACCCACGCGAAGGATCATCACTCGCGGCGGGGCCTGCTTCGGATGGTCAGCAAGAGAAGGCGGCTCCTCGACTATTTGAAGGGCGAGGACGTCCGTCGCTACAAGGCGCTGATCGGGCGTCTTGGTTTGCGGCGCTGAAGCCTTCCGCATTTCCCACCCGCAAACGTCCCTTCGCAGGAGCGCGCGAAAGTCGCGCGCGGAAGGGCAGTCATGCAAGCGAAGTTGGTTGAGGTGGAGCTGGCCGGTCGGCCGTTTTCGATCGAGGTCGGCCGGATCGCCAAGCAGGCCGGAGGCTCGGCCTTCGTCCGTTACGGAGATTCGGCCGTCCTGGTGACGGCGACGGCGGCATCCACGGCGCGGGAGGGGACAGATTTCCTACCGCTCACCGTCGATTATCAAGAGAAAACTTTTGCTGCTGGCCGGATCCCGGGCAGCTTCTTCCGTCGCGAGGCCAGGCAGGGCGAGGGCGAGATCCTCACGTCGCGGCTGATTGATCGGCCGATCCGGCCGCTCTTCCCCGACGGCTGGCGTTACGAGACTCAGGTGATCGCCACCGTGCTCTCGGCCGAGAAGGATGCCGCGACCGATTTCATGGCGCTATGTGGCGCCTCGGCCGCGCTGATGGTCTCCGACATCCCCTTCGCGGGCCCGATTGCCGGCGTGCGCGTTGGACGGGTCGCGGGGAGTTTCGTCATCAACCCCCGGGCGGCGGAGCTGGAGCAGAGCGACGTGAACATCATCGTCGCTGGCAGTCGCGATGCCATCGTGATGGTCGAGGGCGGCGCGAATATCGTCTCGGAATCCGTTGTAATTGACGCACTCTTCGCGGCGCATCAGGCGCTCCAGCCCCTCCTCGATATGCAGGAGGAACTCCAACGCGCGCTCGGGAAAGCGAAGCGATCTGCCCCGGTGCATGTGCTCGATCCTCAGATCTGGGCGCGGACCGAGGCCGTGGGCCGTCCCCTGATCGCGGGGGCGCTCGCCGAGCCGGCAAAGCTCGAGCGCTACGCGAAGTTCGACGCGGCCAAGGCGAGCCTCAAGGCGCAGCTCGGCGGTGAGTTCCCGGGCCGCGAGAAGGAGATCTCCGAGTGCTTCGGGGAACTCAAGCATCGCACGGTCCGCGGGATGATCGCTCGCGACAAGATTCGACTCGACGGGCGCGATCTGACCACCGTCCGGCCGATCGAGTGCGGCGTCGGCCTCCTGCCGCGCGTGCACGGTTCGGCTCTCTTCACGCGGGGTGAGACCCAGGCGCTGGTCACGACAACCCTGGGCACCGAGTCCGACAGCCAGAAGATCGATGCTCTGCTCGGGGCGAGTTACAAGCGCTTCCTGCTGCACTACAACTTCCCCGCCTTCAGTGTCGGCGAGGTGAAGCCCCTGCGCGGCCCGAGTCGGCGCGATGTCGGCCATGGTGCTCTGGCCGAGCGGTCGATCCGTCCCGTCCTGCCCAAGGACGAGGCGTTTCCCTATACGCTCCGGATTGTCTCCGAGGTGCTCGAATCCAACGGCTCGTCGTCAATGGCGACGATCTGCGGTGGCATTCTGTCCCTGCTCGACGCCGGCATCCAGATCGCCGCCCCGGTGGCCGGGATCGCGATGGGGCTGATCGCGGAAGGCAAGGATATCGTGATCTTGACCGATATCCTTGGTGACGAGGATCATCTC
>SXLG01000081.1 GCA_005777805.1 Pseudomonadota bacterium
AACGGGGCTATGGCCCTTCGTTGGAGAGGCTCCTGGCCGCTGCCCACCAAAGCGCCTCGACGGCGCGGGCCGCAGCGGTCCAGCCGGGTTGCGTCTCGACGTGATGGCGCGCTGTGCGAGCGATCTCGCGCGCGAACGGAGGGTCGGCGAGCAGTGCCAGCGCTGCCCGGGCGAGGCCGGCGTCATCCTCGGCCACGAGCACATCGACGCCCGGTCGAGCGCCGCAGGCTGCGGCGGCCGCCGGGGTTGTCACGACAGGTGTGCCGACGGCCATGGCCTCTATAATTTTGTTCTGCATTCCCGAGCCGGCGCGCATCGGGATGACGGTGAGGGTTGCCTGAGCGAGCTCGGTGGCGAGCGAGGGGACGTCGGCGGCCAGGGTCACCCCAGCGTGGCGTGCGAGCCTGCGTACGGC
Organism: Pseudomonadota bacterium; assembly: GCA_005777805.1. Classification (GTDB taxonomy): domain Bacteria; phylum Desulfobacterota; class Binatia; order UBA12015; family UBA12015; genus SXLG01. The sequence continues at coordinate 416 of SXLG01000081.1, forward strand.
ACGAGTGGGTCGCGCCCCGGCGAGCCGCAGCTCGATGTCGGGCCGCTCGCGGCGGATCTCGGGCAGAATCCGCGTCGCGAGCCGGCAGGCCGCGTCGACGTTCGGGAAGTAGCCGAGGTTGCCGGCAAACACGATCCGGCCGGCCTCGCGTATCCCCTCCTGCCAGGCAAAGGTTTCAAGATCAACGCCGTTGGGGATGACGTGCAGGCGAGCGTCTCCGCCCAGCGCAGCGTGGTCTGCGTGGCTGACGACGATCGCCGCGGTGGTTCTCTGCAGCAGTGCGCGCTCGCGGCGGGCCAGGCGCGCAGCCTCGACCGTGAGCAGGGGCGCCAGAACGCCGCCGAAAGCCGCGCGCCGTCGCATGTTGGCCGAGAGCGCATCGACCAGGTCGAGGACCAGCGGCGGCCCGCCGTCGGGGAGCAGTGCCGCACCGCGAACGAGCTGGGCGTGGACCAGATCAAAGTCCCCGGTCGCCAGGCGCTCCTGCACTACTTGACGGGCACGTCGGCCGGCATGGATGAGCGCTTGCGCGGCATCCCGGCCGCACGCGGCGCCGAGGCCCGCACGGGCGAGATCGAGGACATCAACGGGATGCACGACCCATTCGACGCCGAGAGCGCGCGACGCGACCAGGTCTTCCGCCCGCGGCCGGCCCAGCGGGGCCACCACGCAGGTGATGTCGTGGCGCATCGCGAGTTCCCGCAGCAGATGAAAGGATCGCACCTGATCGCCGCGTCGCGGCGGCGCGGGCAGCCGCGTGCACAGGAAGAGCACGCGCAGGCGACGTGGCGCACCAGGGCGCCCGCTCCGGGGTGGGCCCGCCGGCATCGACACGCGCCCACCCTAACCCGATTTGCGCATCGGTTGTATAGCCTGCGCGAACGGGACCGGGTGCACGCAGGCGATACTCGTCGTGGTCCGCACGGGCACGCATCGGATGTAGCGCTGGCGGTAGCGGCCACCGGCCCACGCAGGCGATCCCTGCCGCGGGCCGCACGATCCCGTATCGGATGTAGCCTTGGCGGAAGGCCGAGGCGGGCATCCGGCGCATGCAGACGATGCCTTCGCGTGCCGGCCACGAGTCCGCATCGGATGCAGGCTTGGCAGAGGTGTCGGCTGCCACCGACCCCACGCAGGCGATGCTTGCCGCGCGCCGCAGGAGCCCGCCTCGGATGCAGGCTTGGCGGAAGCCGAGAACCGCGCCGGCGCGGAGAAGCGGTGAACCCTCGCTGCGGCAAGGAGGCCCGCCCACAGGGGGCCCCGCTGACGCACTCGGTCGATCGGCGGAGGGAGGATGCTGGACAGGAAGGCAAGTCGCAGGCTTTGTTGCCCGGACCATGTCCCCGCATTTCGAGCCGACCGTCGCGAGTCTCAACACCCACGCCGTCCCCGACTGGTATCACGATGCCAAGCTCGGGATTTTTATGCACGTCGGGCTCGCCTCCGTGCCCGCGTTCGCGCCGCGCGAGCGCGACATCAACGAGTTGCTGCGCGAGGAGTACTGGCGCATGCAGCCCCTCTCGCCATATTCGGAGTGGTACGAGAACTCGCTGCGCTTCCCCTGGAGTCCGGTCGCGAAGTACCACCGCGAGCACTACGGCGAGCGTCCCTACGCGGCCTTTCGCGACGACTGGGAGCAGGCGCTCGCCGGCTGGGACGCAGCACCCTGGGCCGATCTCATCGCCGGCTCGGGAGCAGGTTATTTCGTCCTTGTCACGAAGCACCACGACGGCTACTGCCACTGGCCGACGCGGGTTCCGAACCCGCATCGGCCGGGCTGGAATTCGAGCCGCGACTTCGTCGGCGAGATGGCGCAGGCCATCCGTGCGCGTGGCCTGCGCTACGGCCTCTACTACTCGGGCGGCCTCGACTGGACCTTCGAGCCGATGCCGCTCGCCACGCTCGGCGATGTCATGTGCTCGGTTCCGGGAGGCGACTATCCGGCCTACGCCGATGCGCAGGTGCGCGAGCTGATCGAGCGTTACGAGCCGAGCGTGCTGTGGAACGACATCGCCTGGCCGACCGACCAGGCAACACTCAACCGGCTCTTCGCCGATTACTACAACGCCGTGCCCGAGGGTGTGGTCAACGACCGCTGGTTGACGCGGAGCTGGATCACCTCGGCGCTGCGCTCGAGGCCGATCCGCTACGCGGCGGACTGGATGCTCTCGCGCCTGCTGGCGCGCGTCGAGGGTGGCGCGACCCTGCAGCCGCCCAAGCCACCGCACTTCGACGCCCGCACGCCCGAATATGCCTCGTTCCGCGAGGCACGGCCGGAAAAGTGGGAATGCGTCCGCGGTATCGACAAAAGTTTCGGCTACAATCGCCTCTCTCGTCCAGAAGACCACATCGGGCGCGAGGAACTGCTCACCAGTTTCACCGACATCGTCGCCAAGAACGGCAATTTGCTGCTCAACGTCGGGCCACGCGGCGAGGACGCCACGATTCCCGAGGTGCAGGCAGAGCGGCTGCGCTGGCTTGGTGCGTTTCTACGCACCCACGGCGAGGCGATCTACCGGACGCGCCCCTGGGTCGAGGCCGAGGGGCGCACGGATTCAGGTCTGGACGTGCGCTTTACGGCGCGCGACGGCATCGTCAACGCGCTCTTGCTCGGACGACCGACGCCGGGGCCGCTCGCGATCGAAGGGCTGGTGGCACGCGCTGGCGCGAGTGCACGCTGGCTCGGTCGGGGTTCGGCAGCGCCCGGCACGGGAGCGGCGAGCGCAGAAATTCCGCCCTCGACCGCAGCACGGATCGTTCTCGTAGCCCCGTCCGATCTCGACGACTCGCCCGTGCAGGCGATCGTTCTCGAAGGCGTCGAGCGGGCTCCAGACTGACGCGGCCGCGCACGTCGGCAGCGAAGGCGGCCCGCTTCGACTAGGCGCGCTGGGGGCGCGCGGGTCACTCCTTCAGCGGTTGGACGAGCTACCCGAAGCACACGCGAGCTCTGGCACCGAGTCAATCGTCCGGAAAGATTCCTTCAGCGGATGGACGATGGACCAAGAGCACGCGAGGGATGGCGCCGGGTTGACCTTCGCTTTCCTGACACCCTTCAGCGCATCGACGACGCGCCGGCAGCACGCGCGCGGTAGCGCACGGGGCAGGGCGCGTCGGCGCGTGCGACCGCGCCGAGCTGGCGTGGCAGCGGGTGGGCTTCGCGGAAGAGGGGCTCGATCGTGTAGCGCTCGAGCAGGCGGCGCAGGGCGATGCGGATCGCCGAGATGGCGAAGCGTTGCGCCGGGCACGAATGGCGGCCGTGGCCGAAGGTGCTGACCAACTCGCGCGCCGGTAGCGCAACTGAATCGGCCAGTCGGCGCCCCTCGTAGTGGTCGGGGTCGAAGTGTTCGAGGCCGGGCGCTGCCTCGGTGTTGGTGACCGAGAGCATGGTCGCGATCATCGCTCCGGGCTGCACGACATGACGCCGGTGTCCGTCGTCGATTTCGACCGGTACAAGTACTTGACGGAGTGTGATCGAGCGCTGGGCCATGCGGATCGACTCGTTGGCGCAGCGCTCGAGCAGATCGTCATCGCCGGCCGCGACACGGTTGTGAAGGTCGGGATGGAGCAGGATGTTCACGAGCGTCCAGGCCAGTGCTGCGTAGAGATTCGATTGCGCGCCCAGATGCAGCATGACCACGTCGCGCGCGATGCCGCGCTCGCGCTCGCCCGCCGGCAGGTCCGCATACGATTCCCGGATCTGATCGAGGAAATCGCCGGCGGTATTCATGCCCTCGCGCTCGGCCAGGATTTCGCCGATGACGACTTCGATTTCGCGCAGAGCCCGCCGCTCGTGCCGTTTGCCGGTCGCTTCCACCAGCGCGGTTCGCAGCGGGTGCACGAACGATTCCGAGGTGTCGATCCGGTCGTAGAGCGGGATCAACCGGTCGAGAGTGCGCGGGCTCGCGGCCTCGGGCCCGGCCCACGAAGCAAATCCAAGCCGGTGCCCGAGTCGTCGCATGCGGCTGAAGATCTCGAACGTCCCGGCTGGGCCCAACTCGTCGATCTCGAGCGCCACCGCCCGCTCGAGATTCCCGAGATAGCGCTCGACGTCGGAGCTTCCGAAAAGCTGATGTGGACTGTTGCGCCTTCCGGCGAGGAGCTCGTGAGGTACCTTGTGTTTGATCAACTGGAAAGTGGCGAGGCCGAAGCTGGCCTCCCGCTCGGGCAGCTCGTAGAGACGCCGCACGCCCGCCGGCGAGAACACGCAGAAGAGGCGCCAGCCGAGGGCATCGACCACGAAGGTGTCGCCGAGGCGGGCCCGTGCGTCGCGGAAGAACGCGGTCGGATTGCGCAGCAGGCGGTGCCCCGCGCCGAGCCAGGGCACGAGCCCCGCGACGTGCGGCGGCATCGGTTCGATCGCGGGCAGTCTCACCGCCGGCATCGTGGCGCGGGCCGGGGTCGGACTGCAAGCACGACCGCAGCAACGAGCAGCGCAGTCCCGCCGCCGACGTCGTGGCGCAGGCCGGGGCCAAGCTGCAAGCGCGACCGCGACCGCGCGCAGCCCCACTGGCGGGCATGGTGATGCGGGCCGGGGTCGGACTGCAAGCGGCCTCTGCCCTTCAGGCCACGAGTCGGCTCAAGCGCTCGATCTCCACCAACTCCGGGGTGGCCGGCACGAGGAAGCACTCGTCCACGCCCGTCGCTTGCAGCTCGTCGAGCGCGCGTCGTACCGCATCGGATGTCGAGCAGGTCATTGTATCGGCAATGAGTCGCGCGACCGCGTCACCCGCAATCTTCAGGTAGTCGTAGACGTACTGCTTGAGCCGCTGGTCGGCATCGCCCGCAAGCGAGTACCAGAAGCCGGTCACGAGATACGGCTTGCCGTCGCGTCCGGCTTCGGCCCAGGCCTCAGTCGAGAGATTTTTTTGTTGATGAGCCGGTGCGGGATCGCCGTTCAGGCAGAAGCCGTAGATCCCCTCTGCCCACTCGGCGGCACGTCGGATGGCCTTGGGCCCCATCGCGCCGACCCAGAGGGGCGGGCCACCCGGCTGCACCGGGGTCGGCCCGACAGGGCCCACGCCGGGCACCGGCTCCTCGCCGCGCCAGCAGCGCTTCATGGTCGCCACGCCGGCGTCGAGCCGTTGCAGACGGCGTTCGAGGGGTGCACCGACGGCCCGATAGTCCTGGTCGCGCCCGCCAATGCCGACGCCGACCGTCAACCGGCCGGCAGAAAGCACATCCAACGAGGCGATCTGCTTGGCTGCCGCCACCTCCGACTGCAGGGGCAGCACGTAGAGCGAAGGAACGATGCGCACCCGCTCGGTCAGGGCTGCGGCTGCCGCGAGCAGCACCGGCATGTCCTGCGCGTAGGAGGTCAGACGCTGGCCGCAGCCCACGCTCGCGAAGGGCCCCTGGTCGATGGCCCGGCACCACTCGAGCGTGGTGGCGCGCGAGTACTCGAGTTCGTGATAGGGCAGACAGACGCTGATCTTCATGTATTTTCTTCCTCTTGCTGCGGGGTGGGCGAGCGCAATGCCGACGCGCGCACCTCGGCGACCGTGACGCCGGCTGCACGCGCCAGCCGCGCGCAGTCGGCGTGCTCGGGCTTCATGCGCACGCGGCCATCGGGCAGTGTCACGACCTTGACGCGCACGCTTCCGAATGAGGTCTCGACGGTGCGGATGGCGCGCGGCAGCACCACCCGCGTGACCGGGTGGAGCCGCACCCCGATCGTCGTCGTCGTGCAGAGCAGGACGTCGGCGATACTTCCTGCGTTCTCGGGCCGGGCGATCGCCTGCACCAGCGTTCCGGGGCGACCCTGCTTCATGATGAGCGGACCGAGGGTCACATCGAGGGCGCCTGCTTCGCGCAGGGCCTCCACCGCGTCGCCGAAAAGTTCCGGTTCGAGGTCGTCGATCGAAGCTTCGATCATCACGGCCTCCTCACGTACGGGCGAGAGCGGCAAGGTGTCCAGCGCGACCGAGCCTGGGGACATACTCGACGCGGTTGCGTGGATGGCGGATTCGAGGCGTGCCGATACGTCGTCGAGATCACGCGCGCCGGGCCGATCCACCTCGATCAGCAGCGCCCGCAACGTGTTCGGGCGGTCAGTCAGCTCCCGGGTGCCGGCACCGTAGGCGACTCCGAGCGGTCGGAACGCGGGTGGGGCGTCGCTCCGGGCCTCGGCGGCGACGATGGCCGCACCGGTCGGTGTCACCATCTCGCCTTCGCCGTCGCCGGGACGCACGGCGAAGCCACGCAGCAATTCGACGGTGGCGGGCGCGGGCACCGGCAGACGGCCGTGTGCTGTGCGGACGAAGCCCGTGCCGAGTGGAATCGGTCCGACCCAGATTTGCTCGATGCCGAGATGCTCGAGAGCGATCGCGGTGCCGGTGATGTCGGCGATGGCGTCGAGGGCACCCACCTCGTGCAGGGCGACGGCATCGAGCGAGGTCGCGTGGACGGCGGCCTCGGCCTCGGCGAGCTTGCGGAAGATCCGTCGCGCACGCGCGCGGACCGCTGGCGCGAGACTCGAGGTCGCCAGCAGGTGGTCGATGTCGGCCCAGTGGCGATGGTGGTGCGTGCCGGGGGGAACTTCGCCACCGTCGGGGGCGGGTGCGTGCCCATGTCCATGCCCATGGTGCGTGTCGTTGCCCGGCGCCTCGGCGATTCGACCCGCGACCAGCACATCGACCTTGGTCGCCGATATGCCATGCTTTACTACGCTGCGCCGACGCAGCGAGAGGCCCGGCAACTCGAGCCGGGCGAGTTCTCGCTCGAGGACCTCGAGCGGCACGCCGAGGCCGACCAGCGCTGCCAGCATCATATCGCCGCTCAGGCCGGAGAACGCATCGAGGTAGAGCCCGCGCATCGCGCCGCACCTTAGCAGCCCGCTGCGCTCCGCGGGGTCGGGGCGAGTCTGCTGCGTGGGGGCACTGCTGCCACGGCTCAGGGCATCGCTGGCGCGGAGGAGCCACGGCCCGCGAGTGCCGGGGAGAGCGGTCCTCACGCGATCGCGAGGGAGGAGAACAAGGAGCACCGTCGGCGCAACGAGTTCGCTGGCGAGGGCGCAACCAGGACGCGATCGCGGAGGAGAAGAGTAGGGTCTCCTTCACGCCGAGCCGGGGGAGACGCTACCGTCGCTCTCCTCCGCTGGGAGCGCAGTTTCTAGGCCGCGTCGCCCGGAGCGCCGCTTCTGGGCAGCGAGACCTCCGTCTGCTCCACGAGGTGGTTGGCGCCGTTGAGGGTCGCCCAGACCGCGCCCGAGCGCTCGGTCGCACTCGGATCCCACACATCGTCGAAGTGGTACCACTCGCCCTGGGCGCGTTCGTGGTCGAGGTCGAGCAGAAGGTAGCCGCGTGACGCGGTCTCGCCGTACTTCATCGCCGGATTCTGGGAGAGGAAGACGGCCTCGATGCCGACGGCGGGGAAGCCCGAGGTCACACTGGGACAGACCATTTCGACGCCGAGCGAGCCCGCGCCGGTCTCGGGGTCGTAATGCGACGGGTCGTTCGGGTCGCGGCTCAGATCCGAGGCCCAGGAGCTGTGGACGTCGCCGGTCAGCACGATCAGGTTGTCGCGCCCAGCATCTTCGATCGCGTCAAATAGACGTTCTCGGGTGGCGTGATAGCCGTCCCACTGGTCGGTGTTCGCGACCAGGCCGCCGCCCTGCGAGTTGGGCAATCCTTGCAGCTTCCACTGCGTCATCACGATCTGCTGCCCGAGGACGAACCAGCGAGCGCGTGAGGAGCCCACCTCCTCCGCCAGCCACTCCTCCTGATCGAAGCCGAGCAGTGTGCGCCCGGGGTCGCGGATCACGTCAATCTGGGTGTTGCGCGCGGCCGGCAGGTCGCGACCCCAGAGGCGCGTGTCGAGCATGGTCAGGTCGATCAGGTCGGCGAAGCGGAACGAGCGGAAGATCCGACCGTCGGCCTGGTCGCGAATCGGCAGCCACTCGGAATACGCCTGGGCCGCCGCCGCCCGGCGATCCGCCCACGAGCCCTCGTCCTCTTGATGGTTCTCGGCGCCGTCGCGCCAGGCGTTGTTGGCCGTCTCGTGATCGTCCCAGACCAACACCCAGGGATGCTGGCTGTGGGCCGCCTGCAGATCGGGATCGCTGCGGTACTGGGCGTAGCGCCGGCGGTAGTCCGCGAGCGTCACGGTCTCGTGCGGCGGGTCGTGCGCGCGCTCACCGCCCGTGCCGTACTCGTAGATGTAGTCGCCCAGGTGGATCACGAGATCGAGATCGGAGCGCTCGGCGAGACGGCGGTAGGCGTGAAAGTAGCCAAGGCTGTAGAACGAGCACGATACGACGCCGAGCCGCATGCGCGCGACGTGGCCGCGCGGTGCGGTGCGCGTCCGCCCGACCGGCGAGATCCGCCCGAGAGCCTGAAAGCGGTAGTAGTACGTCCGGCCCGCCTCGAGCCCCGTGGCGTCGATTTTGACGGTGTAGTCGAGACCGACGTCGGTTCCGCTCCAGCCGGCCGCGACCCGATCCGTGAAGCCGGCGTCGCGGGCGACCTCCCAAAATACCGGGATGGCCGCGGCGGCCACGGGCGAGAGGCGCGTCCACAGGATCACCGCTTCGGCGAGCGGGTCGCCGCTGGCGACCGCGTGCGAGAACAGGGTCGCGGGCCCCGGCTCGCCGTCATGCTGATAATCGGGAAGGCCGTCGGCCGCCGAAACGCTGCCGCAGCCCGCGCCCGCGCCGCCGAGCGGCAGGAGCCCGAGCGTGGCCGCCAGACGCAGGACCTCACGTCGTGAAAGGAGTGCCATCCGGCGAGGGTATCCCGCGGTCGTGAGGCGGCACAAGCTCGGGCCGTCAACGGGCGCGTCGCGATGCCGCAGAAGGAGGGTGAGTCATGGATATACCGCGCGGCACACGCCCGAGGGCGCGAACGGGCGGGTCGCGCCCTGACTTGGGAGCGGCGCTCAGCGGGTAGGCTTGCGGAAGTCGGGTTTGCGCTTCTCCCGGAACGCCGCAGCACCCTCTCGCGATTCCGCTGTGTCGTAGTAGAGGGCCAGCGCCTCCATGCCCATCGCGCCGATGCCGGCGATGTGGTCGGAATCGGCATTGAACGAGCGCTTGGCGATGGCCAGGGCGGTCGGGCTCTTGGCCAGGATCTCCGCGCACCAGCGCGCCACCTCCGCGTCGAGATCGACGTCGGGCACGACGGCATTGACCATGCCCATGGCGAGCGCTTGCGCGGCCGAGTAGCGCCGGCAGAGGTACCACAGCTCGCGCGCCCGCTTCTCGCCGATGACTCGTGTCATGTAGGCCGTGCCGTAACCCGGATCGACCGAGCCCATCGCCGGGCCGACTTGTCCGAAGACGGCACTCTCGGACGCGAGAGTCAGGTCGCAGATCAGGGCCAGCACGTTGCCGCCGCCGATGGCGTAGCCGCGCACTTTTGCAATGACAGGCTTCGGCACGTTGCGAATCACCGCTTGCAGTTCATCGATCGGCAGTCCGATCGTGCCGCGGCCGTCGTAGCTGCCGGCGTGTGCGGACTGGTCGCCACCGGTCGAGAAGGCGCGTTCGCCGGTCCCCGTCAGGACGATGACGCCGACCTGCTTGTCCCAGCCGGCGCGTTGAAAGGCGTCGATCAACTCCTCGACCGTCCGCGCCCGGAAGGCGTTGAGCTTCTCGGGTCGATGGATCGCGATCGTCGCGACGCCGCCTGCGACCTCGAACAGGATGTCTTCGTAATCCACGTTGCGCTCCCTGGTTCTGCGGCATGTCCACATCCGAATCGGATCGCTCCGGACGCGAACGCGGACGGCCCGCTTTAGCCGTTCATGGTGAGACCGCCCGAGACGCTGATCACCTGACCGGTGAGGAAAGCCGCGTCGTCGCTGGCGAGGAAAGCCACCAGGCCCGGGATGTCGTCGGGTTGGCCGAGGCGGCGCATGGGGATGGCGCGGCGAAATGCCTCGAGCAGTCTCTCGGGCCGGCCGCTCGATTGCGCCACGCGGGCCAGCAGGGCCGTATCGGTCGGGCCCGGACAGACCGCGTTGATGGTGATGCCGCTGCCGGCGACCTCGCGCGCCAATGCCTTGCCCATGGCGACTACCGCTCCCTTGCAGCCCGAGTACACGACCTCGCCCGAGGAGCCGACGCGGGCCGCATCCGACGCGATGTTCACTACCCGGCCGCGCCGTCGCGCCACCATTCCCGGCAACACCGCGTGCAGCAGGTTGAGCGGACCTTTGAAATTGACGGCAATCAGGCGTTCCCACTCCTCGGGATTGCTCTCGAGGAACGGCTTGAAGACGTCGAAGCCGGCGTTGTTGACGAGAATCTCACTCGCACCGCAAGCGGCTTCGACCGCAGCGGTGGCCGTGCGCACCGCGGCTATGTCGGCGATATCGACGGTCACCGCACGGGCCGTGCCGCCGCGGGTCATGATCTCGGCCGCCACGGCCCGGGCAGCATCGTCGGCGAGATCGAGCACGCCGACCGCACAGCCCTCTGCGGCGAGGCGGAGACAGATTGCTCGCCCGATGCCGCCACCACCACCGGTCACGATCGCTGTCTTGCCGCCGAGTCCCCGCATCTCGCCCCTCTCGGTCTATCTTCGTCTTGCCCGCGCTCGGCTCGCTCTACCCGCGGTCTCCTTCGAGCCGGTTGATTCGTGCCGCGGCGACGGCGGCGCCGAAGCCGTTGTCGATATTGACCACCGTGAACCCCGCCGCACACGACGAGAGCATCGCCAGCAACGCCGTCAAGCCGTGGAGGGCCGCGCCATAACCCGTGCTGGTCGGGACCGCGATCACCGGCCGATCGACCAGTCCGGCGACCACGCTCGGCAACGCGCCCTCCATGCCCGCGATCACGATGACCACCGCGGCCGCCGCGAGACGCGAGTGTTCGGCCAGAAGTCGGTGGAGCCCGGCGACGCCGACGTCGTAAAGTCGATCGAAGGGATGGCCGAGGGTTTCGAGCGTGCGACAGGCCTCCTCGGCGACCGGCAGATCGGAGGTCCCCGCCGCCACGACCAGAATCCGTCCCCGCGCCGGCCCTACAGGAAGGGCAGGGCCGATCCGGGCCGTGCGCGATCTCGAGTCATAGTCGAAATCAGGCAGGAGGGCCGCGCAGTTCGCGGCCGCCGCCACTTCCAGGCGGGTGATCAGCAGCGTGTCTCCGGACGCTGCGATCCGGCGGGCAATCGCGACGATCTCCTCGGGCGTCTTGCCCGGGCCGTAGATCACCTCGGCGTGGCCGGTGCGCAGGGCCCGGTGGTGATCGACACGCGCGAAGCCGAGGTCCTCGAAGGGCAGGGCCTTGAGGCGCCCCAGCGCATCGTCGAGGGAGACGCGACCGGTACGCACGTCGTCGAGAAGTTGGCGCAGACGATCGGGACTCATGTCTCGTTCCGCCGGTCGATGACCAGGACCTCCTCGACGGCGCGATCGGTGGTGCGGGTGGCGCGCAAGCGCAGCTCGCCGATGTCGATTTCGTCACCCACCGCGGGCACGCGGCCCAGCGTCGCCAGCATCAGGCCACCGATCGTCTCGACTCCGTCGCGGGCGAGTCGCCAGCCCAGGCGTTCGTCGAGCAACCAGAGTTCGCTTCTGCCGCGAACCCGCCACCGCCCTGGCTCGATTTCGTGCGGCAGCTCGGTCGCGGGGTCGTGCTCGTCGGCGATTTCCCCGATCACTTCCTCGAGGATGTCCTCGATGGTCACGATCCCCACGGCACCGCCGAATTCATCAATGACGATCGCGAGGTGGAGGCCTTCGGCCTGCATACGGCGCAGGGCGTCGCCGGCATGGATCATTTCGGGCACGAAGGCCGGGCGCTTCATCGATTCCGAGACCTGGCGTGCACCAGCGGGATCGAGCAGGTCGAAGGCGTGCAGGACGCCGACGATGTCGGGCAACTGGTGGCGATAGACGGGGATGCGCGACAGCCCGCATTGCTTGACGAGTTGCGTGGCTTGTTCGATGGACGAGGTCTCGGGCAGGGCCACGACGTCGATCAGCGGGACCATTACATCGCCGACGGTCGCATCGGCAAAATCGAACACGCCGCGGATCATCCCCCGCTCGGCGTCGGCCTGATCGCCCGAAGGGGCGCGGGTCAGGGCGGCGAGACCCGTGCGCGGTGTGGGCCCTGTCCTCTGCGACACGCGCAATTTCTCGAGCAAGGACCCGATCGCCGGCAGGATGCGGCCGGGGTCCGGGCGCGCGCGGCGGGTTCGTGGAAGCAGGTCGCAGACCGTCAAGATCAGTGGTGCTGTGAGCACGGCGAGCAGGCCGCCGACGGTCCCGAGCGCCTCGAGCAGGAGCCCCGTGCCGCCGATCGCGAGCAGTCCGCCGCCGAGTTCGACGCCGAGGCCACTCAAGCGCAACGCCCGTGCGCGCGCTTCGCCATCGTCCGCGCGCAGCCCGGCCGATTCGGCGCTGGCCGAGGCTGCACGCAGCAGCGCGCCACAGACCAGCAGGGTCAGCAGCAGAACGCTAACCACGGCCGCCTCCCGCCACTCGTGCACCCGGGACCGGCGCGTCCGGGTGCTCTGCAATGCGCGGGCGAGTCACGCCGCATTCTCCACGCGAATCCGCCGCAGCACGAGTCCTTCTCGGCGCTCGACGGTAAAGCGCAGGCCGTCGAAAACGACCTCTTCGCCGGTGCGTGGAATGCGGCCGGCCTGCGCCATCAAGAGGCCCCCCAGAGTGCCGTCGCGATCGGGTCCGGCAATCGGGCGGCCGAGTTCGCGACCGAGTGTCGCGATGGGCACCCGTCCGGACACGACGAGCCAGCGGCCATGCCGTTCGATCTCCGGCTCTTCGTCGTCGCTCTCGTCGCGGATCTCACCGAAGAGTTCTTCGAGCAGGTCCTCGAGCGTGACGAGGCCGAGCAGGGCACCCATCTCGTCGAAGACCAGCGACAGGTGAACCCGCCGCCGGCGCATCTCGCGCAGAACCTCGTCGAGAGGAGCGTCGGCCGAAACGATCTCGGGCGGATGGAGGATCGACTCGATGCGGAAGTCGGCGCTGAAGGGCCGGCTGATGAGATCCTTGATGTAGAGGATGCCGGCAACGTCATCTCTTGTCTGGCGGTGCATGGGCACGCGCGCGTAGCGGACGTCCTCCACGGTCTGCACGAGCTGGTCGATCGGCATATCCGTCGGGAGCGAGAACGCGTCGATGCGCGGAGTCATGACGTCGCGCACCCGCCGGCTGCCGAAGGCGCGGACCCGGGCAAGAAGCGCCTGCTCGTGGAGATCGAGATCCGCAGCGCTGGCGGGGGCGCTCTCCGCGCCGTCGCCGGCGACGAAGCGGTCACCGAGGGTCTGGCCGCCACCGCGCAGCCAGCGCACAACGCCGCGCAGGAGCCGCACGGGCGTGAGCAGGAGTGCCAAGGCGGGCCACAGGGGCCCTCTCGGGGTTGCCCTGCGCTGGAAGTGTCGTCGGCGGACGAGCGCGCGGGCGACCCCTGCGCTCAGGACGAGACCTCCCGCCCAGGCGAGGCCGTCCAGCGCCGAGTTGCCGAGCAGCCAGCCGAGGCTTGCCGCGGCCAGCAGGAGAGTGTCGGCAAAAAGCCAGAGCGTGGTCAGCGCCGTGCGCGGGTAGGCGCGTGCCGCATCGACAGCGGGGGGCGCCTCGTCACCTGCCGCGACGCGAGACGGGCCGAGCAGATCACCCTCTGCCGCGCCGATCGCCGCGCCCAGTGCGGCCACGACGGCGGCGAGCACCCCTCCGAGCGCGATCGGCAGCAGACTCGCCGCAGAGATCGGATTCATTGGCCTACCCGCGGGTGGAAATGGTCGAAGCCTGCGGCGGCCGCAAGGGCGGCTCCGTCAGCGCCGATCAGCGCCACGTCCGCTCCGGCCACGATTTCGCCGATCTCGCACACAGGGCAGCCCGCCGCGCGGCCGATCTCCTCGATGGTCGCGACGAGTTCCGGGGCGACCGCGATCAAGAGTTCGTAGTCCTCGCCACCGCCCGTGGCGAAGCGCAGCCGCTCGGCGTCGCTGGCGACGGCGGAGCGCAGTGCTTCCGAGAGGGGCAGCGCTGCGACACGGATGCGTGCCCCGACGCCGCTGGCGCGACAGAGCTGGCGCGCGTCGCTGGCGAGGCCGTCGCTCAGATCGAGGCCGGCACGCACTTGCGCCCGTGCCAGCGCCTGGGCGAGTTCGAGTCGGGGCGTCGGCGCGCGCCAGCGCTCGAGAAGTGCTGTGGGCGGCGGGCGATCGCGCAGCAGGAACGAGAGGGCAGCGCCGGCATCGCCGAGCGTGCCCGAGACCAGCAGGCGGTCGCCGGCCCTTGCCGTGTCGCGCCGCAGCGGCGGGCCGTCGAGTTCCCCGATCAGGGTAAGGGTCAGCGTCAGGACGGGGCCCGCGCTCAGATTCCCGCCGACGAGAGCGGCGCCGTATCGGGCCAGCGCGGCGGCGCAGCCGTCGATCATCGATTCGAGTTGGTGCGCCGGAACATCCGGGGGGGCCGTCACCGCCAGCAAGGCTTCGGTCGGTCGGGCCGCCATCGCTGCCAGATCGCTCAGATTCACGAGTGCCGCGCGAGCGCCGATTTCGGCGGGGTCGCACCAGCCCGAACGGAAGTGCACGTCCTCGACGAGTGCGTCGGTGGTGAGCACGAGCGGTCGCCCGGTCGGTCGCACCACCGCCGCGTCGTCGCCGGGCCCGATCATGATCCGTGGCGATTGCCCGCCCGGACCGGCCCGCAGTCGGCGGCAGAGCACGTCGAGAAAGGCGTGCTCGCCGATGCCGCTCAGTGGTTTGTCGTCAGCCAAACTTCTCGCGGACTTTCTCGAAGAAGCCCTTGTGCTCGTCGCTCAGCGATTCGCCGGAGACCTCGGCAAATTCCCGCAGGAGTTCGCGCTGGCGAGCATCGAGATGACGGGGCACTTCGACCACGACGCGCGTGATCTGGTCGCCGCGGCCGTAGCCCTGCAAGTCGGGAACGCCGCGGCCGCGCAGCCGGAACAGGGTGCCCGGTTGAGTGCCCGGCTTGAGCTTCAGCTTCACGGAGCCGTCGAGAGTCGGCACCTCGAGATCGGCGCCGAGCGCGGCCTGCGTGAAGGTGACACGGATTTCGCACACGACGTCGTTGCCGTCGCGCTGGAAACGGTCGTGCTCGGTGACACGGATCACGACGTAGAGGTCGCCCGCCGGCGCGCCGGCGTGGTGTTCGCCCTCACCCCGCAGCTTGAGGCGCGTGCCGGTATCGACCCCGCCGGGGATGTTGACCTGCAGTGATTTCTGTTTCCGCACCGCACCCGCGCCGCGGCACGAAGCGCAGGGGTCGGTGACGATCTGGCCCGTCCCCTGGCAGCGGCCGCAGGTCTTGGCGATGGAGAAGAAGCCCTGCTGGAAGCGGATCTGTCCGGCGCCCTTGCAGTCCGGGCAACGCTCGCGTGCCTTGCCGTCGCGGTTGCCGGTACCGCGGCAGTCCTCGCAGGGCACCTGGCGTGGAATCTCGATGGTCTTCTCGCAGCCGAAGGCCGCCTCTTCGAAGCTCACCTCGAGCGAGTACTGGAGATCTTCGCCGCGCCGACGCCGGCCGCGGCCGCCACCGCCGAAGAGATCGCCGAAGATGTCACCGAAGATGTCCTCGAAGCCGGCGGTCGAGAAGCCGAAGCCACCGCCACCGCCCGACTGGGCCTGCTGGAAGGCGGCGTGGCCGAAGCGGTCGTAACGATCGCGCTGCTCGCCGTCCGAGAGCACCTGGTAGGCCTCGGACGCCTCGCGGAAGCGGGCCTCGGCCTCAGCGTCCCCGGGGTTCTTGTCGGGGTGGTCCTTGAGGGCGAGCTTGCGGAACGCCCGCTTGATCGTGTCGCCATCGGCCCGGCGCTCGACGCCGAGGATTTCATAATAGTCGCGCGTCGTCGCCACGGAATCTCCGGCGGGCAGTTTCGGTCAGGATTCGATGAGAGGCAAGAGCGATCCGGTTCTCAGCCCTTGACCTCCTGGAAGTCGGCGTCGACGACGTCGTCCCCACCCTTGGCCCCGCCGTCGGCTGCGGCCGCCGCCGCAGCGGCCGCTCCTTCGCCCTCGCCACCGGCCGAGGCCTTGCGGTAGAGGGCCTCGGCGAGGCGGTGCGAGGCTTGCTGCAGGGCCTCGGTGGCGGCGCGCAGGTCGGCGGCCGGGGCCTCCTGGTTCTCCAGCGCACGGCGACTTTCGGCGAGGGCTGTGTCGAGTGCGCTGCGATCTTCGGCCGAGAGCGAGTCCCTGGCTTCGCCGAGCGACTTTTCGGTCTGGTAGATCAGCGAGTCGAGCTGGTTGCGTGCCTCGATGCGCTCGCGTCGCGCGTGATCCTCGCTGGCGTGGGCTTCGGCGTCGCGCACCATCCTTTCGATTTCAGCCTTGTCGAGACCGGACGAGGCGGTGATGCGGATTGATTGCTCCTTGCCGGTGCCAAGGTCCTT
>SXLG01000082.1 GCA_005777805.1 Pseudomonadota bacterium
AGATCCTCTCGGGCAAGGTCGTCGACGAGAATTCGCCCTGGCTGGCGAGGCGTTTGCGTGAGCTCGGGGTGGACCTTCGTCAGATCGCCACGATCCCCGACGAGGTCGCGGAGATTGCCGTGGCCGTGCGGGCCGCGGCCGGGACCTTTGATCTAGTATTGACATCCGGCGGTGTGGGTCCGACCCATGACGACGTGACGATGGAAGGGGTGGCGGCGGCTTTCGGGCGGGAAGTCGTCCGCGACCCCGAGCTCGACCGAGCGCTACGCCAGCACGCCGGGGCGCACGCCAACGAGGCGTTGCTGCGGATGGCTCTCGTTCCCGCGGGCGCCAGGCTGTTTCATGGCGAGCGCCTCGCGTTCCCGACTGTGGTGGTCGAGAACGTCTACGTGCTGCCCGGCGTGCCCGAGATCCTGAAGAAGAAGTTCGAGGAGTTCGCGCCGCACTTCTCGGGGGCCCCCTTTCATCTGCATGTGATCTACTCTCGCCTCTTCGAGAGCGCGATCGCCGAGAGTCTCGAGACCACGGTGGCGGAGTTTCCAGGTTTGCTCGTCGGCAGCTATCCTCGGCTCGGCGATCCCGAGATCGCGGTGAAGGTGACGATCGAGTCGCGCGACCAAGCGGTGGCCCGCGCGGCGTTTGAGCGCTTGCTGGGGTTGCTGCCGGCGGGCGCGGTGGTTCGTACGGAATGATGTGGTGGGGGGTGCCGCCGGGCACGCCCAGGGGAGGAATAGGACGATGGATCGACAGGGATGGCAGGGGCGTTCGCGCCGGGCGCTGGCGGTGGTCGTGGTTGCGGGCGCGATCGTATTCGCGCCGGCGGCGGCCCGGGCCGACGAGCGGAGTTTTTGGGAGACGGTTGGCGTCGGTGTCGGTGCGGGAGCACTCAACGTGCTCTATTTCCCGGCGAAGCTGGTCTACGCCACCTCGGGCGCGCTGGTGGGTGGGGTCGCGTGGCTGGTGACGCTGGGTGACATCGATGCGGCCCAGAGCGTCTGGGGCTCGACCCTGGGCGGCACGTGGGCGATCACTCCGTCGATGATCGAGGGCCGCGATCCGGTCGAGTTCAATGGCCGTGTGCCGCTCCACGTCGGTCCGAGCGCCGGTAGCGAGGCCGCTGCTCCCGCCACCGATCCGCTCGACCCGACCGATCCCTATGCCGGGAGTGAAAACTGGCGTTGAACGAGCGCGGCTCTGAACCGGGCGCGTCGGTCCGGCGGGCCGCCGCGGGGCGTTCGGGTTCGGGCGGCCGGCGGGCGGCGGGGCCGAGCGTCGGCCATCCGGGCCGCGAGTGGGATCTCGCCACGGCCATTGCCGATCCCGACGGGGTGCGGCGGGGACCGGACGTCGGTCTGCCTGAAGTGGCGCTCGCGGGGCGCTCCAATACCGGGAAGTCGAGCCTCCTCAACGCGCTGACGCGGCGTCGCGGACTGGCGCGCACGAGTTCGACACCGGGTCGTACGCAACAGGTTCTGGTCTTCGCCGGACCCGAGCCGGTCGCGCTGGCGGACCTCCCCGGCTATGGCTGGGCCCGCGCGTCGCGCGGGGAGCGCACGTCCTGGGCCCGGCTGATCGACGCCTATCTGAGGGGCCGGGAAGCGCTCCGGGGTCTCGTTGTCGTGATCGACGCGCGCCGTGGAATCGGGCCACTCGACGAGGAAATGCTGGCTCGTGCCGCAGCGCTCGAGCTGCCGTGGCGCCTCGTCGTGACCAAGGTCGACAAGCTCAAGCGGGCCGAGCGAGATCGCCTGCCGCAGGTGCTCGGGGAGCGCGCGCCTGCGGCGATTCTCTTCTCGGCCAGGACCGGCGAGGGGCGCGATGATGTCTGGCGGGCCGTGGCCGATCTGGCCGGCCTCCGCTAACCCACTGCCAGCATGACGGGGAAGCGGGCCGTGCGGCGCCGGGGAGTCGCCTCCAAGGCCCCCGACGCGGACGCACCGATCGGGGTATTTGACTCCGGCATCGGTGGTCTGACGGTGCTGCGGGCGCTGACGCGCACACTGCCGCGCGAACAATTCCTCTATCTCGGCGACACCGCGCGCGTTCCCTATGGCTCGAAGTCGGGCGAGGTAGTGACGCGCTACGCCCTCGAGATCGCCGACTTCTTTCTCGAGCGTGGCGTCAAGATGCTGGTCGTCGCCTGCAACACGACCTCGGCGCTGGCGCTCGAGGTCCTGCGCGCCCATTCGCCGGTGCCCGTTCTTGGTGTCGTCGAGCCGGGCGCTCGGGCAGCGATGCGGGCGACACGCAACCGGCGGGTGGGCGTGATCGGGACAGAGGCGACGATTGCCAGTGGGGCCTACGCCCGCGCGCTCCGGACACTGGACCGCAAGGTCGAGATTTTCACCCGGCCGTGCCCGCTCTTCGTGCCGCTGGCCGAGGAGGGCTGGGTCGAAAACGAAATCGCCCGCCGGACGGTGGCCCTCTATCTCTCGAGTCTGCGGCGCAGCGGAATCGACACCCTGGTCCTCGGCTGCACGCACTACCCGTTGCTTGCCGATGCGATCGGGGCCTGCCTTGGCGACGCTGCCCTGGTCGTGGACGGTGGCCTCGAGACGGCGCGCGAGGTGCGACGTGCTCTCGAAGCCACAAAGCTGCTGCGTCGCCGCGGCACGGGTGCTGCGAGCTTTTTCGTCACCGACGTGCCCGAGCGCTTCGTCCGGGTGGGCGAGCGATTCTACGGCGAGAGCGTTGGCTCGGCCGTCCGCGTGGTGCTGCGCGAGACCGGGGTCGTGCCGAAGCAGCCCGCTTTGCGGCCCGCGCGCACGTCTGGTTAGGCAGGCGCGGCGCGCCGCGAGAGGAATCCGTCGTCGATGTTCAGCGCAGCCTTCAGAAAGATCTTCGGGACCCGGAACGACCGCGAATTGAAGCGGCTGTGGCCACTGGTCGGCGAGATCAACGACCTCGAGACCGGGATCGCGGCGCTCGACGACGAGGGAATCCGTGGGCGTATCGGCGAGATCCGGGCCGAGATCGCGGGCGGGCGCGCGCTCGACGATGCCCTGGTCCCGGTGTTTGCGCTGGTGCGCGAGGCCTCCCGTCGCGTGCTGGGGATGCGGCATTTCGACGCGCAGTTGCTCGGCGGCATCATGTTGCACCGCGGCTGCATCGCCGAGATGAAGACCGGC
>SXLG01000083.1 GCA_005777805.1 Pseudomonadota bacterium
CCGCGAGTGGCGCGGCACCGAGCGCAGCGGCTAACGTCGAGGGGTGCGTCAGGTGCGCGCCGACAGGACTCGCTGGCGTGGCTTTGGCCGCGTGGTCTCGAGTGCGCTCGTGTTCGCGTCGAGCATAGGCGGGGCGGCACTGGCGAGTACGTCGCCGGACGCCAGCACGGCCCCCGACAGCGGTTCCGATATGGCTGCGCCGGGGGAGACCGCAGAGTTCGCCCGCGGCCCCGTGGCGATCGCCGCCACAGAAGGCGTCACGTCCAAGCGGCCCCGCTGCCAGAACGGTCGCTGCGCCTGCGGTGATCTCATCGAAGGCGAGGTCCGGCTCGAACGTGGGCTGCGCGACTGCGGCCGGGTCGGCCTCGTGCTGGCCTCGGGCGCCCGGCTCGATTGCGCCGGGCACACGCTGCGTGGACGCGGACCCTACGAGTCGGGCGTGGGCGTTCTCCTCGACCGTGCCATCGGTGCCACCGTGCGCGGGTGCCATATCGAGGGTTTCCGGCGCGCGGTACGGCTCCGCGGCGGCCGCGACAACCGCGTGATGGACAACGAACTCACGGGGAACGTCTACGGTGTCGAGGTGGCCGGGGCGACGCGGGCGGGGACCACGAGTCATCACGAGATTGCCGGCAACACCATCCGTGACTCGATCATGGATGGGATCCATCTCGGTACCGGCACGAGCGACACGATCGCCCGTGACAATCGCGTCGAAGCGAGTGGGCAGGAGGGAATCTACCTGCTCTGGTGCCAGCGCTGTGTCGTCGAGCGCAACGATGTCCGCAGTGATGCCGGGCCCGGGATCTACGTGAAACATTCGAGTGATGGGCGGATCCTCGACAACCGGGTCGAAGCCGGCTTCGTACAGGTGCGCGGCGACTCCGCCCGCAACGTCTTTGCCGGCAACGTTCTGGTCGGGGCGTCGTTTGTCTTCGAGGGCTACCGTGGCCGCGGGCCCGGTCGCGACGCCGGCTGGACCGTCGTGCCGCGCGACAACGAGGTGGTGGGCGGAGCCGTTCTCGGGCGCAAGATCTGCTTGCGCTTCAACGGCGCCAGCGGAACCCGCGTCAACGCTGTGCAGTTGCGTGACTGCCGGCCCTTTGCCGCGCGCCGCTTCGGTGCTTACCGCGCCGAGCGCAACACCGTCGATGCCGACCTCATCCGCGGCGGCGATCACGACGCCGACGGCGTGCCCGACGCGCGTGACGCTTGCACCGACGCCGATGGCGATGGCGCCGCCGACCCGGCGTTCCCCGAGAGTTCGTGCCCGCTGGACACGTGCCCCATGATCTTTGATGCGACGCTCGCCGACAGCGACGGCGACGGCGTGGGCGACGCGTGCGATCTCTGTGCCCTGGAGTTCGACCCGAGCCAGCGCGACCGGGATGCCGACGGGCTCGGTGACGCTTGTGATCCCTGCCTCGACGTCGACGGTGATGGGCGGGGCGAGGGGGCGGGTGGCTGTCCGGTGGATGCGTGCCCCGATCTGACGGGCGCTCCGGCCGACGACACCGACACCGATGGCGATGGGCGTGGCGATGCCTGCGACCCCTGTCCGGCCGATCCGCGCGACCGCTGGGCCGGAGACACGATCTGCGCCAAGACCCCCGGCTTGGCCGGTGCCCTCGCCCCGGCCGCAGCCGGTCTCGATTTCTTCACGCGACCGGTGACGGTGCAGGAAGGGCTTGGCCCGCTCTTCAATGCCGAGACCTGCGTCGCCTGCCACGACCAACCCGTCATCGGAGGCTCGGGGCGGCGCAGTCTGAGCCTCTTCGGCATGCAGCGGGCGGGAATATTCGATCCCCTGCGCGCGGCCGGTGGGCCTGTGCTGCAGCATCAGGGGATCCAGACGGCTGATTGTGCCGCCGTACCCGAAGAGGTGCCCGACGGGGCCATGGTCCGCCTGCGTGCCAGTCCGCCGCTCTTCGGGCTCGGTCGGATCGATGCTCTGCCGGCAGCGGACATTCTCGCGCACGAGGACGCCCGGGACGTCGACGGCGACGGCATCTCGGGTCGTGCGGCACGGGTCGGTGGCGGTGTTGGCCGATTCGGCTGGAAGGCGAGAGCCGCGACGCTCGAAGAATTTATCGGGATCGCGCTGGCCGAAGAGGTCGGCGTGACGAGCCCGGCCCATCCCGAGGAGGCCGCTCTCTCGCCGCGGGCCCCGGAGTGCGATCCGGCGGCGGACCCCGAGGACGACGGCACCCGGCTCGCAGCGTTGGTGGCCTACGTGGCGGCGCTGCCGTCGCCGGGTATGGCGGCGCCGGTGGGCGCGCCGTCCACCGCGAGCGGCGTCCCGGCTCGCACTGCGGCAGACAACAACAAGAAGAAGATGACATCCTCGCCACAGGGGGCGGCGGGCGTGACGTCCGCGAGCTGCGGCCCGGCCGCAGACGCTGCCTGCGCCGCCGGGGAGCAGCTCTTCACACAGCTCGGCTGCGCGACCTGTCATGTGCCCGTGCTCGGCAAACCTGGAACAGACGAGGCCGTCACTCTCTACTCCGACCTGCTGCTGCACGAGATGGGCGAGGGCCTCGCCGATGGCATCGTCGAGGGGGATGCGTCGGGTGCGGAATTCAGGACGCCGCCTCTCTGGGGAGTCGCGCTGCGGCCGAGTTGGTTGCACGACGGTCGCGCCGCGTCGATCGACGCCGCGATTGCCGCGCACGGCGGAGAGGGCGCCTTGGCCCGTGATCGCTGGCTTGCCCTTCCGGCCGGTAAGCGCGAGCAGCTCACGAACTGGCTGCGGGGCCTCTGAGCCAGCGGTGCGGATAGCTCGCGCCGCATCATCGACGTGCGCTGTGGCGACTCCTCGGCTCGGACCGCAAGCGCGGGCTTGAGGCAAGGGCGAGTCCGGGCGCCACCCGGGCGCGGGCCTGCGGGTGCTGGGGGCGCCAGCGAGACCTGGTTCCCTCGGTCGGTGCCCGTAGCATCAAAAAAGGGGCGCGGCCCGAAGGCCGCGCCCCTCTCGAATCGCCACGGGGCGATTCCAAACGGAGATCTGTTCAGTACTCCCAGGCGATGCCGAGCGTGCCGACCGGGTAGACGTCACCGAGGTCGTTGTACGCCTTGAGGTTGTCGCCGAACACGTAGACGTCGAGGCCGGCGGCGGCGCTGACGGTACCGAAGTCCGACGGGATGAAGCTCAGGGGCACGCTCGCGCCCAAGCCGAAGCTGAAGTAGCCGAACGTATCGCTGCCGAGTTCCGAATCATCGGGCCCGCAATCGGAGCAGGAGTAGTAGTCGTCCAGCGAGAGGCCGAGCGTCAGGGGCAGGGCGAGAGTGATCGGGTAGTCGCTCTCCGCCATCAGCGTGTAGGCGGGTTCGGCGGCGAGGTCGAGCGCGATGCCTTCGTTGGTGCCGAGCGCGGAGTTGTTGGTCTCGAAGCCGAACACAGCCGACGGGTTCAGGGTCACGCCGCCCAGCTCGAGCACTTCGCTGTCGTCCCACGAAACTCCAGCCGTGATCTCCTGGATGGTTGCGAAGGCACCGTTGGGGCTGGTGTAGGCGAAGTAGGTCACGTCGGTTGCGAGCCCATAGGGCCAGCCGACGGTCAGCGACGGGAAGACGTCAACCTCGTAGAGGTTTGATGCGCCTGCACCATCGTTGAGGGTCTTGCGCCCGTGAATCGCCGACCACACACCGAGGCCGACGCCCACACTGCGAACCGCGCCCTCGCCCTCATAGAGGTCGATGCCGATGTCGGCGTAGGGCTCGAAGATCTGGAAGCCGCCGTGCTCCTGGAGGATGCCGCGGAACAGGTAGGCCGTCGTCACGTCGATGCCGGCATCGAGCGAGATGCTGCCGTTGTTGCCGCAGGGTCCGTCCTCGGGACAGGGCTGACCGGTGGTCGTCGGTGTATGCGGGACACCGAGAGTATCGGACGGTGCCACATCCACCGGCGCTGCCGGCTCGACCGCCCATGCCTGAGACGCCGACGCAGCCAGCAGGGCGGTGCCCATCGCGACTGCGATCCGACGAGTCTGTCCTCGCCACGTGTGCATAATCTCCATACTCCCCCCCTCCACGTCAGGGCAGGCCAGCCACACCACGCCACTCGCCGCGCGGCGCCACCCCAGAGCGTCCTCGATAGCGCGATCCGGCGCGGGAGGCAACGCTTCGCCCCCGCTTTGGCCCTCGTTACGCGGCGACTCGCCAAGCCGCCGCCACAGCCCTAGGCCGGAAGAGACGCGGCGGGCGTGGCGCGCGAGAGCTGCTGCCGCAGCTCGGCAACGACCGCGGCCGGGGTGGGGTTGCGCAGCACTACGTCGCCCGTCCCCCGCGGCAGATAGGGCTCGGAGGAGGGGCAGCGGACGATGGCCACGATCCGGGCCCCAGCCCCGACCGCGAGGTGGAGCGGGCCCGAATCGGTCGTCGCCACGACCCGGGCCAGAGCGAAGAGCGCGGCCAGCCGGCCGATCGAACCAGGCGGGAGGAGGGCCAGATGGGCCGGCGCGAGCGCTGGGGCCATCTCCCCCGCCAGGTGCCGTTCCTCTGGTCCGAGTGCGACCAGCACCCGCATGCCGTCGGTGGCGAGCGTGGTCAGCGCTTCACGCCAGGCCGGGATCGGCCACCGCTTGTCGAGATGGCCACCGACGAACGCCACCACGAAAGGGCGGACCTGACCACCCGGTTCGAGCCATCCGAGTTCGCCCAAGACTTCACGGGCGCTGGCCTCGTCCTCGGGACGCAGGGCGAAGATCGGCCGTTCGGCGGCGTGGCCCCCCAGACGGCGGACCAGTTCGGGGACCCAGTCGTAGACGTGCCGGACCGCGATCGAACCGAGCGGTGCATCCAAGAAGCGCCGGTTGCGCCCCTCCTGGCCCGTGCGGTGGCGGGCCCCGGAGAGGGCGCACCAGAGCCCACCCGAGAACGAGCCCATTCCGGCCTCGACGGCGACGTCGTAGTGTTCGCGCCGCACCTTCCCGATCAGGGCGAGGACACCCCATGGGCGCAGGATGAAGCGGCGCGACACGGGGTACACCCGACCGACGCCGGGCAGACGCCAAAAGACGTCGGCGGTGGAGTCGGTGGCGAGGACGTCGATCTGCGCTCCAGGCCAGATCGTCGCGACTCCAGCAACGATCGGGGTCGCGAGCAGTGCGTTGCCCAAGCGGTCATTGGGCCGGACCACGAGAACCCGGCGTACTTGAGACCCTGCCGGCAGGGGGCGCGACGCGGGCTTTGGGATGAGGCTGTCCAGCAGCCGTTCGATCCAGCGCCGCGAGAGGCGTCCGGCGCGACGGCCGAGACGCTGGAGCAGCGGGTGATGGCGCACTCGCCTGCGTTCGGTTCCGCGGGGCATCTTCGGCAACCTCGAGCGCCGCTCGGTAGCACCCCAGGCCATTCGCACCAGGAGCCTTTCGATGCGAAGTGGATCGGAGAGACTCGTCGCGCGTAGCCTCACCCCCGGAGGGATTCTCATGCCATACGTCAGCGGACGCAGCGTTCACGATGCCGACGCCCACATCATGGAGCCACCGACCTGGCTGCGCGAGCACGCCGATCCGGCCATCCGCGATCGTCTCGAGATGCCGACGCTCGCCGCGGGCAATGAACTCCGCCAGACCGGGGATCCCGCCGAACAGTTGCGCGACCTGGACGCGGCATTCGCACGCATGCGCGAGAAGCACGCCTCTGCGGAGTGGCGGGCGCGCGATGCCGAGGAGATCATGCTGCGCAAGAACTTCGCCGCGACGGGCTCGTTCGTGGCCAGTGATCGAGGGCGCGCGCTCGACCTGCTCGGCTTCGAGAGTCAGCTCGTCTTCAACACTTTCCACAATCGCCGACTGCGTGACTGGGAACACCGAGGTGATCCCGAGCTGGCCTACGGCGCGGCTCGCGCGCACAACCGCGGCATGCTCGAATTCTGTTCGGTGGACCGGCGTCTGCTGGCGACCTGCTACGTGCCGCTGGTTGATTTCGAGCGCGCGGCGTCGATGGCCGACGAGGTGATTCGCGCCGGCGCCGCGGCCCTGCTGGTCGCTTCGAGCTGTCCGCCCGGCCATTCCTCGAGCCATCGCGGACTCGACCCCGTGTGGGCGCGGTCCGAGGAAGCGGGACTGCCGATCGTCTTCCATGTCGGCGGCACGGGCGATCTCATCGATAAGAACTATTTCAACAATGGTCTGCCCGTGCCCCACGATTTCCATGGCGGCGACGAAAATTTCCGTTCGGTGGACTACATGGGCATCCCGCGCCCGCCCGAGCAGACGCTGGCGACCATGATCTTCGATGGCGTGCTGGAGCGTTTCCCGCGCCTCATGATCGGCGTGATCGAGCAGGGTGCGATCTGGCTGCCCTCGTGGATGCGCCAGATGGAATCGGCATTCGACGCCTTCGCACGTCACGAGGAACGTCTGCGCGCGCTCTCGCTGCGTCCGAGCGAATACGTGCGGCGACAGGTGCGGGCCACGCCCTATCCGACCGAGGATGTCGGCTGGATCGTGCGCCAGGCCGGGCCCGAGGTCGTGCTCTTCAGCTCGGACTACCCGCACGTCGAGGGCGGCCGCCGGCCGGTCGAACGCTTCGAGGCTTCGCTCGGCGATCTGGGAGAGGACGTCCGACGGCGCTTCTATCGCGACAACTTCCTCGAACTCATGGGGACGGCGGCCGCGCGTCTGCCCGCCCAGACGGCATAGCGCCGCATCTCGTTCGCTTGCGCGGCGATGCCCCCACCGTCCGTGCCGTGCCTGCCGCCGAAGCGGGCAAAGCGCTCCATCTGGCGCGTATGCGCTGCGCGGGAGAGTATGGAGCCGGGCCCCGGGGCGGAGCGGGGCGTGCGACTCCCGCTGGCGCCACGAGCGCCCGGCCGGGGAACGCTGCGGTGCACAAAGCGACTGGCCTGCGGTCGTGCGGCCTCGCTATGCTCGGGCGCAAATGTCGTGGTCGGATCGTGGGCGGGTTTCGGGCGCGGCGCTGGCCGTTGTTTTTGGATTGATTGCCACGGTGCTGGTACGCCAGGCAGACGCTCAGTCCGCGGGAGCGGCTTCGCTGGCGAGTCTGGGTGTCGCGGGCGGGCAGGGCAACGGTCCTGCGGGCGCGCCGTCACTCTCCGATGATGGGCGCTTCGTCGCTTTCCACAGCCATGCCGACGACCTCGTGCCCGACGATACCGAAGGCACGGTGGACGTGTTCGTGCGCGACCGTCTGGCGCAGATCACCGAGCGCATCAGCGTGAATTCGCTCGGCGAGGAGGCCAGTGGCGCCAGCGTGCGGCCGGCACTTTCAGGTGACAGCCGCTGGGTTGCCTTCGAGAGCGAAGCCGGTGATCTCGTGCCGGGCGATGGCAACGGGCTCTCTGACATTTTCCTGCACGACAGGCTGACCCGCACGACGAGTCGCATCTCGGTCGGGCCGGGCGGTAGCGATGCCGATGGCGCGAGCCGCATGGCCGCGATCTCGACCGATGGCCGCTACCTTGCCTTCGAGAGCGAGGCCACCAACCTGGTCGAGGGCGACGGCAACGGACTGAGCGATGTCTTCGTCTTCGACCGACAGATCGGGGCGATGACCCGCGCCAGCGTCAATGCCACAGGCGGCGACGGCCAGGGCTTCAGCGTCGCGCCCGCACTGAGCGGCGACGGCCGCTGGCTCGCCTTTGTGAGCGATGCCCCGGACATCGACCCGGCGGCCGGCTATCTTCCTCCCTGGCGCCCGAACGGCGAGAGGCAGGTCTTCCTGCGCGACCTTATTCTGGGCCAGACGCAGATGATCTCTCGTGCCTGGTCCGGCGACTGGCCGAGGGGGAAGAGCGTCGCCCCCTCGATCGACGACCGGGGCGAGCGTGTCGCCTTCGCCAGCTATGACCGCCTGCTGGAGAACGAGAGGTCGCGGCCGTGGTCGACGCCGCGGGTGATGCTCTGGGAGCGGACGACCGGAGCGTTGCGCGAGGTCTCCGCACCCGATCCGTGGTGGGTGTGTCAGCTCATGGTTCCTCAGGAGCCGTGGCTCTGTCCGGGCATGGACATGAACCCCGCGCTCTCGGGCGATGGTCGCTGGGTCGCCTACCAGACGACCTCGAACGGTCTCCTGCCCGGAGACCCTGCCACGGCGACCTGGGATGAATTCTGGGCGGTGCACACCAACCTCACGGGAGGGCCGGTTCGTTATCAGCTCTTCCTCGAGAACCTCGACACCGGCCGCCGCCGTCGCGTCAGTGTCAATTCGGCGAGCGCGCCCGCTACAGCCTGCAGTTCCGTGGCGGCCGTCTCCGACGACGGCGGAGTGGTGGCGTGGCGCAGTGCCGCTGCCGACCTCGTGTGGGGTGACCTCAACGGCACACACGACGTCGTCGTCTCGGAGTGGGCCTGCGGCGAAGCCACCGGGACCTTGGGTACCGGTATGCCGCTCGGCTGCGAGGTGCCCGTCAAGTGCCCGGCTGCGCCGAGCACGGGTTGCGCGACCGCGCGCACGGGCGTGCTGCGCTTGCGCCGTCCGGGCCTCGACGATCCGCGCCCCGGCGAGCAGAGTCTCGCTCTGCTCTGGGCGAAGGCGGGCGGCCTCCCCGCGGCGAGCTTCGGCGACCCCACGCGCACGGGCGGCGGCTATGATCTTTGTCTCTACGCAGGCCCCACGCCGCGCCTGGTCGCGGAGGTCGCGATTCCGGGCGGCGCCGGCTGGCAGGCGACGAGCGACGGCTTCGTGCGGCGCGGCGGGAGCGGTGCGGTGTCGCGGATGTCGGTCGCCGCGCGACGCGAACGCTCGCGGATTTCGCTGCGGGGCGAGGGCGCGGGACTCGATCTGCCCTACTTGCCGCTCGATGAGCGCGCGTCGCTGGAACTTCGACTCGAGGTGCGTGACAGCGCCGACTGCTTTGCGGCCACCATCCCCGCCAGGGCGATTCTCGAGGATGAAGCGGGCTTGGGCGAACGCCTGGGCCGCTTCTCGGCGCGGTTGCCCTGAGCGATGTTCTGTCCGGTACTCGCGCCACTGGAAGGGCGTCGCGGATAGAAAGAACGGCTCTTCTCGGAGGTCCTGTCAGCTCTGGGTTGCCGTCCCCTACGCCCGCTCGGTCGAACGGAGAACGTGGCGGCTTGCGAGGAGGCGGGCCGCCGCAAGTTCGCCGGCCTTGTAGCTCGAGCGCACGAGCGGACCCGAGGCCACCTCGAGGAAGCCCATCTCGCGCGCCCGGCGGGCCCAGTCCGCGAAGCGTTCGGGCGGGACGAACTCGTGCACCGGGGCATGGCGCGGACTGGGCCGCAGGTACTGCCCCAGCGTCAGCAGTTCGACCCCAGCCCGATGCAAGCGCGCGAGGGCGTCCTCGATTTCGGCCTCACTCTCGCCGAGACCGAGCATCAACGAGGACTTGGTGAGCACGCCCGGAGCGAGAGCGCGCGCGCCGCGAAGCGTCTCCAGCGAGCGTTCGAAGGAACAGCGCGGATCGCGGATCTTCCGTTGCAGCCGATCGACCACCTCGACGTTGTGAGCGAGCACGTCAGGTCGCGCCGCCATCAAGGTCGCGAGCGCCGCGCCGGCGTAGTCCGGGATCAGCGTCTCGACCCAGGTTCGCGGCGCCTCCGCGCGGATTGCCGCGATGCACGCTGCATAGTGGGTCGCGCCGCCATCGGGCAGATCGTCCCGATCGACGCTGGTAATGACGACGTAGGAGACGTCGAGCGCCGCCACCGCCTTTGCCACATGGCCCGGCTCGTCAGGGTCGGGCGGGGGGGCGCTCTGCACAGTCTTGACGGCGCAGAAGCGGCAGCGCCGGGTGCAGGCGTCGCCGAGCACCATCAGCGTCATGGTGGCGTGCGGGCCGCGCCAGCACTCGCCGATGTTCGGGCAGTGTGCCTCCTGACAGACGGTGTGCAGGCGCAGCTCGCGGGTGAGCGCATCGAGACGGGCGTAGTCGGCCCCGCCGGCAATTCGTACCTTGAGCCAGGGCGGCTTCGGCTGCGGGCGGGTGCCGGCTCGCTTCGAGCCGCGGGTCCCGGTGGCGTGCGTGGCCGGCGCGTCGTCGCTGGGTTGGTCCACGTCGCGCAGCTTGGTTGCGGCGTGCGCGGCCGGCGTGTCGTCTCCGGGCTGGTCCACGTCGCGCAGCTTCGTCGCGACGTGCGTGGCCGGCGCGTCGTCTCTGGGCTGGTCCATGTCACGCAGCTTCGTCGCGACGTGCGCGGCCGGCGTGTCGTCGCCGGGCTGGTTCACGTCGCGCAGCTTCGTCGCGGCGTGCGCGGCCGGCGTGTCGTCTCTGGGCTGGTTCACGTCGCGTACCTTCGTCGCCGTGTGCGCGTGAAAGGAAGAGCTCTGATTGCTCCACGGTGCGCGGGTCGCGGCTCTGCTGCCCCTAGCACGTTCAGCTGCAGGGGGAATTTGCCGCCGGGCGCGTGAGGTTCATGTGCCCGAGACGTGGGCATCCCTGCGCGCTTCGGCGGCACGCGGTCTGTCCAGGTTCTGAACACCCGCTGCCGGCGTGCTGTGCACAGGGCCGGTCCTGCTCGCCTCCTTGCGCATCTTGCACGTCGGGCGCCTGTTCATCGCGCACGCAGGTCGCTTCTCCGAACGGCGTCGCCGCGCTGGCAAGGCCCTTGCGTTAGGGGGCAGGTGGTCGCGTCCTGTCGCGACTCGTGGAGAAGCGCAAACGTGAGCATCAAGGACCAACCCGAGCTGTCGCGAGTCGTCGTGATCGGCAGCGGTATGGCGGGTGATCGCGTCGTGGACGAAATCCGCAGCCGCTCCCCGGGCCGCTTCGCGATCACTCTCGTCGGTGCAGAGGCGCAGCCGCCCTACAACCGCATCCTGCTCTCGAACGTGTTGCAGGGAAAGCAGGAGGCGCGCGACACGCTGCTGAAGCCCGTGGACTGGCACGTGCAGAATGGCGTCAATCTACTGGCTGGCTTCCGCGCGACGCGGATCGATCGCGAGCGACGTGTGGTCGTGGTGCACGAATGCTCCGCCGATCGCGAGCCCTGGGCCGAACCCGGTGTCGAGCCAGCGATCGCGACGCACGAGCTGCCCTACGACCACGTCGTGATCGCGACCGGGTCGCGTCCCTTCGTGCCGCCGATCCCTGGTCTCGATCTCGGGCGCGCCGGCACGTTTGTCTTCCGCACGCTGGAGGATTGCGAGCGCATCGCGTCGTGGGCCTCCGGCGTCGAGCGGGCCGTGGTCATCGGTGGCGGCCTCCTCGGGCTCGAAGCCGCGCGCGGGCTGCTGACCCACGGCGTCTCGGTGTGTGTCCTCGAGGCGGCACCGCGCTTGATGGCCAACCAGGTCGACGTCGAGGGCGCGCGAGTGCTTGGCGCCGCGATGGCGCGGCTCGGCGTGGACGTACGGGCCGGGGTTGCGCTCGCCCAGGTGAGCGAGAGTGAGCGCGGTCGGGTGATCCGGCTCGGCGACGGCAGCGAGATCCCAGCCGACCTGCTCGTGGTGGCGACCGGCATCCGGCCGATCACCGACGTCGCGCGCACCTCGGGGCTCGGGGTCGCGCGCGGTATCGTGTGCGACGACCAGATGCGGACCAGCGATCCGAGAATTTTTGCGCTTGGCGAATGCATCGAGCACCGCGGCACTCTCTTCGGTCTGGTCGAGCCGATCTGGGAACAGGCACGCGTCGTCGCCGACGTTCTGACCGGTGTCGCGCCCGAGGCGAGCTATGGCGGCTCGAAGGTCGCGACTCGTCTCAAGGTCATGGGGGTGGACCTGGCCGTGCTGGGCGATGCGCGCGAGGCCGCTCCGGACGACGAGGTCGTGACCTTCGGCGAGCCAGCGCGCGGCGTCTACCAGCGTCTCGTGATCCGCGCCGGTCGCCTTACCGGAGCTGTCTTGATCGGTGACACCACGGCTTTTCCAGTGCTCGACCGGCTCTACCGGCTCGACGAGTTGGTGCCGGAAACGCGCGCCGAGTTGCTCTTCCCGGCAGGCGCGAGCCTGGCCTTCGATGCGGCCACGCTCTCCGACGAGGATCAGGTCTGTAATTGCAACGGCGTATCCGCAGGCGCCATCCGGCAGGCGATTGCGGGCGGCGCGTGCACGGTCCCGAGGATCGCGGCCTGTACCCGCGCCGGTGGCGGTTGCGGCAGTTGTCGCGGCACCGTCGCAGCACTGCTCGACCTGGCGGGCGGTCCCCGGGAGGACGAGAGCGAGCACTGGTACGTGCCCGGTGTCCCGCTGCGCAAGGCCGAACTCACCGCCGCCATCCGCGAGCGCGGTCTGCGCAGCGTCAGTTCCGTGTTTCGCGCGTTCGCTGCGGGGCGCGAGGATGCGGCGAGCAAGCCGGGGCTGGCCTCATTGCTGCGCTCGATCTGGAACGAGGCCTACGAGGATGAACGCGACGCACGCTACGTCAATGACCGCGTACATGCCAATATCCAGCGGGATGGCACCTTCAGCGTCGTGCCGCGGATCTATGGTGGTGTGACCTCGCCAGCCGAATTGCGACGGATCGCCGATGTCGCCGAGCGCTACGGCGCCGCGATGGTCAAGATCACCGGTGGCCAGCGCATCGATCTGCTCGGTATCCGACGGGAGGATCTGCCCGGCGTGTGGCGTGATCTCGGGATGCCGAGCGGCCACGCCTACACCAAGGCATTCCGCACCTGCAAGAGCTGCGTGGGCTCGGACTTCTGCCGCTACGGGATCGGCGACGCGGTGGCGCTCGCCCAGCAGATCGAGCGCCGCTTCCAGGGCGTCGAGTCGCCGGCCAAGATGAAGCTTGCGACCGCCGGCTGCCCGCGCAACTGCTCGGAGGCCTACGTCAAGGATGTCGGGCTCGTCGCTGTCGAGGGCGGCAACTGGGAGGTCTACGTGGGCGGCGCGGCAGGCGCGCACGTCCGCAAGGGCGATCTTCTCTGCACGGTCAGGTCGCATGACGAGGCGCTCGGGATCGTCGGCCGCTTCATGCAGTACTACCGCGAGAACGCGCGCTGGCTCGAGCGCACCTACGCCTTCGTGCCGCGGCTCGGGATCGAGCATCTGCGACGCGTCTTGATCGAGGACAGCGAGGGCATCTGTGCCCGGCTCGATCGAGAGATGGACGCGACGGCTCTGGCTTACGTCGATCCATGGGCAGCGGACACGGAGGCGCCGGCCTATCCGGGGCAGTTTGACGCGCGGCCGCCACTGCTCGTGGCCGGAGCGATCGCGTGAGATGGCGCACGCCCCGAGCAAGAGGACGCATGAGGTTGCGTGCCCGCAGTCCAAGGCGAGACGGCGCGGGACGAGTGCGGCGCACGCAGGCCGGCGCTCTGGAGGCTTGCCGATGAGCATGGTCGCGGTGGGTCCGGTCGCGGCAGCGGGAGCGGACAGAGTGCGGGCACTCGCGCCGGCATTGCTCGGGTGGCGCGCCGGCCGTCGCGTGATCGACGTCGGGCCCCTTGAGGAGTTGCCGCTCGGGCAGGGGCGAGCTTTCGTGTTTGAGCGCCGTCGCATCGCGATCTTCCGGCAGCGCGACGGCCGTCTCTTCGCGACCGACGATCGCTGCCCACATCGCGGCGGTCCGCTCTCCGACGGTCTTCTCGGGGAAGGCCGGGTGCTCTGCCCGCTGCACGGCTTTGCCTTCGATCTCGCCACCGGCTGCGGTCCGGCCCATCGCGCGGTCGTGCATGAAGTGCACGTCGAAGCCGGTCGCGTGGTGGTGCTGATTGCGGAGCCGGCGTGATGACCTCACGGGCTCCGGTGCGGGCCGCGTGGTGCGATGCCGGCGTGGTGTTCGGGCTCGCGCTTGCGCTGGTGGCCTTGGGGTCGG
This sequence comes from Pseudomonadota bacterium, assembly GCA_005777805.1. Lineage (GTDB taxonomy): Bacteria > Desulfobacterota > Binatia > UBA12015 > UBA12015 > SXLG01. The sequence goes on from SXLG01000083.1 coordinate 13,688, forward strand.
GCGGGTTCGCGCGTCTCGATCCGGCCCTTCTCGGATATCTGTTCGCGACGCTGGTTTCGGTGGCGCTGACCGCGCAGCGTGTCTCGCTCTTCTGGCGGCGGCCCCAGACGGCACCGCTCGGGCGCGCCTTGTGGGCCGGGCTTCGCCGACGCGAGGGTTTGGCGCGTGGTGCGCGCGGGGCAGGTAGGGATCTGCTGGCGCAGCGCTCTCTGGTGCGGCGCGGAGCAGCGTCGGGTGCGGCGCATCTCCTGCTCGCCTGGGGCACGATGGGGGCCTTCGCCATCACCGTGCCGCTGGTCTTTGGCTGGCTCGACTTCGTGGCGGCCGGGGAGCGGACCTATCGAGCGCGCTTGCTCGGCGTGGAGGGGATCGACTTTGGTGTCGACGGCGCCTTTGCCTGGCTCGTCTTCCATGCCCTGATCCTGTGCTCGTTCGCGGTCCTCGGGGGAGTGGCGATGCTGCTCGCCGCGCGCTTGCGCCGCCGGAGCGTGGCCGGGGCCGGTGGTTCCTTCCACGTGGGCCCGCTGGTCTTGCTCGCGGTGGTTGCCCTGAGTGGCCTTGCCCTGCCGGCGGTGGCGGCATCGGGTTCGCCGCTTGCGATCGCGATCGCGCGCCGGGTCCACGAAATTTGTGTAGTAGCACTGCTGCTGGCGCTGCCAGCGGGGAAGCTCTTCCACATTTTCCTGCGACCGCTTCAACTCGCCGCCGCCGAACTCAAGGCCGCCCCGGCGCAGCCTTGTCGCGCTTGCGGGGTGGCGCTCTCCAGCGCGCAGATCGAGATCGTCGCGCGCCTGCTGCGGGCGAGTGGCGCGGGCGTGCCCGAGCGGGTGGCCCTCTGCCCGGCCTGTCGCCGCCGCGGGTTGGCGCGCAGCCATGCGGGCCTTCTCGCGGGCGGCCTCGAACCGCCGCTCCCGGGGCCGGCTCCGCTGCGGCGGGCGGCCTAGGAAGGATCGCCATGGCCACCTTGCCCGCCAGTCCGGAGGATCTCGCCGCACGCCACGGTCCGCACCTCGCCTGGGAGCCGCCCGGCGGCTTCGCCGCGCGCTCGCATATCGACCGTCGGGTCGAGACCCACTGCTGCTTCTGCGGCCAGCAGTGTGGCGTCAAGCTCCTGGTGCGCGACGAGCAGGTGGTCGGCGTCGAGCCCTGGGAGGAGTTCCCCTTCAATCGCGGCAAGCTCTGTCCGAAGGGCGTCAAGCGCTACCTGCAGAACAATCATCCCGACCGGCTGCTCCACCCGCTGGTGCGCTCGGGCGACGGTTTCGCGCGGCTGCCCTGGGACGAGGCGACCTGGCAGGTCGTCGAGCGGCTCCAGCGCATCCAGGACCGGCACGGCAAGGATTCGGTCGCGGTACTCGGCGGGGCTTCGATCAGCAACGAGCGGGCCTATCTGGTCGGCAAGTTCGCCCGGCTCGGCCTCGGGACGCGACACGTCGACTACAACGGCCGGCTCTGCATGGTGGCCGCGGGCACGGCCAACAAGAAGGCCTTCGGGATCGACCGCGCCGCCAATCCGTGGGCCGACATCCCGCTCGCCGATCTGATCTTTGTCACGGGTTCGAATGTGAGCGAGTGCAGCCCGATCACCACCGACTACATCTGGCGGGCGCGCGACCGCGGCGCCAAGCTGGTGGTGGTCGATCCGCGGCTCACGCCGATCGCACGTACCGCGGATCTTTTCTTGCCGGTCCGCCCGGGAACGGATCTGGCCCTCATGAATGCGATCTTGCACGCCGTGGTTCGGCTCGGTGGCGTGGACGAGAGCTTCGTCGAGCGCCACACGACCGGCTTCGACGAGGTTCTCGCGACCGTGATGCGCTACGCACCCGAGGACGTCGAACGCACGGTGGGCATCCCGGCGGCACGTATCTGGGAGGCCGCGCGTCTGTGGGTGCAGGCGCCGCGAACGATGCTGCTGCACGCGCGCGGCATCGAACACCACTCGAAGGGCACCGACACCGTGCTCTCGTGCATCAACCTGGTGTTGGCGACAGGACGGATCGGGCGGCCCGGCTGCGGCTACGCCTCGATCACCGGACAGGGCAACGGCCAGGGCGCACGCGAGCACGGTCAGCGCTGCAATCAGCTTCCCGGCGCGCGTGACATCGAGAACCCAGAGCACCGTCGCCACATCGCCGACTTCTGGGGCGTGGCCGAGCAGGAGATCCCACACACCGGGGCCACCGCCCCGCAGATCATGGAGAAGATTCACGCCGGCGAGATCCGCGGTCTGCTCTCGCTCTGCTTCAACCCGCTGGTCTCGCTGCCTGATGCGAACTTCACCCGGGAGGCGCTGGAGCGGCTCGACTGCTTCGTTGCGATCGATTTCTTCCTCTCGGAGACAGCCCAACATGCCGATCTCGTGCTGCCGGGCGCTCTGCAGGAGGAAGACGAGGGCACCGTCACGAGCACCGAGGGGCGGGTCCTCCGGGTGCGTCAGGCCGTGGCCCCGCCGGGCGAGGCGCGACGCGACTGGGAGATCCTCGGTGCCATCGCCGAGCGGCTCGGGCGCGGCGACAAGCTTAAGTTTTCCTCGTCGCGCGAGATCTTTGCCGAATTGCGTGAGGCCTCGCGCGGGGGCATCGCCGACTACGGCGGCATCACCTGGGAGCGCATCGAGGCCCAATACGGCGTCTTCTGGCCCTGCCCGAACGAGTCGCATGCGGGGACGCCACGGCTCTTCGAGGGCGGCCGCTTTTACCATCCCGACGGCCGTGCGCGGCTGCATCCCGTCGAGCACAGACCGCCCGCCGAGCAGGTATCGGCGGAGTACCCGATCTGGCTCACCACCGGCCGGGTCGTCTCGCAGTTTCTCTCCGGCACGCAGACCCGGCGCATCGGGCCACTGGTCGAGCTCCAGGATCGCCCCAGGGTCGAGATCCATCCGCGCCTTGCCGCACAGCTCGGCATCGCCGATGGCGCGCGGGTCCGGGTCTCGTCACGCCGCGGCACGATCGAGCTCGACGCTCAGGTCGTGGCCACCATCCGGCCCGATACCGTGTTCATTCCCTACCACTGGCCGGGCGCGCTCGCGGCGAACCAGCTCACCCAGCGCGCCTACGACCCCGACTCCGGCATCCCCGAATTCAAAGTTTCCGCGGTGCGCCTGGAGGCGATCGCGACGCGGGGCGTGGTCGGCGTCCCGGCGGGGAGGGCGGCGTGAGGCTCGCGGCCGATCTCGGCGGTGGCGTTCCGGCGGAGCGCACCCTCTTTCTCGATCCACAGCGCTGTATCGGCTGCCGCGCCTGCATGGAGGCGTGCAGCGAATGCCCCGGACACGGCGGCATTCCGATGATTCACCTCGATTTCGTCGACCGCTCGCGGACGGTGCAGACCGCGCCCACGGTTTGCATGCACTGCGAGGATCCGGCGTGTGCGGCGGTCTGCCCGACCGAGGCGATTCTCACCTCGGGTGACGGGGTGGTGCACAGCGCGATGAGCGAGCGCTGCATCGGCTGCGGCCATTGTGCGCTTGCCTGTCCGTTTGGCGTGCCAAAGATCGACGAGAGCTTCGCGCTGATGATGAAGTGCGATCTCTGCTACGACCGCAGCGCCGCTGGCCTGGCCCCGATGTGCGCGACGGTCTGTCCGTCGGGGGCGCTGTTTTACGGCACGCGCGCCGACGTCGAGGATCTGCGGCAGTCGCGCCCGGCGGCGCGCGTGCGCTTCGGCGAGGTCGAGATCCGGACGCGCATCGAGATCTTGGTCCCGGCGGGCGGTGGTGGGATGGCCGTTCGCGAGGGCGAGCCCCACCTGCCCTCGGCCGCCGAACGGGCGCTCGAGGAGGTGCTGCTGTGATTGCGGGCACGTGCGGTGAAGCGGGCCGTCTGCACCGAGGTGAGGCGTGAACCTGCTCCGCTGCTGCGTGCAACCGCCGCGCAACGCGAGTGAAGCGCGTCGTCCGCGCCGAGGTGAGGCGTGAAACCGCTCGGTTCGGCGGCCCCGGCCGAGGCTCTGGATGCGCGGGCGCGGATGCCGCGGCGGCGTTTTCTGGTTGGTGCGGGCTGCACCGCGGTGGCGGCACTCGTTGGCGAAGGGTTGCGCGCGGCTCTCGAGGAGCGGCCGCTCCCGGCCGGCTCGATCGACCTGGCGCGGTCTGCGCTGCCGGCCCCGGGCGATGCGCTCGCCGTGACGCTCGAACCGGCGGGCATCGAGGCGCTCGTGCTCAACACCACGGCTGTGGGGCTCGTGGCGTTCGATCGCCGCTGCCCGCATCTCGGCTGCCCGGTGCTCTGGTCGCGCGACCATGCGCGTCTCGAGTGTCCCTGTCACGCCGCGTGGTTCGAGGCGGCAACGGGCGAGGTCGGAGGCGGACCGCCGCCGCGTGGCTTGACCAAGCTCAATATTGAGGTGGGGTCCGATGGCGGCATCCGGGTCGCCACCCGTCCGGTTCGGGCTTGAGCCCGTGGCCCGAGGCGGGGAGCAGCGACGCGCGGAGAGAAGTGGTGCGGGGCCCAGATTCCGTGCCGGACGCGAGGTGGGGAGGCGAGGATGAACGGCAAGGCGACGAAAATCGAATGGCGGCGCTTCGACACGCCCCAGATGCGCGCGTTCCACATGTCGTGGTTTGCTTTCTTCCTTTGCTTCTTTGCCTGGTTCGGGGTGGCGCCGTTGATGGCCACGATCCGCGAGGAACTGGCCCTCACGCCCGATCAGATCGGCTGGTCCATCATTGCTTCGGTCGCCATCACCGTCGTGGCGCGTCTCGGCATCGGCTGGCTCTGCGACCGGATCGGGCCGCGTCTCTGTTACACCGGCCTCCTCGCGTTCGGCTCGATCCCGGTGATGGCGATCGGGCTGGCGCATGATTTCGAGAGCTTTCTCGTCTGCCGGCTCTTGATCGGCGCGATCGGTGCGAGCTTCGTCATCACCCAGGTCCACACCGCCGCGATGTTCGCGCCGAATTGTGTGGGTACGGCAAATGCGACCACGGCGGGTTGGGGCAATCTGGGCGGCGGCATCACGCAGATCGCGATGCCCGCTCTGTTCACGGTGTTCGTCAGCCTTGCCGGCGTGTCGGCGGCCGCGGGCTGGCGCCTGTGCATGGTGGTCGCCGGTGCGGCCTGCCTCACGGCATCTGTTGCCTATTTCGTTCTCACGCAGGACACGCCGGAGGGCAACCTTTCGGCGCTGCGCGCCTCCCGGATACCCGGCCGGGCGGCCGTCGCGCGCGGCGGCTTCGCCGATGCGTTGCGTGACCGTCGGGTGTGGATCCTGTTTGCGCTCTACGGTGCTTGTTTCGGCGTCGAGTTGACCCTCCATAACGTGGCGTCACTCTACTTCCTTGACAATTTCGACGAATTCGCCGGCATGAGCCGGGTGCGGGCGATCGGCACGGCGGGCACGATCGCCGGGCTCTTCGGGACGATGGCGCTCTTCGCCCGCACGCTGGGTGGACTCGCCGCTGATCGGGTCGGCCAACGCCTCGGTCTCGCCGGTCGAGTACGGGTTCTGTTCGCGGTGCTGCTCGGCGAGGGGTTGATGTTGATCGTGTTCTCTCGCATGACGGAGCTACCCTTCGCGGTTGCCGCACTGATCGGCTTTGGCATCTTTGTCCACATGTCGGCCGGAGCGACGTTTGCGATCGTGCCGTTCGTGCGGCGCGAAGCGGTCGGCGCGGTGGCCGGCATCGTCGGCGCGGGGGGCAACGTCGGTGCGGTAGCGGCGGGCTTCCTCTTCAAGGAAATGGCCGACTGGAGTCAAGCTCTGTTCGTTCTCGGGCTGGCGGTGGCCGCACTCTCGGTCGCGGCGCTCGGGATTCGCTTCCCGGTGGCGGTCGAGGCAGAGGTGCGCGCGGAGGCGGCGTCCTTGCTGGGCCGCGCAGCCTAGAAAAGTCTGGACGCCGGTCGCGGGTCAGGCCGGGCCGGCGCCCTGCGCTGGCGGCCCAAAGCGAACCAGTGCTTGGTAGCGGGTGATCTCGACGAAGCCCATGCGGCGGTAGATCGGTTCGCCCATCACCGATGCCTGAAGGTTCGCGATTTGAGCGCCGCGTGCGAAACCGGCGTCGATCGCGGCCCGCGTGCAGGCCTCGCCGAGTCCCTTGCCGCGCTGCTCGGGTGTCGTGCCGACCCAGTAGATTCCCGCCACGCCATGGGTCGAGATGCACATTGCACCGGCCGCAGCGGCCCCGGTGCTCGCGTCCCGCGCGAGGAAGGTTGAGATGTGCGGCGCGCACAGCACAAAGCGCCGCCCGAGGAGGGCCGGAGCACAATCCACGGGCATGCCATAGGTGCCATAGGATTGGCCCATCACTTCGGCGAAGTCGCGGGCGTCGGCGTCGCTCTCGACGCGATCGATGCGGAAGCCACGGACGCCGCCGGTCAGCGGCAAGGGATGGTCAAGGATCATGCCGGGAATGGAACCCCACTCCTTGAGGCCGGCTGCGGTGGCGCAGGTGGCAAGCGTCGCGTCGAGATGGGCGCGAATCTGGAAAGTGTAGCCGCGCTGGCGGGCGGCGAAGAAAGCGTCGGCGCGTTCGAGGAGTTCGCGCGGGTCGGTTGTATTCGCGTCAAGGCAAAATGCACCGTTGCAGAGCACCGGCAGCGGATGTGCCCCCGCCCAGAGCAGCAGGCCGTCCTCCTCGTGCAGGGTGCCGCCGGCCCGGCGCGCCAGGTCACGGGTCGCCTCGGCGAAGTTGAGGTCGGCCAGTTCGAGCAACTCGCTGTGCGTCATGGGATGCAGGCTAGCCGGGCGGCCACCTGATGCCAGCCCGGGCGGCGGGCTTGCGGCACGGTGGTCGGGTCCGCGACGGAGTAGGGGAGGCGCCCAGAGCTACGTCACGTGGGCCGATTGTCCGGTGGAGCGGGTACGCGGTGTGCCCGATGACCCTTGCTCTGCCGCGCACCGTCTCGTGGGCGACGTGCCCGGTGGGATCAGTCGTTCGGGGTGTGCCTGCCCGACGACCTTTGCTTTGCCGCTCGTCACGTGGGCCGCGTGCCCAGCGGGACCAGCAGGCACGCGGCGCGGCCGAGGCGCCCGCGCGCTCGCTATCCGCCGCCGACCCGCTCGTCGTCTGTCCCACGCGTGCGTCTCGGCTGTGGCGCCCGTGGCCAACGGTCCCCGCTCAGCGGCCGGTGAAGTTGGGTTTGCGCTTCTCGAGGAAGGCGCGCGGGCCCTCGCGGGCGTCGCGGCTCGACATGACCTCCATGCCGAGCTGCATCTCGCGCTTGTACGCCTCGGCTTCGGGCAAGCCGTCGCTCTCGATCACTGCTCTCTTGATGTTCTTGACGGCAAGCGGGCCGTTCTCGCAGATCCGCGCCGCGATCTCTTTCGCTTTCGCGAGTGCTGTGCCGTCGGCGACGACGTGGCCGATGAGTCCGATGCGGGCTGCCTCGGCCGCGCTCAGCGGATCACCCACCAGCAGGAGTTCCATCGCGTGGGTGAAGGCGATCTGCCGGCGCAGCCGCACCGTCGATCCGGCCATGGGGAAGAGCCCGCGCTTGACTTCCGAGATCGCGATGCGGGCGCTCTCGCCGGCGATGCGAATGTCGATTCCCTGCAGGATCTCGGTGCCGCCGGCGTAGCAAGCCCCCTCGATCGCGGCGATCAGGGGCTTCTGGACGTAGCGGTCCTTCAGGAAGCCACTCAGGAGGATGCCGGGGTTGGCGCGCACGCGCTCTTCCCATTCGTTCTCCGGCGGAGCGCCCGAGATCATCCTGGAAACGAGCTGGTCGAGATCGGCACCGGCCGAGAAGTTGCCTCCCGCTCCGGTGAGGATCGCGCAGCGAATGTGGTCGTCGCGATCGATTTCGTCCCAGGCATCCATCAGCCGGCAGAGGATTTCGGGGTTGAAAGGGTTCTTCTTCTCCGGCCGGTTCAGCGTGAGGATCAGGACGTGGCCGTCGCGTTCGGTCAGCAGGGCGGGCGCGCTCATGGCGACGCTCGTAGACCGGGGGCATCGGCCCGGCAAGGATGCCGCGAGACCTTGGTCGCAGCGACGACCGGGCCGGGGCCTCGCCGGGCGCTGCCCGCGGCGGCGCCCCGGCGCATCGGCTGGGCAGGCGACGGCGCGCGGGCTAACACCAAAGCGCCATGGACGAGAGCCCCAAGGAGTCCCCGCGCGACTTCATCCGTTCGATTGTTGCAGCCGATCTCGCGAGCGGTCGCCACCGCGCCATCGTGACGCGATTTCCACCGGAGCCCAACGGCTATCTGCACGTCGGCCATGCCAAGAGCATCTGCCTCAACTTTGGCATCGCGCTCGAGACGGGCGGTCAGTGCAACCTGCGCTTCGACGACACCAACCCCGAGAAGGAGAGCGACGAGTACGTGCGCTCGATCCAGGAGGACATGCGCTGGCTCGGCTTCGACTGGCGCGACGGGCTCCACTTCGCCTCCGACTACTTCGAAGCACTGTGGCAGGCGGCGCGCGAGCTGGTCGAGAAGGGGCTGGCCTACGTCGACGAGCAGACCGCGGAAGAAATCCGCGCGACCCGCGGCACGCTCACCGAGCCGGGGTGCCCGAGCCCGTGGCGGGACCGCCCCGCGGCCGAGAGCCTGGTGCGGCTCGACGAGATGCGCGCCGGCGCGTTGCCCGACGGCGCCTGCGTGTTGCGGGCGCGCATCGACATGGCCTCGCCCAATCTCAATCTGCGCGACCCCGCACTCCTGCGCATCCGGCGCGCGACGCATCACCGCACTGGCGACCGTTGGTGCGTCTATCCGATGTATGACTTTGCGCATCCGATCTCGGACGCGCTGGAGAACATCACCCACTCGACCTGCACGCTCGAGGTCGAGGATCATCGCCCGCTCTACGACTGGGTCGTCGCGAACGTCACGCTGCCGAGCCGGCCGCGTCAGATCGAATTTGCACGTCTCGAGCTGACCCACACCGTACTCAGCAAGCGCAAGCTCCTGGCGTTGGTGCAGGAGGGGATCGTAGGGGGCTGGGACGACCCGCGCATGCCCACGCTCGCCGGGCTCCGCCGCCGGGGCGTGCCGCCTGACGCGTTGCGCGACTTTTGCGAGAGGGTCGGGGTGGCCAAGGCCAACTCCGTGGTGGACGTGGCGCTGCTCGAACATTGCGTGCGTGAACGCCTGAACCCGGAGGTGCCGCGTTACATGGGCGTGCTGCGGCCGCTGGAGCTCGTGATCGAGAACTACCCCGAGGACGGCGAGGAGTGGCTCGACGCCCGCAATAACCCCGAAGACCCCGCCGCCGGGACGCGACAGGTGCCCTTTTCGCGCCGGCTCTGGATCGAGCGCGACGATTTCCGGCAGGAAGCCACGCGCAAGTTCTGGCGGCTCGCGCCGGGGCGCGAGGTGCGGTTGCGCTGGGCTTATTTCGTTACCTGCACCGGGGTCGAGCTCGATCCGACAACGGGCGAGCCGGTGCGCGTGCTGTGCACCTACGACCCGGCGACGCGCGGCGGGGACGCGCCCGGCGGCCGCACGGTCAAGGCGACGCTGCACTGGGTCTCGGCACGGCACGCGGCGGCGGTCGACGTGCGGCTCTACGACCGGCTTTTTCTGGACGAGCGCCCGGGCGAGGATTGGCGCGACCGGCTGAACCCGCATTCGCTGGAGGTGCTGGCCGCCCGGCCGGCCGAGCCGGCGCTGGCAATGGTCGCGCCGGGGGCGCGGGTGCAGCTCGAGCGGCTCGGGTATTTTTGCGCGGACGCGCGCGACTCACGCCCCGGCGCCCTGGTTCTCAACCAGATCGTGGGCCTCAAGGGCGCGGCCGCGAAGGGTTAGGGCCGCGGCGACGCGGCCGGTTGCCGCAGCTCGATGGTCGCGGGCTCGAGAGCCGCGAGTTTGAGAGGCCGACCGCCGGGGACGGCCTCCCGGAAGGTGCCGGCGGGAGGCGAACTCAGGCCGCGGGCGCGGTCGAGCTTGCGTCCGTTGTTGTATGGCTTGACGACGTGTTCGCGGTGTCCGGAGCCGCCGATGCCCACATGGCCTGGGAGTCGAGCGCCTCACCGATCTGGAGCGAGAGCCGGCGACCGCTCTCGCGCATCCTCTCCAGAATCTCGCGCTGTTCCGGCGCGAGATCGCCGGTCGATCCGTCGAGCACTAAGTCTAGATAGCCCAGCATGATGTGGCAGGGGGTGCGAAGATCGTGCGAGATGGTGAGAAAGAGAGCGTCGCGCTGGCCCGACTGAGCGACCAACTGGGCGCTCGCCTGGACGAGGGTGCTCTTCGTTGCCAGGAGGTCCGCCCGGGCGTTGCGTGCCAATGCCTGGCCGACGACGGTCAGCACCAAGCCGACCAAGAGAGACGCCAGGATGAATCCGTAGGGCATGAGATGTGGCAGGCCGGCGAAGACGGCGGCGATCGTGCTCGCCAGGGCCGCTACGCCGATTGCCGCCTGACGCCGCGGGCCCAGCGGCAGGAAGGTGAGGGCCAGCAAGGCAAAGAAGAGCTGCACCAACGCGAAGCTCTCGAGTGGGTCCATGTCCTGGATCGCCCGGGCTGCGACGAATCCGAGCAGGATGACGTAGAGGGCGCAGATCGCATCGAGACGCTGACGGGCGCCAAGCCGGCGGTGGCGTGACGCGACCAGCATGGCGGCGCACAGGCCCATCTCGATCGCGAAGGCGAACGGGAGGCCCGGCAGGCCCCCGAGCCGCGCAGGCCGCAGCAGCAGGAGCGCTCCCCAGGTGAGAAGCCAGGCGCCGAGCACGATTCCGCTGAGGAAGGGCAGGCGGCGCGCCATGAGGACGGCTTCGAGACCGATAACCGTCTGCTCTCTGAGATCTTCGGGCATCCGCGTTTCTTCCTCCGGCGTGGCCGGGGCGAAGGCGTGGATCTTCCTTCATCGTCGGGCGGCCGGCAAGCGGCTGCTGGGGGGCTGGTCTCCCCGGCGGTCTTGTCGGGCGGAAACGCGACGGGTCCGGTTGGCCGGTGCTGCTCTGGAGGCTATCGGTAGCCGATCGATTCCGGGCGGTCTTGCGGCCGCCCGCACAGCACAGGGAGCCTTGGGGACCATGGCAGAGATCCGATTGGATGGGCGCGTCGCCGTCATTACCGGAGCGGGCGGCGGGCTCGGCAAGACCTACGCGCTCGAGTTTGCCCGGCGTGGCGCAAAGGTGGTGGTCAACGACCTCGGCGGCCGGGCGGACGGCAGTGGCGCTGGGCATTCGATGGCTGACGTCTGTGTCGAGGAGATCCGGGCCGCGGGGGGCTCTGCCGTTGCCAACTACGATTCGGTCTCGACACCCGAGGGCGGTGCTGCGATCATCCAGAGCGCGGTCGATGCCTTCGGCCGGGTAGACAACGTGGTCAAAAACGCCGGCATCCTGCGCGACAAATCCTTCCTGAAACTCGAGCCACAGGATCTCGACGCCGTGCTCAAGGTTCATCTCGAGGGGGCGTTCTACGTCTCGCAGCCGGCCTTCCGCCTGATGAAGGACCAGGGCTACGGCCGCATTGTCTTCACCTCGTCGGCGGCGGGAATCTTCGGCAACTTTGGCCAGACCAACTACGGCGCGGCAAAGATGGGGCTGGTCGGGCTGATGCACGTGTTGGCGGTCGAGGGGGCCAAGTACGGAATCCGGTGCAACGCGATCGCCCCCACCGCGCGCACGCGCATGACCGAGGATCTGCTCGGCCCGCTTGCCGAATCGCTCGCCCCCGAGACCGTGACGCCGCTCGTGGTCTATCTCTGCTCCGAGGAGAGCGAGCTTACCCACGAGGTCTACTCGGTCGGCGGCGGCCGCTTCGCGCGCGTCTTTGTCGGCCTCACGCGCGGCTGGCTGGCGGGCAAAGCCAAGGTGGCCAGCGCCGAAGAGGTACGCGACCACATCGACCAGATCCGCGATCCGGAGGGATACACGATCCCGGCCGGCATCGGCGACGAGCTGCGCGCCATCGCCGCAGCCCTGCGCTGAGAGGGCGTGAATTTTTCTCTGATTCCTGGTTCGAGCGGGGGCGGGGGGCAGATCGCCGCCGCCCCGCCTCCGCCACTCCCGCGTTCCCTCGGCTTGCGACTCGGCCGGCCTCGTGGTCGATGAAGCCGATGTCGGTGGCCCAGGTCCGTGGCGGCTCCCTCTCCGCGAACAGGGGACGGGTTTCCGTCGTGTCCTGTGCTCTCGCCGCCGCCGCGGCGTATCTCTGTATTGCCCTCTTCCTCCTGCGCGGCGTGCTCGCCGATCCGACCCGGCTCCTGCCCTTCAACGGGCAGATCGACGAATCCTCGGCGTCGCTCGGTCACATGGACCAGTCAATGGTCGTGGCCGTCATCACGCGCAACGCCGACACGCTCTTCCACGCTCCGGCGACTTTGCGCGATGCCCCCGGGGCGTGTCACCCCCTGCCGGGAGCGTGGGTGCTCGGCGAGCATATGTTCGGCGAGGGACTGCTGATGGCGCTGCCCTGGGCGCTCACGGGCGATCCCGTGCTGGCCTACAACTTTCTCCTGCTGCTCACGTTGTGGATTCCAGGGCTGACGGCATTCGCGCTCGGGATGCGTTTCCTGCGCAGCCCACCCGCGGCCTTCGTGAGCGGACTGCTCTTCCAACTCGTGCCGGCGCGGATCATCGACGGCGGGCACCCCTATCTGCACGGGGATCTCTGGCTGCCGGTAGCACTGCTGGCACTGCACGACGTCTGTCGGCGGGCGCGCTGGCGCGACGGCCTGCTGCTCGGCGTGGCCACCGCACTCTGCGCGCTGGAGACGATCTACGTCTTGCTCGCAGCACTGCTCCAACTCGGCGTCTACGCGCTGCACCTCGCGCGTGGCACGCCGCGCCCGGGCCGTTCGCTGGCCCTGCTTGCCGCAGCCGGGGCGCTCTCGGGTGCGGTCGCGCTCTGGGTGCTCGGTCCCTACTTCGAGGCGCGGGCCGAGTGGGGGTTGCTCGCTGGACGGCAGACGTTCTTCGTGCCGTGGTGGGTCTATTTGCCGGGCTACATCACCTTTCCCGGATTCGGCCTTCTCGCGCTGCTTGCCCTTGGCCTGCTCGACCGCCGGCAGGGCGCGCGAGAGATCGAGGGCGATGATCCCCGGCTCGCCCTGCTCGCCGGCACGGGGTTCGTGCTCTGGTGCACGACGACCGGGGTGCCGTTCCCCGGTCTCGGGGCCGAGATCCCGTCCCCGTTCCGTTTGCTGGCCGGGATTCTGCCTGGTCTGGATGCCGTGCGTAGCCTCTACGCCATGGGCAATGCGGCCTGGATCGGGGCGTGTGTCGTCGCGGGCTACGGCGTGTTGTGGCTCGGGAGGATGGCCGGCGGTCGCACGGCGATGGCCGGTGTCCTGGCAGCTTGCGCGGTACTTGTCGTGCAGCTCGAGCCCCGGCTCGCGCGGTTCGCGTTCGGCGCACCACTCGACTTCCGGGTGTGGCAGGCCGCGCCCGCCCGCGACGAGATCGAACTGACGCGTGCGAGCGGTCGCGCGGCCATCGTCGATCTGCCGATGCCCGCGCCCGGGGAGAGGTTGGCGCGGCTGCGCATGGCGCGACAGATGCTGCTCGCCGCCTATGGTCCGCGCCCGACAGCGGCTTGTTACAACTCGTTCGAGACGCCGCTTGCCGACCAGATATGGCAATTGACCAGGGCGCTGCCGGCATCGGGGGCGGTCGCGGCCCTGGGCGCGCTCGGCTTCGACACCGCCCTCTCGCACGGCGCACTCTGGTCGCCCCCCGAACGGCAGCGCTTCGAAGCCGAGGTTGCGGCTGGACCTTCGGTCGCGCCGCGGCTCGTAGCCGTGGGTAAGGCGGGCGCGGTCACGGCCTACCGGCTCGAGACGGCAGGAGCGGGCGCCGGGGCGACCACGTGGACAGACGACGTCGCCGTGCTCGCTCCGGCGGCCGAGCCCGAGTTCTCCGTGCCGCTCGCGGGGGGCTCCTTGCGGCTGGCGGTGCGTGTGATGGGCGATGTCGCGTACCGCGCGAAGCGGATCGCTCCCGTTGCGGTGAGCCTGCGCTGGCGCGATGCAGAGGGCGTGGTCGCCGGCGAGGACCGTGTCCGTACGCTGCTGCCGATCGCGCTTGCTCCCGGCCTCACCAGCGAGATCACGGCCTGGGTCGTGCCGCCGCGCGCCGGCCAGTTCGTCCTCGAGCTTGCGCCGGTTGCGCATCCGGACGTGGTCGTCGCGCGGGCGCGTGTGACCGCGGTCGCGCCGGCCGTAGAGCGGTGAAATCGCGTCTCCCGGTGCCCTTCGTGGTGGGCGTGCCGCGCTCGGGGACGACCTTGCTGCGGCTTCTGCTCGATGCACATCCCCGGCTCGCGATCCCGCCCGAGACCGCCTTCATCCCGATGCTCGTGCGCGAGCACGGGCCGGGGCCGCTCGATCCCGGTCGTTTTGTCGAGCTGGTCGCGGGCTTCGAGACCTGGCCCGATTTCCATCTGGCGCGGGAGACGCTGGCGAGCCGGCTCGAGTTGCTGGCCGGCGCCACTCTCGGCGATGGTCTGCGTGCTTTCTACGCGCTCTACGCCGAGCGCCGTGGCAAGCAGCGTTTTGGGGACAAGACGCCGGACTACGGGCTCGCGATCGATTCGATCGCGCATCTCCTGCCCGAGGCGCGCTTTCTGCACATCATCCGCGACCCGCGCGCGGTCGCGGCCTCGGTGCGTCATCTATGGTTTTCACCGTCGCGCAATCTGTCGGAGATCGCCGCCGACTGGGTGCGCCGGATTCAGACGACGCGCGAACAGGCGGGGGCGAGAGCGTCGACCTACGAGCTGCGCTACGAGGATCTACTGGCCGATCCCGAGTCGATGCTGCGCGAGATCTGCGCTTTCATCGACCTCGACTTCGATCCACAGATGCTGGCCGCGCATCACGCGGCGGCGGCCCGGCTCGACGAGCACGAGGGGCGCTGGCGCCCCGATGGCACGCTGGTCATCAGCAAGGCCGACCGGCTGGCCGCGCAACGTCGCGTGACGGGGCCGCCCAATCTCGCGCGGGCCGAGGCCTGGCGGACGGAACTCGGGGCCGACGAGCAGGCCCTGGTCGCGGCGGCCGCGGGTCCGCTGCTGCGCGCGCTGGGGTATCCCGAACGCTGAGATCGGCCCGCCGTGCGGGTGCGGCGGATTGGCGCTCCGTCAATCAAATCGGTGCTCCGGCGCTCGCGAGGCCGCTTCCGCATCGGGCGTGCAGGGTCGGTCACGGTGCCCCGCATCGAGCGTGCGACGCCGCGGCGTCCACCGTTCGGCCTCACTCGGGTACGTCGGTGTTGCGGGCAGGATCGTCGGCCGGCGCGCGGGGCGGGTTCTTTCGCCAGTCGAGGGCGACCCCGCAGGCGGCCCGCGCGTCGCCCTCGGGCACGATGGCGACCGCGGTGTGGAAGCATGCCTCCGGGCCGTCCTCCGCCGTGACGCGAGCCTCGCGGCGGAAGCGGCCGCCGCGGAAACAGGGCTTGCGGTAGAGAATGCGGGCTCGGGCCTCCCAGAACTCCTGCAACGGTGCCAATTCCACGAGGGCCTGCGCCGCTGCCTGCTGGGCGAGCCGGACGTATTCCATGCCATTGACGTGACGATTGGCGTCGGTCTGGGCGTAGTGGAAGGCCAGTGGTGTCGAGTCGCGGAAGAGGGCGAGCCACTCGGGCTGCGCGCCCGCTTGATCGTGCCTGGGCAAGTCGCCCGAGGGAGTCGCGTCGAGCACGTCTTCGAGCGAGGGCAGGTCGAGCACGCGATCGGGCCGCTCGCCGAGGCCGTAGGCGGCCGGCAACTCGGTCACCCGCCGTCTTGCCGGGTTCGCGTGGTAGCGCGTGAAGAGATTGACGAAGCGTGCTGCGCCCAGTCGTCCCCGGCCGGGCTGGCTGAGCTCGTAGAAGCCCTCGCGCGCGAGTCCGCGCAACGCACCGCTCGCGTCGAGGACCCGTGCCAGCCGGGCACGGCCGCTCACCCGGATCGGGGCGGCCAGATCGACACGGGTTGCCGTCGCCTCGAGTTCGACCAGGACCAGTGGCGTGAAGATCGTGCGCTGGTCACCGAAGTCCGGCCGGCCCATCCGCGCGTGCCAGAGGCCGAAGTGGGCGCGCGCGGTGTAGTGGGGGATGGCCGCGAGCTTGAGAGTCAGATCCTCGCCCAGATCGGGGAAGTGCATCCGCTCGCTGCGCCGGACGCTGAATGTCGCGTCGGCGGGGTTGTCGCGGGGGGCTTTGGCCATTTCCGGCCCAGGCTAACAGGCCACCTCGGGGCCGGCCCCGTTGCATTCGGTTTCTGCCATGCCAAAAGCGAACTCCGCTTCGTATTTCCTGTCTGCTTGCGGAGGGTCGATGAATCTCGAGTTCTCGGACGATCAGAAGTTCATCCAAAAGAGTGCCCGCGAATACCTCGAAGCCAACTGTGGCCTCGATGTTTGTCGGCGCGTGCTCGAATCTGACGCGCCTTACGCCGACCAACTGTGGCGAGGGGTCGCGGAGATGGGCTGGCTCGGTGCGGCCGTGCCCGAGAGCTACGGCGGCAGCGGCATGGGCCAGCTCGAACTGGTGCTGATCGCCCAGGAGATCGGCCGGGCGCTGGCGCCGCTGCCCTTCGCCTCATCGGTCTACCTCGCTACCGAGGCGCTGCTGCTCTACGGCAGCGAGGAGCAGAAGAAGCGCTGGCTGCCCCGGCTCGCCTCGGGCGACGCGATCGGCACCTTCGCCCTGCACGAGGGCCTCGGCGATCCGGCGCTCGGGGATATGGCTGTGCGCTTCGATGGCGGCACGCTCACCGGCGAGAAGTCTCCCGTAAGCGACGGCGACATCGCCCACGTGGCGATTGTGCTGGCCCGCGACGGCGCGTCGCACTCACTGGTGTTGGCTGATCTCGCGGGATCCGGAGTGACGCGCAGCAAGCTCGCCTCGTTCGATCCCAGCCGCTCGCAGGCGCGGCTCACCTTCGCCGGTGCCCGGGCCGAGGTGCTGGGGCAGGCCGGCAAGGGCATCGCACTGACCGAGCGCGTGCTCGATCGGGCCGCAGTGCTGATGGGTTTCGAGCAGATCGGCGGAGCCGAGCGCGCGCTCGACTTGACGCGCGAGTACACGCTCGGTCGCTACGCTTTCGGGCGCCCGGTGGCTTCGTTTCAGGTCATCAAGCACCGTATGGCCGACTGGTACGCACGCAACCAGGTGGCCCTCTCGAACGGCTACTGGGCGGCGTGGGCGCTCAGTACGGGCAGCCCCGAGCTGGCGCTGGCGGCCTGCAACGTCCGGGTTGCCGCCAGCGAGGCGTTCCTCATCGGCAGTCAGGACATGATCCAGATGCACGGCGGGGTGGGCTTCACCTGGGAGTTCGATTGCCATCTCTTCTACCGCCGCGCTCAGGTGCTGGCACTGGCGCTGGGTAGTGCGAGTGCGTGGCGCGAGAAGTTGGTGCAACGCATCGAGAGCACGAATCACGCCGCTTAGGTTCGGTCGCCGAACGCATCCACAGGCAGGAGACGCCATCATGGATTTCGAAGATACCCCCGAAGAAGTCGCCTTCCGCAAGCGTTGCCGTGCCTGGCTCGAGGCCAACGCCAAGCCGCTCGATCCGAGCGCGCCGGCCGCAGCCGCGCTGGCCGAACGCGAGGATCCAGAGCTGGTGGCAACCAGCAAGGCCTGGCAGGCGAAGAAGTTCGATCAGGGCTGGGCGGTGCTGACCTGGCCCAAGGAGTACGGCGGGCAGGGGCTCGGCCGGATGGAGTCGATCATCTGGGGCCAGGAGGAGGCGAAGTTCGACATTCCGCCGAACCTCTACGTCATCGGTCACGGTATGCTCGGCCCCACGATCATGGCGCACGGTACCGACGAGCAGAAAAAACGCTACGTGCGCGAGATGGCGCGCGGCGAGGAGATCTGGTGCCAGCTCTTCAGTGAACCGGCCGCCGGCTCCGACCTCGCCGGGCTGCGGACCTCGGCGGTGCGCGACGGCGACGACTGGGTCATCAACGGCCAGAAGATCTGGAGCACCGGTGCGCAGTGGTCGGATTGGGGCATGATCGTCACGCGCACCGACCCCAACCTGCCCAAGCACGAGGGCCTGACCTACTTCATCATCGACATGCGCAGCCCGGGCGTGGAGGTGCGGCCGATCAAGCAGATCAGCGGCGGCTCGGGCTTCAATGAAGTTTTCTTCAGCGATGTGCGCGTGCCCGACACCAACCGCCTCGGCGCGGTGGGTGAGGGCTGGCGGGTGGCGCTGACCACGCTGATGAACGAACGTGTCGCGATCGGCGCGGGCTCGGGTTCGGGTGCGATCCGCAAGCTCTTTGACGTGGCGCGTGCGGCGCGGCGCAACGGCCGTCCGGCGATCGAGGATGCCGGTGTCCGGCAGAAGCTCGCCGACTTCTACATCACCGCCAAGGGGCTCCAGTACACCGGCTACCGGACCCTATCGGCGTTGCTGCGCGGCGCCACGCCCGGCCCCGAGGGCTCGATCGGCAAGGCGATCGGCGCCCCGATGACCCAGCAGATGGCGGCGTTTGCGATGGAACTGCAGGGCCCGACCGGCGCATTGCTCGAGGAGAGCGTCGTGCCGGAGGGGGGATTCTGGCAGGAACTCTACCTGGGCACGCCGGGGATGCGCATCGCCGGCGGC
>SXLG01000084.1 GCA_005777805.1 Pseudomonadota bacterium
GAGCCAGGCTGCGCGGTGGAGCGTAGCCAGGTCCGGGACAAGATGAACATCTCCGTAGCCGAGTTTCCAGTTGGCAAAGGCGTAGCCCTGTACCGGCTCCATCTCCATGTCGACGGTCAGCAGGTAGTCGCAGGCGTGCGTACCCTGGTGGGCGACCGCCTCAAGAAAAAATTCCGCCTCGAAACGCTTGCCCATCAGGCGGCCGTAGAGGTCGGTGAACGCGACAATCACCGTCTCGACTTCGCCGTCGCGGTGCATGGTCTCGAGATGTTCGATCGTCAGCGGCCCAACTCGCATGAGGCGACAGCTATATGCTCGACCGACGAAAGGAAAGCTCCGCGCCGGGCGCGGCTCGACCGCGGGTTGCGCCGGAGACGCCTTGCGCGAGGAGGCCTTCGTCGCCTCGACCATCGCCCCCGACCGGCTCTACGAAGGCATCGACGGGGGCCCGTTGCGCGGCGCTGTGCATTCCGGCAGGGAACGTCCATGGTCGAAACCTCCGCAGGACGCCTCACCGGCCTTCGTCGAGAAGGTCACCTGGCCTTTCTCGGCATCCCCTATGCCGCGCCCCCGATCGGACGGCTGCGCTTTGCCGCGCCGGCGCCGGTCGAGGGATGGAAGGGTGTCCGGGAGGCGACGCGCTTCGGCGCCTCGTGCCCGCAGCCACCAAGCCTGCTCGCGGGCATGGACCCGGGTGCGCAGGACGAGGACTGCCTCCACCTCAACGTCTGGACGCCCGCAGCCGATCGCGCGCGGCGACCGGTGCTGGTGTGGATTCACGGCGGCGGCTTCGTCACCGGCAGCGGCAGCCAGGCGATATACGACGGCGGCGCGCTGGCCCGCCGTGGCGACATCGTGGTCGTGACCATCAACTACCGACTGGGGGCACTCGGCTTTCTCGCGCCCGAAGGCAACCACGGCGCGACGCTCAACTCGGGCTTGCTCGACCAGGTGCGGGCGCTGGAATGGGTGCGCGACAACATCGAGGCCTGCGGCGGTGATCCCGGCAACGTCACCGTGTTCGGCGAATCTGCGGGTGCGATGTCGGTCGCGACCCTCATGGGCATGCCCGCGGCGGCCGGCCTCTTTCACAAGGCAGTCGCGCAGAGCGGTGCGGCCAGTGCCACGCTGGCGCCCGAGCAGGCCGCACGCACGGCGCACGAGCTGGCCCGCACGCTCGGCCTCGAGCGCGCCGATGCCGAACGACTGCGGGCCATCCCCGCAACGGCCCTGCTGGAAGCCCAGAGCGCGGTCATCGCACAGCTCCAGCGAGAAAACTTTCTGGTTTTCGCACCCGTCGTCGATCCGGCGACGCTGCCACTGCATCCGCTGCAGGCGATCGCAGCCGGATCGGCCCGCGGGGTCGCCCTGCTGACCGGAACGACGCGCGACGAGTGGCGGCTCTTCACCTTCGCGTTGCCCGAGCACCGCAAGCTCGACGACGATGGGCTTGCACGGCGGATCGGGCACCGCCTGCACCAGCAGGGCCACGACGCGACACGCGCCGAGGCTCTCATCGCGACCTACCGCACCGCACGCCCCACAGCCCCGGTCTGGCAGATCTTCGACGCGATCGAGACCGACCGGCTCTTCCGCATGCCAGCGCTCGGCCTGCTTGACGCGCACCGGCGCGGCGGCGCCCACGCGAGTTGGCTCTATCGCTTCGATCGACCTTCGCCGGCCGCGCGGGGCCTGCTCGGCGCGTGTCACGCGATCGAACTGCCCTACGTATTCGGCTCGCTCGACGCGCCGGGCATGGATCGCTTCGCCGGCGCCGGCCCGGATGCAGCGCAGCTCTCGGAAACGGTGATGGACGCCTGGATCACCTTCGCCCGCGCCGGCGTGCCGCAAGCCGCGCGGCTCCCGGCATGGCCCGCCTGGAACGAGGCCGCGCAGCCCTCGATGCGACTCTCCGAGGAGTTCGCCCTGATCGACGACCCGGACCCGACGGAACGGCGAGCCTGGCAGACGCTTGCTGGCGTAGGTGCCTGAAGGGGCGGACCCGTCGCTACCGGCACGCGGGCGGCGGCTTGCTCGGGAAGATATCCGCGACTGCAAGCGGCTGAAGGGTTGTTTGCCCTCGGGCGGAGACCTGGTGGTCACAGTCGATGGGAACGCCCCCCGCCAGCCCCATGCGCCGCGGCAGCGCTGGGCTCGCATTCGGCGCCTCTCGCGGGCAGAGTCGGACGTGAGCGTACCGGGAAATGCCGCTCGCCGAGCATGGGGAACTCATGTCATGACAGAGAGGGCGTCATCAAATCAGCGCACGCCGCGGATGTATCCGGCGACACGCACCGGCGCAGCCCTGATCGCGCTGCTCGGGCTCGGCGCCTGCGGGCCGCAGGCCAGCCCCCCGCTGCTGCTCGCGCCCGAGGGCAACCGCCTGCACGCACTGACACTCCCCGGTGCGAACACCGACCGGGTCCTGATCCCGAGTGCTACCGACGCACCCGGCACCGGCCGCGATATCAATGGCCAGATTTGCGTGGATCGCCGCTCGGGCCGCTTCGTGACGGGCGAGGACACGGGCCAGCCCAAGCCACCGCCCGGCTTCGGCGTCTTCGAGCTGAGCGGCGGCGGAGCTGAAGCTCTCGACTGGCGGCAAGTCGGTAAGCTGACGCCGACCTTTCAGGGTGAACCCGGACCCGAGGGCGTGCCCGACACCGCCGACCCCTACGGCTGCGCCTTCCTGCCCGACGGGCGCCTGCTCACGACCGATATTGGCAACAGTGCAAGCGGGCCGGGCACGGGCCAGCTCATCCTGTGGTTTCCGCCACTCGACGCGCCCCGCCCCCGCTCGTGCAAACTCGACATCGAGATTCCGACGGCCCAGAGCGTGCTGGTCGACCCGGCCGGTGAAATCTGGGTCGCTGCGGCGCGCTCGGGCGTGTGGCACTACGACGGACCGCTACCCACCGCCGACGACGCAGCAGGCGGCTGCGGGCGGATCGATCCGACCGGCGCCCCGTTGGCCGATCGCATCTCGAAGACACTCGTCGTGCCGCCGCAGGCCGGGCTCACGGCACCGACGGGCCTGGCACCATCGCCCCGGGGAGGTCTCTACGTCTCGAGCGTCATCAACGGAGTGATTGCAGAGATTTCTCGTGACGGTCACGTGCGGCGCCACGTGCTGGAGCCCCCCGCGGGCGAAGGACTCGGCCCCGAGCCTTATTCGACCGGTACGCCACTCGGGATCGCGGTCGATCCGCTGGGCACGCTCTACTACGCCGACATCGCCGTGGTGGTCAGTGCCTCGGGCGTGGGCCCGGCCCCGGGGCGGGGATCGGTGCGCCGCATCCGCTTTGTCGATGGCGAACCCGCGCCCCCCGAGACGCTGCTCGAGGGGCTGGCCTTCCCCGACGGCGTGGCGATCCTGACGCGCAGATCGGAATGAATGAGTGACGCCGCGCCCGGCGCAACGCGACCCGGTGCGACACCCGCTCCACGGACAATCATGGCAACGACGGCTGACGACATCGTCGCAGTGGGTGGCACACTCGAGCCAAACTCGGTGCTCGCGGCCTATCGTCGCGGGGTCTTCCCCTGGCCGTGCGAGGGGCTGCCGCTGCTCTGGTTCTGCCCCCGCCAACGCGCCGTGCTCGACTTCGCCCGCCTGCACATCGGCCGCAGTCTCAAGCGCGCGCGGCGACAGAGCAGCCTCCGCTTCACGATCGACGCGGCCTTCGGGCAGGTCATCCGTGCCTGCGCCGCCGCACCGCGCGGCGATCAGGAGGGCACGTGGATCACGCCCGAAGTCATCGCCTGCTACGAGCAGCTGCACCGGCTCGGCCACGCGCATAGCGCCGAGGCCTGGCTAGGCGAGGAGTTGGTGGGGGGGATCTACGGCATCGACGCCGGCGGCGCGTTCTCGGGCGAGAGCATGTTCCATCGCCAGCCAAACGCCTCGAAGCTGGCCTTGCTCCACCTGGTCGAGCACCTCGCCTCAAGCGGCGCCGACTGGATCGACGTCCAGGTCATGACGCCCCACGTCGAGCGGCTCGGCGCCCGGCTGATCCCGCGGCGCATGTTCCTGGCCCGGCTCGCCGAAGCCCTGCGCGACGGAGCGCTCCTTTTTGCGTGAGCACCTCTCGGGGGCGGGCCCCAGAGGCCCGATGAGCGCGGCGGGTCGCCCCGCTTCGGGTGTGGCCTCGGGCCCCCGCCCAATTTAGATACGGCCGCGGACGCCATCCCCATGGCGCCCGCGGCCGCACGCGCCCTGCGGCCAAACTAGCGCCGCAGAGCGTCACCCGACTCGACTCACCCCCCATGGGCTCACCGGCCGGTCTTCTGAGCGACGAAGTGTCCCCGGCTTCAGCCCAGCGCCTGGAGAATCGTAAAGCCGGCCAGCACGACGAGGGCTGCGGAACCCATGAAGAATGTCCAGAGCCCGACCTGCAGGGCGTTCCGCCCCCGCATCCGCGCCGGTCGGGTTCCCCGCCTTCCAGTTTCGCCCAGCGCCCCACTTGGTCGTTGAGTAGTCATCGCCTGCTCCCGGTCTCGTCGTGGTTCCCCGGAACTGCCCCGCCCCCCGCGGCCACGCGCGTGAACATCTGGGCTTCATCCGAGAAGGCGTTCATTCGGAGGGAACAATGTTCCTTCCGAGCAATTATTCTGAGACTTGGGGTGATTTTTTTCACTCTTCATGGCCAACCCCTCGTTTTCGGGAGGGATGCCGTGCCTCCACGGGGCTGGTGACACCCGGTCCGCGGGCGAAAGCCCCCGCAGGTTCGCGCTCGATGACCTCCCGCGTCCATCCAGTCGTGAGCTTCCACATCGGGATCTCCTTCCCGCGAGCCATCGCACCCGGCATCGGATCGCGCCGACCCATACAGATCTTGCCCAGCCCCTCAGCCTCGGCACCGCGCACAACGACTCGGGGCGACGAATCACAGGACTCGCCAGATAGACGCCATTCCGCTGCGTGGCATTGCTACTTTGGGGCGCCGTTTGAGGTTTTTTCTCTCGGCTCCTCGGGGCAAGGTTCGCGGGGCTGCCCTGCCCGC
>SXLG01000085.1 GCA_005777805.1 Pseudomonadota bacterium
CCACCGATGAACCATCGAGCCGGGTGTGCTTGCCGTTGGACTCCATCGTGAGCTGTTGCAGATAGGCCGGGACGCGTTCGAGGTACTGGTCGTAGGGCAGTACCGCGATGGTGTTGGCGCCGAAAAAATTCGCGTACCAGACGGCCAGCAGGCCCATCAGGATCGGCAGATTCTGCTCGAAGGGGGATGTGCGGAAATGCTCGTCCATCTCGTGGAAGCCGGCGAGCATCTCGCGGAACCCGGCGGGCCCAACCGCGATCATGGTCGAGAGCCCGATTGCCGAATCCATCGAGTAACGGCCCCCGACCCAATCCCAGAAGCCGAACATATTGGCCGTGTCGATACCGAATTTAGAGACAGCGTCACCGTTGGTCGAGACCGCGACGAAATGACGCGCGACTGCCGCTTCGTCGCCGAGTGCGGCGAGCGTCCAGGCGCGGGCGCTGTGGGCGTTGGTCATCGTTTCGAGGGTGGGGAAGGTATTCGACGAGACGATGAAGAGCGTCTCGGCGGGATCGAGATCACGCGTCTTCTCGAAGAAGTCGGTGCCGTCGACGTTCGAGACGAAACGCAGCATGAGATGACGTGCGGCGTAGTGGCGCAGCGCGCGCTCGGCCATCACCGGGCCGAGGTCCGAGCCCCCGATCCCGATATTTACGATGTTCCGGATCGGCTTGCCGGTGTGGCCCTTCCAGGCGCCGCTGCGCACCTGCTCCGCGAACTGCGCCATGCGGTCGAGCACCTCGTGCACGCCGGCCACGACGTCCTGGCCATCGACCAGAATTGTCGCCTGGCGCGGCGCGCGCAGCGCCACGTGCAGGACGGCCCGGTTCTCCGTCGAGTTGATCTTCGCGCCGGAGAACATGGCGTCGATCCGGTCGCGCAGGCCGCATTCCCGGGCCAGCGCCACGAGCAGCCGGATCGTCTCGGGGGTGGCGCGGTGCTTGGAGTAATCGAGCGTGACGCCACAGGCCGCTGTCACCATCGTCTCGCCACGGTCGGGAGTTTCGGCAAAGAGTTCGCGCAGATGGCGGCGCTGGATCGCCGTGAAGTGCCGCTCGAGGGCTTTCCAGCTCTCGCGAGAGTTGAGTGCGCTCATCGTCATCAGCTCTTCTTTTCGAGGTGACCGCCGAAGCCGAAGCGCATCGCGGACAGAACCTTGTTGGCGATCCCGGCCTCGCCGCGCGACTCGAAGCGGCTGTAGAGTGCGGCACTCAGCACCGGCGCCGGCACGCCCGCGTCGATCGCGGCCGCCACCGTCCAGCGCCCCTCGCCGGAATCCGAGACGCGACCGGCGAAGCCCTCGAGCCTCGGGTCGGCGGCGAGAGACTGGGCCGTCAGGTCGAGCAGCCAGGAGGCGACCACGCTGCCGCGCCGCCAGACTTCGGTCACGTTCGCAAGGTCGATGTCGTAGCGGAAGTGCTCGGGGTGACGCAGTGGCGTCGTCTCCGCGTCGACCTCGCGCTGCGCCAGACCGCAGCCGGCGTGCGCGATGATGTTCAGACCTTCGGCGTAGGCCGCCATCAGGCCGTACTCGAGGCCGTTGTGGACCATCGTGACGAAGGGGCCGGCGCCCGCCGGGCCGCAGTGCAGGTAGCCCTCCTCGGCGGTTCCGCCGAGCTTCTCCCGCCCGGGCGTGCGCGCCACATCGCCCCGTCCCGGAGCAAGCGACGCGAAGATCGGGTCGAGACGCTTCACTGCGGCCTCCGGGCCGCCGATCATGAGGCAGTAACCGCGCTCGAGACCCCACACTCCGCCACTCGTGCCGCAGTCGACGTAGTCGATGCCGCGCGGCGCGAGCTCTCCCGCGCGTCGGATATCGTCGTGGTAGTAGGAGTTGCCGCCGTCGATCACGCAATCGCCGCGCTCGAGCAGGGGCGCGAGTTCGGCGAGAGTGCCGTCCACGACCGCCGCCGGCACCATGAGCCAGACCGCGCGCGGCTTGTTCAACAGGGTCGTGAGATCGGGCAGCGCCCGTGCGGCCCTGGCGATCGCACCCTCCCGAGCGAGGGTTTCGGCCACGCCCGGATCGTGGTCGACCCCGACGACCTCGTGCCCGGCGCGTGTCAACCGACGCGCCATGTTGGCTCCCATCCGTCCCAGTCCCACGATTGCGATCTGCATGGCGATCACCTTCCCGACTGGCCGTGGCGAATGCAAACCGGGACTCGCGGGACGCGCTCGGTGCCGGAAACCGCCCAGCTCCGGGAATGAATTGACGATCCGGCCCTTGCGTGGGCCGGGTCTCTGTCAACCGATTAGTTGTGGTTCGCGCAGGGCACTCGCACATTCGGCGAGAGCTTCTCTTCCGGCGTCGAACACGGGCGAGAACTGGAAGAAAGCGTGCGGCATTCCCGCGTAGGTCACGTGGCGGACCGTGCCGCCTGCGGCCCGCAGGGCTGCGGCGTAGGCCAAGCCTTCGTCGCGCAGCGGATCGCATTCAGCCGTCAGCACCAGCGCCGGCGGGAGTCCGGCGAGCGAGGGCGCGAGTAAGGGCGAGAGGCGCGGGTCGGTTCGATCAGGATTCGCTTCGCCCAGGTAGTGACTTACGAAATATGCCATTGTATCGGCGAGCAGGATTGGCCCGGCCGCGTTCTCGCGGCGCGAGAGATATCTCTCCGGGGCATCTTCGCGGACGTCGACCGCGGGGTAGATCAAGAGCTGGAGATCGAGGGCGGGACCGCCCGCGTCGCGGGCCATCTGAGCCACGACGGCGGCCAGGTTGCCCCCGGCGCTGTCGCCTCCGACGGCGATGCGGGCGGGAGTGGCCTCGAGGTCGGCGGTGCGAGCGACGACTCCGGTGAGCGCAGCCCAGGCGTCTTCCACCGCGGCGGGGAATTGATGCTCGGGGGCGGTGCGGTAGTCGACCGAGACGACGACGCGGTGGCCGTCCTGGCAGAGGATGCGGCATTCCTTGTCGTGGGTCTCCAGATCGCCGATGGTCCAGCCGCCGCCGTGGTAGTAGACGAGCACGCCGAAGGGCCCCGGACCGACGGGGCGATAAAGGCGCACAGGAATCGGACCTGCCGGGCCGGGCAGCGAGTCATCGCGGACCTCGCCGACCTCCGGGCCGGCCCCCATGAGCTGGGCCAGCAGGCGATAGCCCAGCCGTGCCTCGGCGGGGGTGAGCTGGTGCGTCTCGCGACGCCCCGGCTGGGCGCTCATCGCATCGACGAAGGCCTGAGCCTGGGGATGGAGGGTCGGCACGGGAGGGTCGAGCCAAGAATCAGAGCCCGGGCGGCTCAGCCGCCGAGCGGCATCGTCAGCTTGTCGCTCGGCTCCTTGACGAAGCGATCCCACGCCTCGTCGGACTGCCCGCCCGCAGCCGTGATCGGGAGCGAGATGACGTAGTAGACCGTGCCCGCGACCGTGGCCATGAAGAGGGTCGGTCGGCCGACCAGGAGATCGAAGAATTCACTGCCGACCTTGGCCAGGCCCTGTTCGCTGGCAAGGGCTTGGGTCGGGGCTACCCCCAGCAAAGTGGCGCACGCGAGGGCGGTGAGCGAGCTGCGAATGCGACGAGTCATGATTCGATCCTCCGGCGCGGCAGTCGCGCAGGCGAGGAGTTCCTCATTTCGCCGTGGGTTGCAAGCCCCGGCAAGCCGACGGCCGTACCGCGGCCGGACTCCGGGGCCCGGCGGCAGGACTACGCGATACGGGAGGCGGGCGCGGCTTCGGCTGCCGCGCCGCGTCCGAACTTCGGGTTCTGACTGTAGTCCGTTCCGGTTGCGCCAGTGCCGAGTCTTGGCGCCATGGAAGGAGGGCCTGTTCGGCCCAGAGCCAGGCCGGACCCTGTCCGCCCGTCGTTCTTCCCGCGCAGCCGGTGGTGCCAATGCCGTCGTGTGGTGTGCCGGAGCGAGCTTGGTCATCGACGGGTGATCGCCACCCCCAGCCGGTGGTGGCAGTGCCGCCGTCCCGCGCGGAGCGGTTCCTCCCGGCAATGGCAGGGGACTGGGTCGTCTGGCAGGGTCGCGGCATGGTGGAGACGACGCGGAGAGTCGTGCACACGACCTGCAACCGCGATTGCCCCGATGCCTGTGGAATCGTCGCCGAAGTCGCAGGTGAGCGCATCGTCCGCCTGCGCGGCGACCCCGCGCATCCCGTCACGCGCGGCTTTCTCTGCTATCGCACGCAGCTCTTCCTCGAACGCCAGTATGCGCCCGGGCGCTTGACCGAGCCGCTGATCCGGCGCGGCGACCGGCTCGAGCCGGCCACGCTCGACGAGGCCCTCGACCTGTGCGCGCGCGAGCTGGTGCGCATCCGTGCCGAGAGCGGCCCGGCGGCGATCCTCCACTACCGCAGCGGGGGATCGCTCGGCCTGCTCAAGGGGGCGGTGGATCTTTTCTTCGAGCACTTTGGTCCCGTCACGACCAAGCGGGGCGATATCTGCTCGGGCGCTGGCGATGCCGCGCAGCTGGCGGATTTTGGCGAGTCCGACAGCAACGATCTCGAGGATCTGCTCGCCGCGCGGGCGGTCATCCTCTGGGGCAAGAATCCCCACACCTCGTCGCCGCACCTGGTCCCCCTGCTGCTCGAACTCCGACGTCGCGGAGCCCGGCTGGCCCTGGTCGATCCCGTGCGCCACCGGGCCGCCGACCTCTGCGAACTCGTGGTGCAGCCCCGCCCGGGCGGTGATTTCGCGCTCGCGCTGGCGGTCTCGCGCATCCTGCTCGAGCGCGGCTGGATCGCCCCGGACGCGGCCAGTTTCTGCGAGAACTTCAACGCCTGGGTGGCCCTGGTCCGCTCCCGTTCGCTGGCCGAAATGGCTCTTGCTGCGGACGTCCCGCTCGCCACAATCGAAGCTTTGGCCGAACTCTACGGGACCAGCCCGCCGGCCAATATCCAGGTGGGCTGGGGCATGCAGCGGCGCCGAAACGGGGCCGCGATCGTGCGTGCGCTCGATGCGCTGGGAACGGTGTCGGGGAACGTCGGCGTCTCGGGCGGCGGCGTGAGCTACTACTACAAGCGGCGGGGTGCCTTCGATACGTCGGCCTTCTGCGCCGCTCGGCCGGCGCCGCGAACGATTCCCGAGCCACTGCTCGGCCGGGGGATTCTGGCGGCGAACGATCCGCCGATCCGGGCGGTCTGGATTACGGCGGGCAATCCCGTGGTGATGCTGCCCGAGTCGGAGACCACGGCGCGCGCGCTCGCCTCGCGCGAATTCGTGGTGGTCGTCGATTCCTTCCTCACCGACACGGCAAAGCTGGCGAATGTCGTGTTGCCGACCACGACGCTGCTCGAGGACGACGACCTGGTCGGGGCGTACGGCCATCACTACCTCGGTGCGGTCGTGCCGGTCGCACCACCGCCGGGCGCGGCCCGGACCGATCTAGAGATCGTGCAAGAGCTCGCGGCACGGGTGGGGCTTGGTCCGACGCTGAGCGGCGCCGCTGCGGCCTGGAAGCAGCGTCTCCTCGGGGAGATTCCTCTGACCGCTCTCACGGGCCGGGCGTTGCGCAATCCCGTCGCCCCGCGTGTCGTCTTCGCGGACCGACGCTTCGCGACCCCTTCGGGCCGGGCGCGGCTGATCACCGAGTGGCCCGCCCCCGCGGCGGACCGGCCCGCGGGAAGCTTGCTGCTACAGGCGCTCTCGACCCCCGCCTCCCAGTCCTCCCAGTGGAGCCCGCGCGAGCCGGACGAAACCCTCGAGGCCGTGGTTCACCCCGATGCGGCCGGGGGGATTCCCGATGGCGCCCGAGCCCGCCTGCGCAACAGATTTGGCTCGCTGGAGGTCCGTCTCCGGCACGAGGTGTCGGCCCGACGGGATACCGTGACGGTGCCCAAGGGCGGCTCGCTGGGTCTCGGCCGTTGCGCCAACGCGCTCACGGGTGGTGTTTTGACCGACCTCGGTGAGGGGGCCGCCCTCTACGAAGAGCCGGTCTTCCTCGAGCCGTCTGTGGATACCTGACGCGACTTGCCCAGAGCCACGGACTTTATCCTGACCGATCCCACCCTGAATCTGGGGGACCTGCCGGCCGCCCCGGGGTGCGACTTATCCACAGGCGCGGACTTTTTTTGACAGGTGGCCGTCAGGCGCCGCCGGGAAGGGCCGAGGATGGGGCTCCCGCGAGGCGGCCGCATCAACCCACGTCGTGGGCCGGAGACGGCCTCGCAGGAGCCTTGGCGGAACCGACAGAGTCGACCCGCCACCACATCCTCAGGTAAAACGGGTATATTTTCATGCCGCTACGTTGTCAAGCGGATTTGAAAAAAATTAGCGTGGGCTGGCCGGGGGCGCGCGACGCAGCCGACCGGGGGCGCGGAGGCGCTTGGCGCGATCAGTTCGCGTCCCAGATCACGCCGGGGCCCGAGCCGTCGCCGAGCAGGTCCAGCGGCCGTTTTTTGTCGATATGGCCGATCAGGCCATTGTAGATGTCGAGCCCGACGAGTTGCTGCAGGCGACGCGGAAAGGCCCGCAGGCGCTGGGCGGGAATACCCAGTTGTTGGTTTTCCTGCTGGCGGACGAAGCCGGCGCAGTAGTTCATGGCGAGACCGATCCGCGCTGCTGCGGTCTGGTTGGCGCCGCCGCCGTGCCAGAGCGAGCCATTCCAGACCAGTACGCTGCCCCGCGTCATCTCGGCGCAGCACGTGCCTCGGGTCGAGCGCGACAGGTCGCCGGGCTGGGCCAGTCGGTGCGACGCCGGCACGAAGCGGGTGGCGCCATTCTCGGCGGTGAAATCGGTCAGTGCCCACATCGTGTTGCAGACCAGAGGCGGGTGCGGGCGGGGCAGCGGCAGGAGCTGATCGTCGGCATGGAGCGGCTGGGGGATTTCGCCCGGGAGGATCCGGATCGACGAGAGCGACGACACCAGACAGCCGGGGTCGAGCACGCGTTCGACCAGCGGCAACACGGCGGGGTGCGTGGGGATTTGCTCGAAGACCGGATCATGCGCGAGCAGGTTGTAGACTCGCGTCGTCGCCCGGCCCTCGAAGTCGTTCGAGGACGGCTCCGTTCCAAGTTCGTGCTCCAGACGGTCGAGCGCTGTGACGAGCGCATCGAGGAGCGCCGGTTCGATCACATTCTCGAGGATCGTGTAGCCCGCCTCGTCGATCGCGTGGGCGTGGGTGTCGATGTTCATGCTTTGCTCCCGCCGGTCGGTCATGCTGCCGCAGGCCGCCAAGCCCGTTCCTGCCGCCGGCGGCGAGTCGCCTTCTACCAGTTCGAATCGGCGGCCCGCGATGGCGGTTTGAGATCCCTTCAGCGGTAGGCCCAGGTACCTCTGTGTCCGCTCTATTGCGCGAGTCGGGTGCGATGGTGGTGTGGCGATTCCCTCGGCCGGGGGCCACCCGTCCCCGAGCTGGCTCGCCTTCGGCACTGGGAAGACTCTCGCGGGCGAGCGCCGCGTTGTGGCCTGCGGCGCGGCCGAGTAGAGCTGCGTCGTTCCGCATCCAAGGGCATCTGTTGGGGCCGCTACCCCTCGAGGAGAAGAATTGATGATCCGGATTCACCACGCCCCCTTCACGCGCTCGCTGCGCGTGATCCTGCTCTGCGAAGAACTCGGCCTGCCCTATGAGATCGTCAAGCACGACTTCATGGCCCGCGAGCACAAGGGTGCCCCGTATCTGGCGATCAATCCCTTCGGGCGGTTGCCGGCGATCGAGGACGGCGCGGTGGTGATGTTCGAGTCCGGGGCCATCGTGCAGTACCTGCTCGAGACCTACGGCAAGAGCCGGCTCCAACCCGCGTTGGGTTCGCCCGACCGTCCGGCTTTCCTGCAATGGTTCCACTTCGCCGAGGCCACGGCGATGGGCTCGGTGAGCGACTTCATCCAGCACAGCTTTGTCAAACCAGAGGCCGAGCGGATTCCCGCGGTCGTGGCCGACGCCGCCCGGCGCATGCAGGAGTGGCTCGGCGTTCTCGACCACCATCTCGCGGGGCGCACCTGGCTGGTTGGTGACGAGTTCGGCGCGGCCGACGTGATGATGGCCTACTCGGTCAACAACACGAAGTTCATCGGCCAGCTCGGCGACGGGCATCCCAACGTGTCTGCCTGGCTCGACCGCGTACAGGCGCGGCCCTCGTGGGCTCGGACGGCCGCGGCCTGACGGGCGTTGGGCCAAGGGCGGCCCCGTGGACGCCAAATGCCGTCCGTGGGGGCGTCGGGCCAGGTTTGGGCGGGCCAGTTTCGCGTCGAGAGCGGGGGACCATCAGGACAACGGGTGGCCGACTCTCGGCGAGACCGGCCGAGCCTCCTTGGCGCGGCGGGCGAGGGGTGCCACACTGGTCGCATGAAAAAGCTGATCGTCGGGGCGGTTTTACTGGCACTCTGGTGGACCGCTGGCGCTGCGCTGGCCGGGGAGAGCTACCGGACGACCGACAAGTATGGCGCGACGACCGGCCGGATCGAGACGCAGAACGGCAGCGCCCGCGTCACGAACCCCTACGGCGCGACCCGGGGATACGCTCGTCCCGCCGGTTCGGGCAGCCAGCGCCTCACCGACAAGTACGGAGCCACCGAGGGCTATCTACGCGAGGGGCCGTCAGGCTCGAAGCGCCTCACCGACAAGTACGGAGCCACCGAGGGCTATCTGCGCGAGGGGCCGTCGGGCTCGAAGCGGATCACCGACAAGTACGGCGCCACCGAGGGCTACGCGCGCCCCGACGGAAGCGGGGGCTATCGCATGACTGACAAGTACGGGGCCACCACCGGGTACATCCGCAAGCAGGACTGAGCTTGGTGTCCTCCGCGAGCCGCGTCGTGACGGCCAGCGACTCGGGAGGTCGGTCCTTTGCGCCCCTCGAGTCCGGGTGATCCAAGGGCAAGCAGGGGGAGGCGAGAGCGCGGCCCATGACGACCACAGAGCCAAGGTTCAAGCTGCGCAGCGGCGACACGTGGGAGAATCCCTTCCCGATGTATGCCGCTCTTCGCGAGCACGATCCGGTGCATCATGTCGAGCGCGGCGACTACTATGTCCTGACACGTTTCGAGGACGTCTGGATGGCAGCGGGCGATGCGGCGACGTTCTCGTCGGCGAGCGGTCTCAGTGTCGCCTACGATGAACTCGCCGCCACCGGTCTCGACGCGGCCATGCCCATGGTGTTTCTCGACCCGCCGGAACACACCATCTTTCGCCGACTTGTCACGAAGGATCTCACCCCGCGCAAGGTCGCGAAGATCGAACCCGAGGTGCGGGCCTTCGTGGTCGAGCGCATCGAATCGGCGCGCCGCGCGGGCGCGGTCGACATCGTGGCGCATCTCTGCAAGCCCCTGCCAAGCCTCGTCGTGGCCCACTATCTCGGCGTACCGCCCGAGGACCGGCCGCTCTTCGATGAGTGGAGCGAGTCGATCGTCCAGGCGTCCGCCACGGGTAGCGTGACGAAGGACGCGAATCGGCCCATCGCTGAACTGATGAGCTATTTTGCTTCCCTGATCGAACGTCGCCGCAAAAATCCAGCGGACGACATCGTCTCGGATCTGGCGCGGCTCGGTGAAGACACGGTTACCCTCGCTCGGATCCTCGGATTCGCCTTCACCATGGTCGCGGGCGGCAACGATACCGCGACGGGGATGCTGGCCGGCGCGGCCTGCCTGCTCACGGAGCACCTGGACCAGCGCCGCCGCCTCCTCGACGATCCCCGGCTGATCCCCAACGCGATCGAGGAAATCTTGCGCGTCGTCTCGCCGGTCCAGAATCTCGCGCGCACGACCCAGCGTGATGTGGAGATCCGCGGCGAGACCATTCCCGCCGGGCGCAAGGTCCTGCTCTGTTACGCTGCGGCGAATCGCGATTCCCGCGAGTTCGGCCCGACCGCCGACGAGTTCCAGGTCGATCGCCGGATCACGAAGATGCTGACCTTCAGCTACGGCACGCACTACTGCATCGGTGCTGCCGCGGCACGACTCCAGGGGCGCGTCGTGCTGGAGGAACTGCTGCAGCGCTGCCCCGACTTCAGTGTCGATGTCGCGGCCGGCCGGTTTGCCGCGGGCCCCTACGTCCGCCGCCACGCGGCGCTACCCTGGCACGCGGGCTGAGAGGCTCGCCCTGCCAGAGCCGGGCAGGTCGCCGCAGAACGCCGCCCCGGGACGACGCGACTACTGGCGCACCGCCGTTTCTCCACCGCCAACCGCGTCGGGAGGTGTGTCGCGCCAGCCGCGGGGGTTGGCGACGAAATCGCGCTCCCAGTCCTCGATCGCGGTCAGCAAGCGGGCGCTCTCGGCAGGGTGACGGGCGGCGATGTTGTAGGACTCGTTGCTGTCGGCGACGACATCGAAGAGCAGCGGATCGTGCGTCACCAGCGGCCGCGTCTTGCCGGTAGCAGGGTCGGTGTAGGCGTAGTCGTGGGCCATGGTGCCGCTTAGATTATTAGGCTTGTCGAGCGGCACTGGCCAGGTGTAGAGGTTGACCCAGCGGTAGTACTTGAAGCGCCCGCCGCGGGCGCCGTCGATGACGTTGGCGTTGAAGAAGAACAGCGCCTCGTGCGGATCTTGTTCCGACTGGCCGCTCAGCACGGGCCAGAGATCGCGCCCATCAATGACGCGATCGTTCGGCAGGGAGAGTCCGGCGAGAGCGAGGAGGGTGGGGAAGAGATCGAAGTTCATCGCCGGGACATCGATCACGCGGCCGGCCGGAATGTGTCCGGGCCAGACCGCGATGGTCGGCACACGCTGGCCGCCCTCCATCGGCTGGCCCTTGCGGCCGCGCAGCGCGCCGGGGTTGCCGAGGTGCCAGGGGCCGTTGTCGCTGGTGAAAATCAGCAGGGTCTCATCGAGCAGGCCGCGCTCGGCCAGCGCATCGACGATCCGGCCGACGCTCCAGTCGAGTTCGGCGACGGTGTCGCCGTAAGCGCCCCCCGGCGAACGTCCCGCGAATTGCCGGCCCGGATCGAGTGGCGTGTGGACGTTCTTCTCGGCGAAGTAGAGGAAGAAGGGCCGCTCGCGATTGGC
Organism: Pseudomonadota bacterium; assembly: GCA_005777805.1. Taxonomy (GTDB): domain Bacteria; phylum Desulfobacterota; class Binatia; order UBA12015; family UBA12015; genus SXLG01. The sequence goes on from SXLG01000085.1 coordinate 10,887, forward strand.
ATCGATGAAGCCGATCGCCTCGTCGGTGAGCGTGGCCGTGACGTCGGCCTGGCGCAGGCCATGGTTCTCGTCAATTACGGTCTCACCCTTCCAGTACTGGAAGGGGAACTCATCGTTCGAGCCGGGGAATCCGGCAAAGAAATCGAAACCGTGGCGGTGCGGATGGTACTCGGGCATCCCGATGAAGTCGCCGAGATGCCATTTGCCGACCAGGCCGGTTTTGTAGCCGGCGAGCTTGAGGGCCTCGGGGAGCGTCACTTCCGAGAGCGGAACGCCGGGCATGGCGGATTCACCGGTCTGCACCGAGTCGGTGGCCCCGAGCTCCGCCGCGACCGTACCGAGGCGGCGTGCCAGCCTGCGACGCCAGTCGTCGTTGGCCCGTTGAATCGGATAATTGATGCCGGAGCGGAGCGGATAGCGGCCGGTCAGCATCCCGGCGCGCGAGGGCGAGCAGGTCGAGTGACTGGCGTAGAACTGGGTGAAGCGCGCGCCTTCTCTGGCCAGCGCGTCGATGCGGGGCGTTTCCAGCAGAGTGTTGCCGTAAGCGCCGAGGTCGCCGTAGCCGAGATCGTCGGCCATGATGAGCACGATGTTGGGCGGGCGCGCCGGTGCGTCCGGGCGACGCGCGACCACGGTGGCGACCGGGAGGGCGTCACGCACGGGGTCGCTGAAGACTGCGGGATCGAGCACCGCATAGCCGCGCCCAACCCGGATCCCGTGTTGCGGCCACAACCACCAGGCAAGCCAGGCCAACACCAGCGCGACAAAGATCCATTTCTTCATCAGTGTCTCACTCATCCATTTCCGCCCGGACCGAGGCGCACTCCCCGGACCCGGCATGATCCCAGGCGCGATCGCGGCGGTTCAACCCGAAGCGGGCCGACGGTTCCAGCCAGGAGCGGCACGCCGGGCCCGGGCATACCGAGGGGCCGCGACGGGCGGAGCGGACGGGCGTCTTCAGGCGCTTGCCGGGCGCTGGGCCGGCGCGAAGCGGACCGGCAGGCGGAGCGGTCCCGTGATGCCGGCGGGCGCGGTCCACTCGGCTCCCTCGCCGATTGTCGGGCAGCCGAGTCGCCCGGTGAGGGCCGCGAGCGATTCCTCCAGCTCGGCACGGGCGAGCGCGGCACCGAGGCAGTGGTGGGCGCCGAGGCCGAAGGCGAGATGCGGTTGGGGGTCGCGTCGGTTCGGATCGAAGGTCATCGCCGCGGGCCATACCGCGTCGTCGTGGTCGGCACTCCACAGCGAGAGCAGGAGCCGGGTGCCGGCGGGCAGAGTGACGCCCTTGTGCTCGATTGATTCACTGACCGAGCGCCCGACGCCGGTTACGGTGGAGCGATGGCGCAGCATCTCTTCGACCACTGGCCGGACCTCGAGAGTCCCTTCCGCGACCGCGTTCCAGACCCGGGGCTGCTCGGCGAGCACGGCGATCATCCAGCCGAGCTGATTTTTTGTCGTCTCGTGGCCGGCGAAGACGAGGCCGGCGATCGTGCCGGCGACCATCTCGTCGGTCCAGCCATGCTGCTCGCCGGCCTGAGCGATGCGCGAGATGAGGTCGTCGCGTGGTGCTGCGCGGCGCTGGGCCGCGAGAGCTCGGGCGTAGGCCAGCAGCTCGATCAGGGCCGCGTCGATCTCGGCGATGCGTGGACCGACGGCCATGACGTTGAAACCGAGCCCGATCGCATTGGCCCAGGCGCGGAAACGGTCGCGGTCGTCCGGTGGCACGCCGATCAGCTCGCAGAGGCCGAACGAGGGGAGCGCGTCGGCAAAGGCGCTCACGAACTCGCACTCGCGACTCGCTGCGAAGTTGTCGATCAACTGATTCGAGGACGCCCGCAGGAAGGGGCGAATGGGATCGACGCCGCGTGGCGTGAAGGCCCGTGAGACCACGCTGCGCCAGGCCCGGTGCTCGTCGCCGTCGTGGTTCAGTGGCGAGAGGCTCATCCATTCGAAGAAGGGGCCGCCGCTCACGCCGACCGAGCGCAGGAAGTCTGGGAAGTCGGCCCGCAGGCGCTCGTCGTTGAACATCGCGCGCACATCCTCGTTGCGCAGGACGGCCTGTGCGAGGCCGGCGTCAGCAATCCAGGTTTGCGCGCGCATGCGGGCCAGCGTGCCTGGCGGATCAACCAGAAGTTCCTCGAGCGGCATGGATGGAATCCGGGTGTCGGTCATGGCGGCCTCCAGTCCCGGTGTACGCGTCGTGCCCGGCAGAGGGAAGGTTCTTCGGGGTGGCCGGGGGCGAGGTATTGCCTCCGGCTGGTCGCGCGGACACCTGCCTGCTCCCGGACGACGTGGCCCGCCCCGGCAGGTCTCACCACCATGTCCGCGGGAATCGGCGGATACCGGCCTACTCCCGGACGACGTAGCCCAGTCGCTTGTCGACCACGTTGCGCAGCGGCTCGCCGGCCAGGAAGCGCCGCAAGTTGTCCTCGAACAGGTCAAGCGAACGATCGAAGTAGTCGAGCGTGAAGCCCGAGAGATGGGGCGTCAGCAGCACGCGCGGCTCCGCCCAGAGCGGGTCGGCGGCGGGCAGAGGTTCCGCGTGGAAGACATCGAGGGCGGCACCGGCGAGACGGCCGGCGCGCAGGGCCTCGAGCAACGCCACTTCGTCAAGCATCTCGCCACGGCCGACGTTGATCAGAAACGCGCCGGGCTTCATCCGGGAGATTGCTTGCGCGTCGATGATGTTGCGCGTCTCCGACGTGAGCGGCAGTGCGATCACAACGAAATCGGCCCACGCGAGCAGTGCGTGCAGGTCGCTCGCTCCGAGCATCGCTTCGGCGCCGTAGACCGGTCGCCCGGGCCGGCGACGCATCACGTGAACGTGGGCTCCGAGCGCGTTCAGACGGGAGGTGATGCCCTCGCCGATCGGGCCCGCTCCGAGCACGGCGACGGTGCTGCCGGCGAGTCGGCGCATGCCGCCGCCCGCGGTCGCGACTGTCAGGCGGTCCCATGCAGCACGGCTCTGGACGTCGCGCGCGAAGTGGAAGTTGCGGGCCAGCGCGAGCATCGCGCCGATCACGTGCTCGGGGATCACCACGTCATGCAGCCCAGAGCCGTTGGTCAGGAGGACCTCGCTCGTGACCAGATCGGGGAAGAGACTCGCCTCGACCCCGGCCTGGAAGGAGTGCGCCCAGCGCAGCCACTTCGCGCCGACGAAGTATTCGCGCGGCACCTCGAAACCGAGAAAGATTTCGCTCTGACACAGAGCGGTGGCGAATTCGGCGGCATCGGCCGTGGCGTGGAACTCGACGGAGGGGAAGCGTCGCTGCAACCCGGCGAGCGTGTCGCCCGAGAGCTTCCAGATCGTTTCCCCTCGGATGCGGAAGAATGACGCCACACGAACCATGGCCGCGACGCTAGCAGGCACGACTGGGGCCTGTCGCGAGGGAGAGGGGCGGCCGAGGTTGGTGGCAGGCGGGTGCCGCTGGGTTGGACGGGTGTGCTCGCACATGAGGGGCGGTGCCGGCCTTCGCGTCGGGTGCAGGTCCACCCTCGCGATGCCGTGTCGTGCGGCGGAGGGTTGGTGACAGGCAGGCGGGCGGCCACCGCGTTGGACGGGTCTGCTCGCCTGAATGCAGCACCGGCCGTCGCGTCGGGCGCGGGTGCGTCCCGGCGATGCCGTGCGGCGGGCTTTCCTCGCGCCGCGCGAGTGGCGATGATCGCGCCATGGCCGGGCGCCCCGACGATGGCACGATCGCAACGGCACGCGCCTGGCTGTGTTCTGCGCGACGCATTGTGGTGCTGACCGGGGCGGGTATTTCGACCGATTCCGGCATTCCCGATTTCCGCGGGCCACAAGGGGTGTGGACGCGAAATCCGGGCGCCGAGAAGATGGCGACGTTGCAGCACTACGTCGCTGACCCCGAGGTCCGGAAACGGGCGTGGCGGGCCCGCATCGAGACTTTCGTCGCGCGGCGCGAGCCCAATGCAGGGCATCTTGCGCTGGTCCACCTTGAGCGGAGCGGGCGCCTCGACACCCTCGTCACGCAAAATGTCGATGGCCTGCACCATCGTGCCGGAACCTCGCCCGACAAGCTCATCGAGATCCACGGCACCGTTCGCGACGTTCTCTGCCTCGAGTGCGGCGATCGCCGGCCGATGGCCCATGCCGTCCTGCGGCTCGAGGCTGGCGAGGAAGATCCCGACTGCCAGCTCTGCGGCGGCATTCTAAAATCGGCGACCATTTCCTTCGGCCAGGCACTCGTGCCCGAGGACCTGGAACGCGCCCAGGAGGCGGCGTTCCGGAGTGATCTTCTGCTTGCTGCGGGAACGACGCTCGGCGTCTTCCCCATTGCGGGCATCGTGCCGATCGCTCGTCGGGCGGGCGCGCGCATCGTGATCGTGAATGCCGAGGCCACCGAGATGGACGAGATGGCGCACGCCCTCCTGCGCGGTTCGATCAGCGAAATCCTGCCGGAACTCGTGGCCGACTGAAGCCGCGTGCCGCGTTGCCCGGCCTCCTGCTCGCGGTCGTGCCGCCGCACGGCCAAGCCGCAGGGGAACAGAGATGGGTGTTCGAGGTGGCCGTCGTGGTCGCGGCGAGGCCTTGGGGGCCGATCGCCTACGTGGATTCGCCGGACTCGATCGAAGCCAGGTACAGTTGAATCACGCGCCGGTCGGCACGCGGACATCGCCCGAGGGCAGGCGCGCGGGTAAGCCCAACGGAACGACGCGCCCACCGCTACGCGAGGCTGCGGCATCTGCGCGGGCCGGCGGCCGAAGGTGGCTCGTCCGAGCAGGGGCGGCTATGCGCGAGCGGCGTGAGCGACGCGGCGCGCGAGGGCGGGGAGGGGCACGGGCCGGCCGCCGCGCGGCGCCGGCGCGCGGAGCCGTTTGGCCCGCAGGCCTCGCGGCTCCGGCGCAGTCTTGCCGCATCGACGCTTGACGGCTGCCTGCACGCCGGCATGCTCGGCCTGGGTGAGCTCTATTTGCCCGCGTTTGCCCTCGTGCTCGGCGCGAGGCCCTTCGAAGTAGGGCTCTTGACGACGGTGCCGATGCTCGTCGGTAGTGTCTTCCAGCTTGCGGTGCCGGCCTTCACGCGCCGCACCGGCAACAAGGCCTGGGTCGTCGGCAGTGCGGTGGCCCAGGCGCTCACCTTTCTGCCGATACTTGCCCTTGCGTTCGGCGTCAGCGGGCGCGCCTACCCGCGTTTGCTGGTGTGGGTATGCCTCTACTGGGCGCTCTCGCTCGGCATCAATCCGGCGTGGAATGCATGGATGGGACGGATGCTGCCCGCGGCGATCCGCAGCCGCTACTTCGGTCGTCGCAATGGCTGGATTCAGGCCTCGCTGCTCGGGGCTCTGCTGCTGGCTGGCGGTATCGTCGAGGGTGCGAAGACCATGCGGCTTGGCGTCGCGGCGGGCTTTGTCGTGGTTTTTGGTCTGGCGTGCGCGCTTCGACTCGGCAGTGCCTGGCTCCTCTCGCTGCAACACGAACCGCCCGAGACCGTGCGCCCCCGGCACGAGTCCGAAGCGGGCTGGCGTGCGCTCGGTCGGCACCATCCCGCCTGGCGGCTGATCGCGGTGCTCGTGCTCGTGATGGGTGCGGTCAACGTCTCGGCCGCGTACTTCACGCCCTATATGCTCGAGGAACTCGGGCTTTCCTATATCGAATTCACGGGCCTCAACGTGGTCATGGTGCTGGCGCGGATCGCGTCGTCGCGCCGCTGGGGCGACATCGCCCACCGTTTTGGCAGCCGCCGGACGTTGCAGGTGGCGGCGGCGTTGATCGTTCCGCTGGCCGCGATGTGGGTCGTCTCGGACAACCTGCTCTGGCTCATCGCCCTGCAGACACTCGCGGGCTTCGCCTGGGCCGGGTTCGATCTGGCGTTGATTCTCAACCTCTTCGACTGCACCGACGAGCGGGATCGTTCGGCCGTGCTCTCCGCCTACAACCTGTTTAACGGATTTGCGATCGTGCTGGGCTCGCTCCTCGGTGGCGTCGTTCTCGACGCGCTGGGGACGTCCGGCTATCACGTCATTTTTATACTGTCATCGAGTCTCCGACTCGCGACTCTGCTGGTTTTCGGCCGCGGCGTCGGACGCCGGCGACCGGGCGAACTCTCCTTCCGCGACGTCCTGCTGCGCGCGCTCACGCCTCGCGGCATCAGGCGCGTCCGTTCATGAGCGTGGCGTGGGGGCAGGTCCCGGTGGTGAGGGGCGCAGCGCACGCACCCGCCGCGCCTCGGGGAGGTCCCGGTAGGCGGGATCGAGCGGGTAGCAGCCGCTGCGGAGCCCGTTGCGCGGCGCGCTCGTGCAGTCGCTGAAGGTGCGGCAGATGCGCCGGCGCTCGGGCGTTCGCCCGGCAAGGATGTCGAGCGGAAACTCGGGATACGACAGCACCATGCGACCGATGCCCACGAGATCGGTGCCGCCGCTCCTGATCTCGTGTGCCCCGACACCCGCCAGCCATTCTTGCAGATACGAATAGCCGCTGCCGACGACCACGAGCCAGGGTAAACGCTGCTTGATAACGCGGGTCGCACGCAGATGGCGCACGACCTCGTGCAGGGGATCGCGCGGCGGCCAGTAGCCATCGCTTGGCGGCCGCGACGCGGGGCGCTGGAGGTGCGGGCACCAGTAGGGCGAGCCGAGTGTCACATTGACCAGCTCGACGCCCTGCGACGCCAGCGCTTCGACCAGGCGGATCGGTTCGTCGAGTTCGGGGCGCTCGGGGTCGCTCGGGTCGACGCCAAACGAATGCAGCCAGGGCCCCGGGGGCCGGTGCTGCGGGCGCCCCACGCCGTCGAGGTCGGGGTCGCTCTCCATCGGCACGCCGTCGCTCACCGAGAGCCGCACGCCGACGGGGAGACGCGGACAGCGCTCGCGGATGCCGGCGACGATTTCGCGCACGAGCCGGCTGCGGCCATCGAGATCGCCGCCGTAGGGTCCGGGGCGCAGGCGGGCCGCGAGCAGCTCGTGCAGCAGGTAGCCGTGACAACACTTGACGTCGACGAAGTCGAAGCCGACGCTCGACGCGAGCGCGGCGGTCTCGACGAAGGCATCGCGCAGGCGCCGCAACTCGTCGTCCGTGGCTATGGCGTGATCCGGGGGCAGGCCTTGCCGGAGTGCGAGGACCGGATTGCGGTCGACACAGAGGGGTGCGGCTCCGGCCGGCGTGGGGCGTGCGAAGCGACCGGAGTGCGTGAGCTGGAGGCCGATGGCGAGGTCGTCGGGATCCCCGCCGATCTCGCGCCGGCCGGCGCGAACTTCGTCCAGCAGGCGCGACAGAGAACCGCGCGTGTCGCCCGCAGGGTTGGCGAAGAGCTGGTGCGGGTTGGCGCGACCCTCGCTCCGGATCGCGAATGCTTCCCCACCCCAGACGAGCGCGGCACCGCTGCGGCCGAAGTTGCGCCACCGCCGCAGCGTGAACGGGCTCGGCGAACCATCGACCTCCGCATCCCAGCCCTCCATCGGGTGGATGCAAAACCGGTTCGGCAGCCGGCGGCCGAGAACCTGTACGGGCCGGCCGAGTTCGCGGGCGGCGTCGGCGTTGGACCCGAGCAAGCATAGATCGGGCGCGATTCGCGCGAACGCCGCTCGCACCGCGTCCGGTGAGTGCAGGTGGCCCGGCGGTGAGAAGTCCATGGTTGCCAACCTAGCAGTGTCGCGATTGCCCGACGGGCAGAGCACCGTCGGGGAGACCGGGCACGCGCCGGTGCCAGACGAGGAGCAGGGCTGTGGCCACCGAGACCAGTCCCGCGGTGATGCCGATCCAGAGGCCGATCACGCCGAGGCCGAGCGAGAAGCAGAAAAGAAGTCCCACCGGCAGGCCCAGGCCCCAGAAGCCGGCGAGAGCGATCAGCATGGGCAGGCGGGTCTCTCCCGTCCCGCGTAGAATTCCCGAAGAGACGACCTGAGTGCCGTCGAAGAGCTGGAAGACGGCCGCCACCGCGAGCAGCGACACGCCCAGAGCCGTGACGGCCGGATCGTCGGTGAAGAGCGCGACGATCGCCCGTGGCGCCAGCAGGAAGACGATCGCTGCGCTGCCCATGAACAACGCGCCGAGGCCCAATGCCGCGCGACCGGCCGCCGCGGCGCGTGCCCGGTCGCGTCCGCCCACCGCGTAGCCGACCCGGACGGCCGCCGCTGTCGAGAGCCCCAGCGGCACCATGAAGGTGAAGGCGGCGATGCTGAGCGCGATCTGGTGAGCCGCCAGAGACACCGGGTCGAGGCTTGCGGCCACGAGCGTCACGACAGTAAAAATTCCGCCCTCGACGGCGATGTGAACGCCGGCCGGCAGGCCGATCCGCAGCAGACCGGCCAGCAACGAAAGGTCGAGCTTCGGGGTCAGTTCGGCTCGCCCAGCGTGGTCGCGGTGGGCGTGTCGCGCCGCGACCACGCCGAGCCACGCGCACATCAAGAGCCGTGCGCTGGTGGTCGCCCAGGCCGAGCCCGCCACGCCGAGCGCCGGCAGGCCGAGATGGCCGAAGATCAACACCCAGTTGGCAAAAACGTTGAAGACGTTAGCGACCAGGATCGCCCAGAAGATCGGCCGGACCAGGCCGAGACCCTGCAGGTAGCGGCGGACCGCGGTGTAGCCCAGCAGGAGAGGGACGCTCCAGGTGATGATCTCGAGGTACGCACGGGCATCGGGGAGCACGCGCGGGTCGACGCCGAAATGTTTGAGCTGCGTCGCGAGCCCCCACAGCACCGGCACGAGGACGAACGAGAGCAGCGTCGCCAGGCCGAGACCGTTCACCAGTGCGCGATGCGCCAGCCCCGAACGTCCCGCGCCGACGGCCTGCGAGACGATCGGATCGAGACCGAAGAGGATGCCAATGCCAAAGATAGCGACGTTGAACGAGAGGTGCGATCCCACGGCGACTGCACCGATCGCGCTGGGCGAGATGCGGCCGACCATCGCCGTATCGACCAGTCCCATGCCCATCCAGCCGATCTCGGCCAGCACGACGGGCCACGCCAGCGCCGCCAGCGCCCGGGTCTCGGGCCCGTTCGCCTGGGCGCCCGCAGTCGCTGGACGCGGGGTCGCGACGCCAGCGGCGACCCCGGCCACATCTGCTTTCACCCGGTCCATCTCGCATCGAGGCGCCTCGGGCCTCGCCGAGCGGTTAGCCGATGGCGGCCCGGCTGCGCCACGCGAGATGCCTCCACGCGCGTCGAACGCGGACGCTACGCGCCGCGCCGGCGGTAGCGACCAAGCCTGCGCCAACCAAGCCAACCGGGAGGGCGTCGAACGCGGGGCGCGGCGTGTAGCGTCGCCGTGGGGAACCCAGCCTGCGACAACCAAGCCTGCCTTGATCGCGTCGAGCGTGGGGCGCCCCGCGCAGCGCCACCGGTAGCGGAAAAGCCTGCCTTGATCGCGTCGAGCGTGGGGCGCCCCGCGCAGCGCCACCGGTAGCGGAAAAGCCTGCCCTGATCGCGTCGAGCGCGGGGCGCCCCGCGCAGCGCCACCCCTAGGAAGCGTCGCGCGTCCGCGCCCTCCCGTCCTTGCACCACCGCGGGCTGACCCGGAACATCCCCCCCGGAACCTCGCGCGCATGAACACCGGAGTCGTCATCGATCGGCCGCCAGCGCGGGCCTTGCCGCGTCCCGTGGCCGAGATCGGGCGCACGTGGGGTCTCGATCCGCGCATCCCGGCGCTGGTGCCGGGCTTCGACGCACCCTTCTTCCAGGCCGGGCTTGCGGGTTACTCGGACGCGGCCATGCGGCTCGTGGCGCGCAGTCTCGGCGCGCCTTTCTGCATCACCGAAGCCTTGCTTGACCGCACCCTCGTCCTCGGCGGCAAGGGCCGGCGGCGCGAGGATCCCGACCTGCTGGCCGCGGAGTGCGGTCTTGGCGATCCGGCCGCCAACGCCGTGGCTGGAGTCGCCGACCACCCGATCGCCGGCCAGATCATGGGCTCGACGCCCGATGAGATGGCCGCAGGTGCCGCAATCCTCGTGCGCATGGGCTACGACGTGGTCGACGTCAATCTGGCGTGTCCCGTCAAGAAGGTCAGGCGCCGTAATCGTGGCGGGCACTTCCTGCGCGAGCCCGAGGCGGCGATCGCCATCCTGCGTGCGGTCCGGGCGGCCGTCCCGCCGGAGGTCCCTTGCACCGTCAAGCTCCGCCGCGCCTACGACGACACAGCCCCCATGGCGCTCGCCTTCGAACGGATCTTCGAGGCGGCCTATGAGCTTGGCTACGCCTGGGCAACGGTGCACTGCCGCACGGTGGAGCAGCGCTACGTCGGCCCGGGACGCTGGGAGTTCCTGCGCGATCTCGTCCGCCGCCGTGGCGACCGGTTGATCTTCGGCTCGGGCGACATCTGGGTCGAGGAGGACATCTGGGCGATGCTCGAGCTCTGTGGCGTCCACGCCGTCGCGGTGGCGCGGGGCTGCATCGGCAACCCGTGGATCTTCCGTCAAGCCCGTGAGCGCATGGCCGGGCTCGAGCCCACGCCACCGGCGCTGTCCGAGCAGCGCCACGTCCTACTCACGCATTTCGAACTCGCCCGGCGGCTGCACGGCGACGCTCGTGCAGCCGCGTCGATGCGAAAGTTCGGCATTCGTTTCGCCGCCCATCACCCCGAAGCGGCGCGGGTGCGTAGCGCCTTCATCGGTTGTGCGTCACCGGCGGAATGGCGCGCTGTGATCGACGGGCTCTATCCCGTGCCCGAGGCGGGCTGGCGGCCGGCGCAGCTCGGATACCTCGTGGGCGAGGCCTCCCCAGGCTGAACCGACGCGCTCTGCGGGGGTAAGGGGCAACGCGGCGCGGAATCCCGCCGGTTTGCGGCCGGCCGGCGGGATCGGCTCGCGTCGCGCGGGGTGCTGGGGCAGAGTCGGCGCCAAGGGGGACCCTATGCCGACCATCGCCTACGTCAACGTCTTCACCCGTGATCTCGCCCGCGCCGTCGCTTTCTTCGAGCAGACCCTCGGTCTCGCCAAGGAGTTCGCCGATCCGAAGCTGGGCTATGCGTCGTTCGTCGCCGGGCCGGTGCGGCTGGGTGTGGCGGTGGCCGCTCCAGAGCAGGCGCACTACGTCGGCCGCCAGACGGGAATCGGGTTTGATGTGGCCGATCTCGACGCCGAATACGCGCGGCTCGTTGCGCTGGGGGTCGGGTTCGAGGCGCCGCCGCAGCGCTACCCCTGGGGCGGCTACATGGCGCTGGTCAAGGACCCAGATAGCAACATCTACTACCTCGACCAGACCAGCGTGATGCATGGCTGACGCCAGACGCTGAACTGGCCCGTGGGGCACGGCTCGGCGGATGGCACCGAGCAGAAGTCTCTTGCGGGCGCTCGAGCACGATACCGCCGACCGGCACTGGATCAGCTCAGCGGATGGCGCCGAGCCGAAGTCGCTGGCGGAGTTCGTCGGCACGCGCGGGGTCGAGCGTCTGCAGCGCGTCGAGTTGCACGAGAGCATCCTGCGTCTGACCCGCCTCGATCAGGGCAAGCCCGAGATTGAAATGCGTGCCGGCATCGTTCGGGTCGAGCCGCACCGAGCGCTGGTAGGCGTCGATCGCCTCCTTCCACAGATCCTGATGCGCGTAGGCCGTGCCGAGGTTGGCCCAGGCCGAGGTCGATTGCGGCTCGAGCTCAATAGCTTCCTTGATGGTCAACACAGCTCGCGTGTGCTCACCTGCGGCGTCGTAGGCCGCCCCCAGGCTGCTCCAGGCGCGGGCGTAGCCAGGGTCGAGGGCGGTCGCCCGCCGCAGCACGACCGCGGCTTTCTGCGGCGCCCCGGCCGCGGTGTAGGCGACGCCGAGGTTGTTGTAGGCCTGGACCATCTTCGGATCGGCCTTGATGGCGCGTTGCCAGGCCTCGATGGCGTCGGGCAGCCCGCCCGTCCGGCGCAGTTGGTTGCCGAGCGCGTACCAGGCCGGCGCGAAGTCCGGATCGAGGCGTACGGCGAGGGCGTACTCGCGGATCGAACCCCGGACGTCGCCACTGTCCTCCATCGCGCTGGCGCGCTCGAAGTGATTGAGCGCCTGCTCGGCGTCGCGCTTCCGCGCCTCGTCGTCCTTCTGCCGCGCGCCGCAGCCGGCCAGCAGGGTGCCTGAGGCCAGCGCGAGCGCTGTCGCCAATGCCACTGCATGCCGGGCCCAAGGATCGGGCCAGCCCGGGGCGGTTCGCTTCGCGCGGGTGTGGTGTGGCGTGGTCATCGCATCGGGTCGCATGAGGGCCATGGCTCGATGATACGTCAAGAGAGCCGGCGGATCGACGGCGGCGCTCCTCGGGACGACCTCTGCCGGGGCCCGACGCGCCGTGGCGGAGCTTCCGGACCTCGACAGACGCGCCCGATCAGCCGATACTGCACCACTGGACCTCGTCGCGGCTCCGGGATGGCGCCGCCGCGGGCGATGGCATGGGGTGATGATGATGAGTCGAGACGGAAGTGCGACGCTCCGGGTCGTTCCGCCGCAGGCGGAGGCGGGCCCGGCGAAGCAGAGCCGACGGCGCCGGCGTGCCCCTGTCCGTCTGCCCGAGGAGCCGCTGGCAGGACCGGTCGAGACCGTCACGGACCTCACCCGCCCCGACCTCTATCTGAATCGCGAGACCACCTGGCTTGCCTTCAACTCCCGCGTGCTGCGCGAGGCTGAGGACACGCGCCTGCCCTTGCTCGAGCGCGTCAAGTTCCTGGCCATCGCCAGCTCGAACCTCGACGAGTTCTACATGAAGCGGATCGGCGGGCTGAAACAGCAGCTTGCCGCAGGCGTGCGCGAGGTGACGATCGACGGCCGGACGCCGGCTCTGCAACTCGAAGAGTGCCGCGCCGCCATCGAGGTGCTCGACCGGCGCCGCTACGACGTCTTTCAGAAGCTCCGGCGCGCGCTGCGGAGCGAGGGCGTGCGGCTCGGCCGTATCGCGCGCCTCGATGACGCGCAGCGTGCGGCGATCCGCGAGTCCTACCTGAACCGCATCTACCCGCTGGTGACTCCCCAGGCGACCGATCCGGCACACCCCTTTCCCTTCGTCTCGAACCTCTCTCTGAATCTTCTCGTGACGTTGCGCTACCCGGGCGATCCGCAGACCTCCGTGGCAAGGGTCAAGGTGCCGGTGGGGGCGGGCATCCCACGCTGGATGCGCGTCGGGAACGACGACATCTGGGTGGCGCTCGAGGACGTGATGGCGCACAACCTCGACCTGCTCTTCCCGGGCATGGAAGTGGTGGCGTGCGATTTCTTCCGGGTGACCCGCAACGCGAACACGGAGCGCGATGAAGAGCAGGCCGACGATCTGCTTGCCTTGATCGAGACCGAGCTGCGCGACCGCCGTTTCGCCCCCACCGTTCGTCTCGAGATCGTCGAGGGAATCGCCGCAGCGCGACGCGGAATGCTCGCCGCCGAAATTGGGCTCGACGTGGCGACCGACGTCGTCGAGGTTCCCAATCGGCTCGGGCTCGGCGATCTCTTCGAGATCGCGGCGATCGACCGGCCCGATCTCAAGGTGCCGCCGCATTTTCCGGTCGATCCGCCCGACCTGACGCGCGACCGCAACATCTTTCACGTCTTGCGGGACGCTGGTTCGGTGCTGGTCCACCACCCCTACGAGTCGTTCGCGACCTCCGTCGAGCGCTTTCTGGCCGAGGCGGCGCACGATCCGAAGGTGCGCGCGATCAAGATGACGCTCTACCGGACCTCGGAGGAGAGCCGGGTGATCGAGCACCTGATGGAAGCCGCGCGGCACGGCAAGCAGGTGGCCGTCGTGGTCGAGCTCAAGGCGCGTTTCGACGAGGGCGCCAATATCGGGTGGGCGAACCGGCTCGAGGAAGTGGGCGTTCACGTCACCTATGGAGTGGTCGGCCTCAAGACCCACTGCAAGGTGATCCTCGTCGTGCGGCAGGACTACGACGGACTGCGGCGTTACGCGCACATCGGCACGGGCAATTACCACGGTGGCACCGCAAGGATCTATTCCGACCTCGGACTCTTTACCGCAGACCCCGTGATCGGCGGCGATCTGACCGAACTCTTCAATTATTTGACAACAGGCTACCGGCCCAAGCGCCGCTACCGGAAGCTTCTCGTCGCCCCGACTTCGATCAAGAGCGGTATCATCGAGAAGATCGACCGCGAGATCCGCCACGCCGCGGCCGGTCTCCCGGCGCACGTGCAGATGAAGGCGAACGCGCTGGAGGACGCCGATCTGGTCCATGCACTCTACCGGGCATCCCAGGCCGGTGTCCGCGTCGATCTGATCGTGCGCGATACCTGTCGCCTGCGGCCGGGCATCCCGGGGCTCTCCGAGAACGTCCGGGTGGTGAGCGTCATCGGGCGCTTCCTCGAGCACGCGCGGATTTTCTACTTCGCCAACGAAGGCCGGCCCGAGTACCTGATCGGTTCGGCCGACATGATGCAGCGCAACCTCGAGAGCCGGGTGGAGGTGCTGGTCCCGGTCGAGGATCCCCAGCATCAGCTGGTGCTGCGGAGTGTCCTCGATCTGGAACTTGCGGATGTGCGCAACGCGTGGGCGTTCCAGTCCGACGGCACCTATGTGCGTGCCGAGGGCTCCGCGCTGGGCGCGGGCTGCCAGCAGATCCTCATCGAACGTGCGGCTCGGCGGGTGAAGGACGCCGGCAAACTCAAGCGGCGCAAGACCAAGGGGATGAAACGCGACCATGGAGTCTGACAGTCCACCATGCTTGCCCCTCTCGTCAAACCTGAGATCGACGAGTATCTCGCGCGCCGGGATCTGGCGGGTCTGCGCGAGGCGCTCTCGGGCTGGGAGACGCCTGAACTCGCCGATCTCGTCGCGGGCCTGAGCGGCGAAGACTGCGCACTCGTCTTCCGCATCCTGCCGCGGGCCGTCGCCGCGGCAACCTTCGAGTACCTGGAGCCCGACCTGCAACGCGAGCTGGTGGCGACGCTCGCTCAGGAGCAGGTCATCCGGCTGCTCGACGACATGGCGCCCGACGATCGGACGGCATTGCTCGAGGAGCTGCCGGCGGCAGTCACACGCGAGCTGCTCGGTCGCCTCTCGGCCGAGGAGCGGCGGGTCGCCTCGTGGCTGCTCGGCTACCCGGAGGATTCGATCGGACGGCTCATGACGCCGGAGTACGTCCGCGTCAAGATGGATTGGTCAGTCGAGCGCACGCTGGATCATATCCGACGTTACGGTCGCGACAGCGAGACCCTCAATGTGATCTATGTCGTCGACGATACGGGTCGGCTGATCGACGACATCCGCATCCGGGAGCTGCTGCTGGCCCGGCCGGACGCCCGGGTCGGGGATCTCTGTGATCGCCGCTATGTCGCGCTCAAGGCCGGCGAGGACCAGGAGCACGCGATCGAGCTCTTTCGCGAGTACGACCGGGTGGCGCTGCCGGTCACCGACAGCGAGGGCTTCCTGATCGGCATCGTCACCGTCGACGACGTGATGGACGTCGCCGAGGAGGAGGCCACCGAAGACATCCACAAGATCGGTGGTTCGGAAGCTCTCGACGATCCCTACCTCGAGACGCCGCTGTGGGGGCTCGTGCAGAAACGGGCGCGCTGGCTGGTGGTGCTCTTTGTCGGCGAGATGTTGACGGCATCGGTCATGGGCTGGTTCGAGAGCACGCTTGCGACCGCGGTGGTGCTGGCGCTCTTCCTGCCGCTCATCATCTCGAGCGGGGGCAACAGCGGCTCCCAGGCCGCGACCTTTGTCATCCGGGCGATGGCGCTGGGGCAGATCGAGCTGCGCGACTGGTGGCGGGTCTTCGTCCGTGAGTGCGCGTCGGGATTGACTCTCGGGTTGATTCTCGGGTTGATCGGCGTGTTCCGGATCATCGCCTGGCAGCAGATCTTCGGAACCTACGGCGCTCACTCCGAGTTGCTTGCCGTGGTGATCGGTCTCTCGCTCGTCGGGGTCGTGCTCTGCGGGACGCTCTCGGGCTCGATGTTGCCCTTCGTGATGGCGCGACTCGGGGTCGATCCGGCGGTCTCGTCCACACCTTTCGTGGCGACGCTGGTCGATGTGCTCGGGCTCTTGATCTACTTCGGGATCGCATCGGCTCTGCTCGCGGGGACGCTGTTATGAGGCGGGCGCGAGGGGCCACCGCCCCGGGCTCAGGTGTTCGGCCCGGCTGATCTGGCATTGCGGCGCTTGGCGGTCTGCCTGCCGCCCTTCGCCGGCTATGCCCTGACGCGGGCGGCGACACGCCGCATTGATCCCGCGCGCGAGCAAGCCGCGCGTGAGATCGTCACCCGCAACGCGGCGCGAGTCCTGGCCGATCACGCGGCAGCAGCGCGGGCCGGTGCCGGCTTCGTCGCGGCGCTGGCCTGTGACGACCTCGATGCCTTGACGGCCGCCCGCTGGCCGCGACGCCTGCGGCTTGCGACCACGCGCAGCGAGGGGATCGAGGCGCTTCCGCCGGGTCCCTTGGTCGTTGCCAGTTTTCACTTCTCGGGCGGCTTCCGCATCTTCGATGTGCTGGCGGCGGCCGGCCGTCGTCCGACCTTCCTGTGGGCCGAGGATCACGATCCGCAGCCCTCGGCCTACGGCGACGCGCTGCGGGCGGCGCGCCGGCACCATCTGGGTCGGGTGCTGGCGGGAGGGAGCTGGATCGTTCCGGGCCCCGGCGCCCGCGACGCCCTGGCCGCACATCTCGATGCTGGTGGCGCGGTCGTGGCGCTCCTGGATGTGGCCCCCGAAAAAATCGGCTTGCGCGACACGGCTCCGGTGCCGCTCTTTGGCCGCGCCGTCGCGCTGGCCGTGGGCCTGATGCGGCTCGCGGCCGCACGCGCGCTGCCCGTGGTGCCGTACGACGGACGCATCGAGGGCGGCCGCCGCGTCCTGCGCTTCCATCCGGCCGAGCGCGCGGCCGACCCGCTCGAACTCCTGGCGGCCGTGGTGCGCCGCCTCGAGCGAATCGTGCTCGAGCGGCCTTTCGACTGGCAGGGCTGGCTCGACCTCGACGCGCTCATCGGGCCCGATCCCCTCGCGCAAGCGGCCCGAGATAGCGATGGATCCTGAGGCGCGGGGTGGGGCGAGAGGCGGGGCGTCCCAATCACCGCGGCGAGCTTCGAGGATGACGCGAAGACTGGAAGCTGCGGGCAACCCGCAGATCACAAGATTAGAGATGATGATCTGCGCTTGTCATGACCCGGTGGCGGGGAACGACCGCTGCGCGAGCGGGCGGTTCATGGCGAACGACCCCGCCCGAGGGAGACCCTGAATATGCCGCGCATGATCTTCATTGCCCTGAATGTGTCCGATCTCGAACGCGCCATGGCTTTCTACCGCGATGCTTTCGGGATCGAATTCCATGCCTCCACGAATCTGCCCGCCGACGATCCGTGGATTGGCGGCGGGCATTCCTCGACGTCCTGGACGAGTGGCGCCTACCTGCACCTGGCCCTGTTTCCGGCACGCCTTCCCGAGCGACCCGTGACGCACGACCTGCAGATCGGATTCGACAGTGACGACGTCGCGCGCGATCACGTCCGTGCGCTTGCGTCGGGGGCCGTCGTCGTGCATCCGCCCCGTCAAGAGCCCTGGGGCATGACGGCGCGCTACCGCGATCCGGACGGCAATCTCGTGAGCATCACCGGGGCCCGCTGAGGCCGAGGAGCACGGCTCGTCTTGCGCCGGCCGAGGTGGGCCACGTCTGGTTGACTTGGAACGAGGAGTCCAGGTAAATGGCGAAGATCGACATCGCCAGGACCGAACTGGTCTGGGTCGAAGGACAACGAGGACAACGGAACGCCCCGTGGTGCGCGAGTTCCGGGCGGCGCAGGCGCAATGAGGAACGGTTCATGAGCAGATCAGCGGGTTGGTTGGTCGTCGCCTTGGCGACGTTTGGCTTGTCTGTGGCGGGCTGCGGCGCCAGCCGGGGTGGGCCGGCCGCTGGGACGTCCAAGGGCCCGGCGCCAGGGATGAATGCGCAGGGAGTGGTCATCGACGCCGGGAAGATCGAGGCCGGCTCCGGCACCACGGTTCAGGGGATCAACGACTGGGAGGGCGAAATCGCCGGCAAGCCCTTCCCCGGTGCGAAGTTCGCCAAGCTCAAGATCGGTATGTCCCGCGCGCAGGTCGAGGACCTGATCGGCAGACCGACGGACGAGGGGGCCTACGTCAGTGGCAAGGCCTTCATCCCGTTCTACTTCGGCAGCGATCGGGTGCGCTTCCAGCTCGCCTACAAGAAACAGGGTCGTTTGATCTTCGCCAGTGATGCCGGCTTTGGCACGACGGCGGGCGGGCACCTCACCTGGATTATATACTGTCCCAGCGAATCCGGGTATCTGTAGGGGGTCCGAACTCACTCTGGGGGCCAGTGTCGTCGCCCCGGTCCCGCCCCGCTGACGGGCGTGGCGGGGCCGACCCCGCTGTCCTCAGCGGGTCAGATCCCCTCCCGCGAGTTGGTTGATCACCTGGTCGATGCTGAAGCTCGCGGCTTTCTGCCGTGGCGGGAACTCTTTGAACGACCCGAGCCACTTCGTGACATACGCCTGTGCCGGAATGAGCAGGAAAACGTGGTCGATCCACCAGCGGTCGTAGAGCATGCTGTCCTTCTCGGCCCGTTCGAAGGGGTCGCCCTGGAGGTCGAAGATGCGCGGCAGGCGGAGCGAGACGAAGGGCTCTGCCCAGACATCGAGGCCGTGCGCCCGCTGTTCGGCGAAGACGGCCTTCCAGCGCTCGAAGCGCAGCGCGGTCAGCTCCCCTCCATCCGACCAGTAGAGGAATTCGCTGCGCGGGGGCTCCTTGGCCTTCCCCGATAGGAATGGCCCGAGATCGTAGCCGTCGAGATGAACCTTGTAGGTGTGTCCGCCCACCGAGGCGCCCCTGGCGAGCTTCTCCTTGACGTGCGGGTCTCCGGCTGCGGCGAGTAGCGTGGGCAGCATGTCCTCGTGGGCGAAGATGTCGTTCGAGACGGTGCCGGGCGCGATGACTCCCGGCCAGCGGATCAGGCAGGGCACGCGGTAGCCGCCCTCGTAGTTGGTGTTCTTCTCGCCGCGAAAGGGTGTCATGCCACCATCGGGCCAGGCCATGATCTCGGCGCCGTTGTCGGTCGAGTACATGACGATCGTGTTCTCGTTGATCCCCAGCTCGTCGAGCTTCGCCAGGAGCTGGCCGACCTGCGCATCGTGTTCGACCATGCCGTCGGCGTAGACGCCAAGGCCGGTCCGACCGGTGCTCTTGTCCGCGAGGTGCGTCCAGATGTGCATGCGGGTCGAGTTCCACCACAGGAAGAAGGGCTTCTTGGCCGCGTGTGCGCGCTCCATGAAGTCGAGCGCGCGGCCGGTGACTTCTTCGTCCACGGTCTCCATGCGTTTGCGGGACAGCGGCCCCGTGTCCTCGATCTTGCCACCGGCCTTGGCGTGGATCACTCCGCGCGGTCCGAAACGTTTCTTGAACGCGGGATCCTTCGGATAGTCCTCGAGTTCGGGCTCCTCCTCGACGACGCGCTCGGCTGTGCCGAGTACTTCGACGACGCGGATGCCGACGGCTACGGCGACATCGACGACAGCCGCTGCCTGTGCACCGACGAGGGC
>SXLG01000086.1 GCA_005777805.1 Pseudomonadota bacterium
AACGATCTGCCGCTGCGCTTCGAGCTGGGGCTCGGCGATGCGGATGCCTTCGACGAGCCGTGCGCAGCGCTCGATTTCGCCGCTGCTCCGCTGCGCGGTTGCGCGCTCAACCCGGGCGCCGGGGTCCTCGCCTGCCGCTGAGGGTGGTTCGATAGGCCACGCACGCCATCCGAGCGCCCGCCCGGCGCTGCGCTGCGGTCGGGGAGGGCGCCTCCCGTGCCGGCTGATCTCACCCGAACGCGCCTGCTGCAGGTAGCCGGTCGCCAGTTGCCGCGCCCGGCGGTCGGCGCGTGCCGGGGAATTTCGCCCGAGCGCGTCGGTGGTGAGGAGCGGAGGTGGCGTTCTGTCGCCCGCCCGGCGAATCAGCGTGCCATGAAGTTGCCCGCGATCGCGGACCGCCACTTCGCCTGGAACCGGCGCTGGCCTGAGCGAACGAGATTGCCATGAGGGCGACCGTGGAGCCGCCGGCAGGGGCGGCCGCCGCTCGAATCGGGCGACGACGCAGGCGCAGGCGGCGCGGGTTTCGCCAACCTGGTTTGCGAGCTGGCCTCGAGCCGGTCTCTGCTCCCTGATTATATTTATTATATTGTCGTGGCGCTGGCTGACCGTCGCGGACACCTCGTCGGCGGTCGGGCGGAATGCCGCGGACGAGCCGCTCATCGTCTGGACCCTCGGCTGGGTCCGGACGGCCTTGCTGAATCATCCGGGCCAGCTTTTCGACGCGCCGATCAACTACCCGGCCCGGCTCCAGCTCGCGGGCAGCGAGCACCTGCTTTCGAGCCAGCTTCTCTTCCTGCCGCTTCAGACTCTGGTCGGCAATCATTTTCTCGCCGCCGACCTGACGCGTTTCGTTACCTATCCACTGGCGTCACTGGCGATGCAGCGCCTGCTGCTGCTCGCGGGGCACACGGGCTACCAGCCGCCCCACCGGGGCGTGCTCGTCCGTCATCTCATGGCGGGAAATCGCGAGACCCTGCAAGAGATTATAGATATGACGGGTTTGCGCTGGGTGCTCCTTCAACCCGATATGGACTGGGACGGCGGGCGAAATGTTCAGCGCGAAACCTTGATGGCCGCTACAGACTTGACCCTGCGGGGTTCGTACCAGGGCTGGGATCTCCTCGAGGTAGGGCTTCGCCCGCGACATGAGCGATGTCGAGGCTATTCGCAACGGGACCGATGCTGCGACGACGCTCCTCGGCACACCACTCGTGAAGATTGACGCGGCGATGGTGCGCGGCACGCTTGCGCTGCGCCTGCCGGCTCTCGTGCCGGCGGGCCGGCCCGTGGAGGCGTTTGCGACGGTGACCAATCGCCAGGGGCCGGCGTTCCCCGGCGTTCCCCGGCCCGGCCCGGGCCAGCATCCGCAGCTTGTGCGACTCCGTGCCGAGTGGCGCCGGGTGGACACCGCGACCGCTGGCGACGCAGAGCCGCAAGACGGCGAGATCCAGACGCTGTTTCTGGACCGGGATATCGAGCCGGGGCAACGTTTCCGGTTTCGTGGTTGGCTCGAGGCCCCCTCCCGGCCTGGTCTCTACTTGGTCGAAACCGAACTCGTCCAGGGCAGTCGGGGAGATGGCTGGCACTCGATCGGTGTCGCCAAATTCCGGCGAGAGGTCGAGGTCGAGCCTTCCACGGGAGCTGCCGTCGAACGAGATGCTCGCGCCGGGGGCCGAGAGGTCATCGGCTCGGTACCTCCGGACGGGGAGCGACATGCTGATTAGGGGAAGCTTGCGGGTGTGCGCTCTGACGCTGGTCGTCGCAGTCATCGGGGCTTTGCTTCTGCACCGACCAGCGCCGCCCGGCATTCTCCTGATCTCGATCGATTCGCGGCGCCACGATCACCTCGGCGTGAGCGGCTACGTCCGCAACACCACACCAAATCTTGATGCTCTGGCGCGGCGTGGAGTTCTCTTCCGGCAGGCCATCTCGGCCTCCTCGTGGACGTTGCCTGCCCACGTCACGTTGCTCACCGCACTGCCGCCGGAGAGCCACGGCGTCGTACGGCCCGCCGACGCACTTGCTCCGGCTGCAGTCAGCCTTGCCGAGGTCCTGCACGACGCGGGCTCGGCGATGTGCGCACCAGCCTCCACGACCTCAACGCCGGCAATGCGGGGCGACCGACATGGGTGGGTGGGCGGGCTCGGTGCCGGGGGTCCGTGGTGGCGTGTGGCGTCCGAGCTTTGTCGATGGCGGAGTTCGCTGCGCCCTGCGATCCTCACGCCGGGGGGCGGGCCGGAGGGCTGCGAGCGAGTTGTCTGCCAGCGGCAGATCCGGCAGGGTCGCGCCATGGCACGCATCCCCTATCCCGATCTGGCAACTCTCCACCCAAGGGCCCGTGCCGCGCTCGAGGCCCTGCAGCCGCGCCTCAACATCTTCCGCATCCTGACCCATGCCGAGCGCAATTTTCGGCCATTGATTGAGCTCGGTGGCACGATCCTCGGACGTCAGGAATTGCCCGGCCGGGAGCGCGAACTTGCGATCCTGCTGGTCGCCGCTCTCTCGCAGGCCCGCTACGAGTGGATCCAGCACGTGCCGATTGCGCGTGCGGTCGGCGTGCGGGATGACGAGATCGGTGCTCTCGAGGCGCTCCGGTTCGACGATCCGGTATTCGGCGTGTCCGAGCGCGCGATTCTCACCTTTACGCGCGAAGTGGTCGAGCGGACGCGCCCTTCGGATGAGGCCCTCGCCGCGCTGCGGGCGCACTACCCCGACCGACAGGTGGTCGAGCTCACGATTGCGATCGGCTTCTACATGATGATGGCCCGGGTGATGGAAGTGACCGGCATCGAGATCGATCCGGCGGCGGGTGAGGATCTGCTGCGCGGCCTCGAGCGCGGCGCGAGGGTGGATTGAGGACCGGTTTCGCGCGGGAGGAACCCTGGCCAGGAGGGGCGTCGTGCTGTTGCGCCAGGATTCGCCGCCGCCGGTCTCCCTCCGCGGATTCGCGCACCGCAACACGGCGCCCTTCGGCCAGGTTTGGGCGCATCGACCGCTGACAATCCGCGTGTCGGCCGGCTGCCGAGCCTCGCTCGTTGTGGGGGGCAGGGCTCCCCGGGGGCGATTTCGCGATCTGTCGGCCGCTGGTTTGCGACCTCGCCAACGGGGACCCTGACCGCCGACTCGAGTCGGTCGTCGAGACTCGTCCGGGTTGGCGGCTGACCCGAACGCGGCCGCCGTCGCGCAACCCCATCCTCGATCAACAACGAATCGCGCGTCTGGTGTTGCGGTTGACCCGAGCCGCCGCGCAACCCCACCCGTGGGCGCTGGTTGAAGGACTCGAGAGCGGGCTCGCAACGAGCCTGCCACGGGAGGACGTCGGCGATGTCGTCGGGTCGTGGGTTTCGGGAGTGGAGTGCCGGGAGTTCGGGGACGTTCAGGGGATCTTGCGGTGCCGGCGGATCCGAAGACGGGAAGCCAAGGGCCAGCGCGTCACGCGCCGCCGGCCAAATCCGTTCGGCAGCGTGCACCGCGCTCGCGAGGAGGCCTGTCGGCGTGGGCACCCGCCGATCTGTCGGGCCCATTTGCGCGGCTGCTCTCGCGGTGCTGGCCTTGCTCGGCGCTGCCGCCGGAGCGACCTCGGTCGTAGCCGCCGAGCGCTCACCGGGCGTCGCAAGGCTCGCGTGGCTCGAGGGGGACGTCTCGACCTTGCGCGCTGGCGCCGGCGAGTGGGCGAGCGGCGAGATTAATGACGTCCTTGTCGCGGGCGACCGCCTTGCGGACGGGCCGGGAAGTCGGGTCGAGATCGAGACGGCGCAAGGCCTCCATCTCTGGCTCGGGGCCGCGAGCGATCTCGAGATCATCGGCCTCGATGATGCGGCCGCGCAGTTCCGGCTGACCCAAGGCACGCTGGTGGTCGCACGGCGTGGCGGCACCGCGCGCGCAGCGGCCGGGGTTTCGGGTAGCGTGCCGCCGCTCGAAATCCTCGTCCCGGCAGGGACGCTCACGCTCTCACCGGACGCGGTGGTGCGGCTCGACGTCTCGGCCGGCGGCGCGACGATCGCGCAGGCGCGCGCGGGTCGCGTCGTGGCCGACGTTGCTGGCCGCCGGGCGCCCCTCGACGCTCCGGGGAGCTGGCGTCTCGAGGGGCAGGGTTCGCTCGCCAGGATCGCGCGGGTGGACGATCCGCCCGATGACGAGATGGACGTCTGGGCTGCGGCCCGGCACGAGCGCTTCGCCGATGTCGCCAGCGCGGCCTACGTCAATTCTGATATAGAAGGGATCGCCGATCTCGACGACGCCGGGGTGTGGGACGAGAATCCCGAGTACGGCTGGATCTGGCGACCGACCGTGGTGTCGGTCGGCTGGGCGCCCTATGCCGTGGGCCGCTGGGCCTGGCGCGAGCCCTGGGGCTGGACGTGGATTGACGACGCGCGCTGGGGCTGGGCCCCCTTTCATTACGGCCGCTGGGTTCGGTCGAGTGGTGCGTGGTGGTGGGCGCCGGGGCCGCTGGTGGCGGCGGCGCCGGTGTGGGCACCGGCACTCGTCGGGTTCACCTGGGCCACTCCTGGCGTGGCGGTCTCGGTCGGCGTCGGCACGCCGTGGATCGGCTGGGTGCCTCTCGGCTGGGGGGAGCCGTGTCTGCCGTGGTGGAGTACCGGTAGCGTCGCGATCGGCACGCCGTGGTGGGGCGGCTGGTACGGCCCGCAGGTGGTCAATAATATTGTCATTGCGCCGGGCTGGCGACATCACGGGCAGGGGCACCACGGTCACGGCAACCACGGACAGCACGGTGGCCACGGCGATGGTGGTTCCCCCGGCGGGCGTCCACATCCCGGTGGTCCGCACGGCCCGGAGGACGGCGGTCAGACGGCGGACAGGAGCCCGCTGCCCGGTGACGGCGGCGGTGATCCAGGTTCGCGGCGTGGCGACAACCGGCTACCGCAGCGTCTGCGCTGGGCCCACGAGCAGGCCGGAGCGGTAGGGGGTGCACCGGTCGATCAGCTCGACCGCGGAGCTTTCCGGCGCGCCGTGCTGCGCACGGATTCGTCTTCGCCGGATTTGGTGCGTGCCCCGATCAATCCTCGCAATCAGGCGCGGGTCGAGACGGCCCGGCTCCCGCTGCGGGCACGCGGCGTGTCGCCGAACATGGCCTCGTACGAGGCGCGCCGGCTGAGCCTCGGCGATCTGCAGCGGTCTCCGCTGCGTGCGGCGGGCCGCGAGCCGGATGGCTCCGCCGGGGGCCCACCGAGGCGGTTGTTGACCGGCAGTGCACCCTCGACGGCGCGCAGTCGTGAGGTGTCGCCGTCGCTGGCGCCCTCGGCGCAGCCGGCGACCCGCGGTGCAGGTGCCATGCCCGACACGGGACGTCGCGCCATCGCTGGTCAGATGCAGCCTTCGCGGGAGGCGGTTGCGCTCTCGCCGGACTTGGCAGCAGGGCGAACTTCAAGGCGCGGTGTCTCGATCCCCCCAACCCAGGATTCGAATCGCCGTAGCGTGACGCGCTCGCCGTGGTCGTCCGGCGACGTGGCGCCCAGCGGCGGGAGCGACGAGGTGCGCCAAGATTCGAGCCCGCCACCTTCGTCGCGCAGCACGGCAACCTGGAGCGCGCCGCGTTCGCCGGCGGACAGCCGCCCGACGTGGAGTGCCCCGGGCTCGCGGGAGAGCAGCGGTACGACATGGAGTGCGCCGCGCTCGCGGGAGGGAAGCGGTACGACATGGAGTGCGCCGCGCTCGCGGGCGGGAAGCGGTACGACATGGAGTGCGCCGCGCTCGCGGGCGGACAGCACTGCGACCTGGAGTGCCCCGCGCTCGCGGGGGAGCAGCGGTACGACGTGGAGTGCCCCGCGCTCGCGGGGGAGCAGCGGTACGACGTGGAGTGCCCCGGGCTCGCGCGGGGACAGCGGTTCGGCCGGGAACGAAGGCAGCAGGTGGACGGGACGGTCTGCTCTGGGTGGTCGCGGGTCCTCGTCCGGTGGCGTGCTCAGCGCGCCTGCCCCGCGCGCGCCCGCCCAGGAATCCGTCCGGTCGTGGAGGGGTGGCTCAGTGGCGTCCCCCGCGCGGGGGTCCTGGTCGTCGGGCCTCGGGCACGCAGCGCCGCAAGGCCGCGCGACGGTCGGATCGAATGATTCTGGCGGCCGGTCTTCCTCGGCACACACGTTCGGTGGCGGCGATCGCGGCGCGAGCGGGCGTGGATTTGGTTCCGGATACGGCGCGGGCGGCGGCTATGGGGCCATGCGCTCGGCGCCTTCGCGTGGGAGTCCGAGCGCGGAGGCCGTGCCGTCTTTCGGCGGCCGGGCCGGGATTGGTTCGCGCTGAGAGCCCGCAGTGTCGAGGCTCTTCGACGAGCGCGCGGCACGGAAGAGGCGTGGCATCGGATTGGGCGGAGCGGCGCTTCGCGGGTGAGAGGTGAGCGGGCGGGCGGCGCTGTGGGGTGGTGGCATCGCGTTCCCTCTTCCGGCGCGCCGAGGGGCTGGATCGGTCACGGTCCCCGCGCAGATGCCTATTGACAGACGCGGTTCGGCAGGGTCTCTTCGTTGAAAATGGTTTTCAATTTCAGCGAAACCGTGCGTCCCCTCTCGACTTTGCGCCCCGGCGAGCGTGGCCGGATCGCTCCCGGCGCCGCGCTGACCGGCCGGCTCGCCGATCTGGGCTTCGTGCCGGGGACGGACGTCACGGTGCTGCGGCGTGCGCCCTTCGGCGATCCGATCGAGGTCGAGCTGCGTGGCTACCGGATCTGCCTGCGCGAGTCGCAGCTCCGTGCTCTGTCGGTCACGCTGCATGGTGCGATGGCGCTGGCGACGGTGCGCGGGGTCGCGCGTGTCGCGGACGGCGCCGAGGCCTCGCCGCGGGCGACGCCGAGCGGCGAGGGACACGTGCCCGCGAAGAGGCGCGCATGAGTGCGGTTCCCGCCATGCCGGCCGTGCGCGTGGCGGAGGGGCCCGTCCGCATCGCCCTCGTCGGCTCTCCTAATTCTGGAAAGACGACGCTCTTCAACGCGCTCACGGGCTCCTCGGCGCGCGTCGGCAACTATGCCGGCGTGACGGTCGAGCGCCGCGAGGGTGTCTTGACCGGGAGTCACGGTGGGGTGCGGATCCTCGACCTCCCCGGGACCTACGCACTCGACGGCGAGACGCCCGACGAGCACGTGGTGCACGAGGTGCTGCACGGCGCGGTGCCGGGCGAACCGATCCCTGACGCCCTGCTGGTGGTCGCCGACGCGACGACCTTGCGCCGCTCACTCGCACTGGTCCACGAGGCGCTGGCGCTCGGGCGGCCGGCCCTTGTCGTCCTCACCATGATCGACGAGGTCAAGGCGCGTCACGGCCGGCTCGATCCGCTGGCGCTCTCGCGCCACCTCGGCGTGCAGGTCGTGGGGGTGGTCGGGCACCGGGGCGTCGGTCTCGACGTGCTGCGTGGCTTCCTCGACGACGCCCGCAACTGGCGCGTCGCGCGCGTCCCCACCGGAATCGCCGACGCCGGTGCGCGCTTCGCCTGGGTCGATCGAGTGGTGCACGAGATCGGCGCCGACGTACTCGCTGCGGACACCCGCAGCGACAAAATCGACCGGCTCCTGCTGCATCCGGTGGCGGGGGTGGTGGTGTTCGCAGCGGTGATGGTGCTGCTCTTCCAGAGCATCTTCGCGTGGGCCGTACCGGCCATGGATGCCATCGACACGCTCTTCGCGCTGGCCGCCGATGGTGTGCGTGCGACGCTGCCCGAGAGCTGGCTTGTGGGACTGCTGGCCGATGGCGTGATCGCGGGCGTCGGCTCGGTCGTGATCTTTCTGCCGCAGATCCTGATCCTCTTCACCTTCCTTCATCTCTTGCAGGACGTGGGTTACATGGCGCGCGCGGCCTTCGTGGTCGATCGCGTCATGGGCCGAGTTGGGTTGCAAGGTCGGAGCTTCGTGCCCTTGCTCTCCTGTTTCGCCTGCGCGGTGCCGGGGATCATGGCGACACGCACCATCGCCTCGCCGCGCGAGCGGCTCGCCACGATTCTCGTGGCGCCCTTCATGACCTGCTCGGCGCGGCTGCCGGTCTATACCCTCTTGATCGCGGCCTTCGTGCCCGCCACCTCCGTCGGTCCCGTCGGCCTGCAAGGCCTGGTGATGCTCGGGCTCTACGTGCTGGGTGCGACGGTGGCATTGACGGCGGCGAAGATCCTCAACTCCACCCTGCTGCGCGGCCGAGTTTCGGTCTTCTACATGGAGCTGCCGCCTTACCGCTGGCCAACGATGCGGATGCTGGTGCGCCAGGTGGGGCAGAGTGCGCGTGCTTTCCTGCGGCGTGCCGGGACGATCATTCTGGCGGCGTCGGTAGTGCTCTGGGTACTCTTGCACGTGCCGCAAGCCGCACCGATCGCGGGCGCCACGCCGGCCGAAACGGCGCGCGCCAACCTCGAGGCGAGTGTCGCCGGCCGGCTCGGCCACGCCATCGAGCCCGTGATCGCGCCGCTCGGCTTCGACTGGAAGGTGGGCGTCGGGCTCGTCGCGAGCCTCGCGGCACGCGAGGTGATCGTGTCGACGCTCGCGCAGATCTACGCCGTGAGCGAGGGCGAATCCTTTCGCGGCGTACTCGAAGCCATTCAGGCGGACATCGATCCTCGCACTGGACGGCCGGTCTTCACCCTGCCCGTGGCGCTGGCGCTGATGGTGTTCTTCGTCTTTGCGCTGCAATGCACGTCGACGATCGCCGTCATGGCGCGCGAGACCGGCGGCTGGCGCTGGCCGGCCTTCGCCTTCACCTCGATGTTGCTGCTCGCCTGGCTGGGCAGCTTCATCACCTATCGTCTGGCGCGCTTCTTGGCCTGAGACGACGGGGCGAGCTGCCCGAGAGACTGTGCCGCCGGGAGCGCGGGCTGGGGGCCGGCACGAATTCCGGAGGACTGGCGTCAAGGATTGACGCATTGGGTCCACGATTTCGGGCTGCAGGAGATGACCGCGACCGGGGTCAAGGAGTGGGGAGGCCGCATGTGGAGTGGCCTCGTCGCTTCTCAGTTCGCGGGAGGAGACTCGGCGGCACCGTCGGCCCCGGGTGGCGCGAGTGTCGCGATGGCCGGGGGCCGGTGGATTTTGTAGCGGGCGCGGAGGGCTGCGATGGCCGCGGTCAGGCGCGCGTCATGGCGCTCGGTGCGAAGCGCGAGTCGTACCTGGGTTTCGACCTGTTCGAACACCGGCGGCGTTGCCGGGAGCCGTGCCTGGACGCGGACGAGGTGCGGGCCGAAGGCGGAGGCGATCGGTCCCTGCCAAGAGCCCGGTTCGAGTTGCATCGCGGCGCGGGCGAAGTCCGCACCGAAGATCGTCGCCAGGCGGGCTGCGGAGGCTTGACGCAGTTCGCCGGGCAGGGGAAGCGGCCGGGCGAGCGGGCGGGCCTCCTCGAACGAGAGCGCTCCGCCCTGAAGCTGTTCGCGCAGGGTCGGACCTGCACGGGTTGCGGGTGCGGGCAGGGGGAGCTGCTGCAGATTCACGCGCTCGGGCTGGGCGAATCGGGAAGCGTGCGCGGTGAACCAGGCGCGGCGGGTCGCGTCGTCGCCGTCGTCGGCGCTCGCGGGTGGCGCCAGTACGGCCCGCATCCGACCGGCGAGAATCCGGCGGATCAGCGGATCGCTGCGCTCGAGGCCCAGCGCGCGCGCCCGCTTGACGAGTTCCTCGGTCGTCTCTGCTTGGCGTGTGGTGCGGTCATCGACTGATTTCTGGCTCGGCTCGGGTCCGTTACCGAGAAAGCGCATCTGCTCGACCAGGCGCGCCCACACCGCCGGATCGTTGCGACCTAGATCGCGCCGACGCGCTTCCTGGGCCAGCATCTCCTCCTCGATGGCGGCCTCGACGAGTGCCGCCCGGGTGGCCGGGTCGGCCACCCGGGCCGTGTGCCTCTCCCAGGCGCGGACGAGCCGTGCCGCCTCAGCGTGCGTGAAGGTGACCTGCCGGCACTCGGTGGCCTCGATGGGCGCCGCGTTGAACGGTTGCTCGAGGGCGCGCGCGAGGCCGAAGAGCACGGCCCCGAGCGCCACGAACTGTACGAGAGGAACGCGCACCAAATCCGTTGCCCGGTTCGGGGACCGATTTCCTGGTCGCCGGCGAAGGCGCGACCACAGCGGAACGCGTGACGGGTCCGTCGTCCCGTTCGAGTCTCGGTCGCGCTCGCCTGATCGCATTTGGGCTCACCATCGAGGGCGCAGCTGGCCCTGCATCCGGATCGCGTCTCTATCGCGCTCGCGTTGGCCCGGCCACAGGCGAGCGGCCCCGCCGCCACGGGCGACTCGCGTGGCGCAACCCAAAACGCGCCAGGCCGCACGCCGCGCGGGGGAGAGGGGCGCGGCTTCCCGCGTGGGCGTGGTCCTCGTGGCGGGCGGGGTGCGTCGTTGTCCACCGCAAAGCGGCCGATTAGCGTGCCCTTCGCTGCCGGCGGGGGCTCCGCAGGCGCGACCGGCCGGGAGGGCAGACGTGAGCACAAACTTCGAGAGGGACCAGCTAGCGCGCTTCCAGATGGCGGGCCAGGACATTCCGTGGCTTGTCGAGCACTGGGCGCGCGTGCGTCCCGATCATCCCTTCCTCATCTGGGAGGCGCGCGGCGGGGAGGCTGGGCGCTGGACCCATCGCGAGTTCGCCGACGAGGTCGCGCGGGTGGCGGCGGGACTCGCGGCACGCGGCGTCTGCAGGGGCGACAAGATCCTGATCCATTCCGACA
Source organism: Pseudomonadota bacterium (assembly GCA_005777805.1). Classification (GTDB taxonomy): domain Bacteria; phylum Desulfobacterota; class Binatia; order UBA12015; family UBA12015; genus SXLG01. Next base: position 10,629 of record SXLG01000086.1, read on the forward strand.
ACTGCCCGGAGATGGTGTTCGCCTGGTACGCCTGCGCTCGTCTCGGTGCCGTCGCCGTGACCACCAACACCCGCAGCGCCGGTGCCGAAATCGAGTACTTTGCGCGCCACACCGGCTGCAGCGCGGCGATCACGCAGCCCCGCTACGCGAAGCTCGTCGCCGCGAACGCTCCGGGGCTGCGCTGGATCGCCGTTACGGCGGACAACGGTGGCGAGGCGCCCACGCCCGAGGAAGCTGCGCACGGCCGCGGGAGTTTTGACGACTTGCGCGGCGACCCGACGACGTTGCCCGTGCGCGACGCCGATCCCATGGCGCCGGCGGGCATCATGTTCACCTCGGGCACGACCTCGCGACCCAAGGCCGTCGTCCACACCCACGCCAATGCGATCTGGGCGAGTCGCATGGGACCGCTCAACATCGGCATGGGCCCCGACGACGTCTATCTTGTCCATCTGCCCTTCTTTCACGTCAATGCGCAGAGCTGGTCGTTCTGGACCACGCTTGGCGTCGGCGCCACGATCGTCCTTCAGCCGCGCTTCTCGGCGAGTCGCTTCTGGGAGGTCGTGACGAAACATGGCGTGACGCATATCTCGCTGATTCCGTTCATCTTCAAGGCCATCGCCCAGCAGCCGGTGCCCGAGCATAAACTCAAGGTAGGCGCCTTTGGTCTGATCATGCCGGTGCTGGAGTCGTGGCTGCACCTGCGCGTGCTCGCGTTCTGGGGCATGACCGAGACCGTGATCCACGCGACCCGCAGCGACCTCTGGCAGACCTACCCCGATGGGTCGATGGGCAAGCCGACGCCGGGTTACGAGTTTGCGATCGTCGATCCCGACAGCGGACAGTTTTGTGCAGACGGCGAGACCGGTGAACTCTGGGTGCGGGGCACACGTGGCATCCAGCTCTTTCTCGAGTACCACGACAACCCCGAAGCAAACGCCAAATCATTCACCGACGAGGGATGGTTTCGCACCGGCGACCTGGTGCGTCTCGGTGCCGAGGGTAACTTCTTCTACTGCGACCGCGACAAGGATGCGCTCAAGGTGGGCGGCGAGAACGTTTCGGCACGCGAGGTCGAGGATGTTTGCCGCGAGGCAGGCGGTATCGCCGACCTCGCAGTGGTGGCGCAGAGCCATGAGATGCTCGACATGGTGCCCGTGGTGTTCGTGGTGAAGGCGTCCGGTGACGTTTCGGACGACGCGCTGGCCGCCCGGATCGTCGAGCTCTGTCGCGCGCGGCTCGCCGACTTCAAGGTGCCGCGCGCGGTTTATTTCATTGATGAACTTCCCACGGCGACCCTGGGCAAGATCGCCAAGAACCAGTTGCGCGAGATCGCCGACGCGCGGGCGGGCTTAGAGCCGCGCGGGTCGGCGCGATAGGCGACGACCCCAGCAGCACTCGCTGACGGCCCCGTCGTGGCAAAGCGCCCGGCATCTGAAGGCGACGACCGCCGGTCGCAGGCGGCCCTCTTCCACCGAGTCGAGCGGCTGTGACGAGGCCCGGCATCCGAAGGCGACGACGGTCCTGCGTACGGCTGTCGTGCCTCTACTCGGCACGGCAGCCCACATGGCGGCCGCGGTTTCTCCGCTCGTCTCGTTGAACGTCCGTCTTGGACGTCTGTTCAGCGACAGGATGGCAAGAACCTGTACTTAGCTTGGGGAATATACCTATCCTCGGCTCGTCGCGTCGTCCGCCGCCCGGGAGTTCGCCGGCTGCATCTGGGGCGCGCGCGGTGGGGCTCGGTGCCCGGAGCGAAGCGGAGGAGCAGGATGCGAGGTCTCGTCAAGCGCGGCACAGGCAGGGCGTTCGGGGTTCTTTTGACACTGGGGTTAGTGACCCCAGCCGGGGCCGCGCCGCCCGGCCTCAACGCCAGTGCGCCGTTGGTTCTCACCAACACTACCGGCGGCAAGAACCAGGATCCGAGCGTGGATCGCGGCGGCAGGGTCGCCGTCTTTACCTCGAACGTGAACCATCAAACGGGTGTGTCCGTTCCGGCGATCGGGGCGTTCGATTTCGACGGCAGCGGCAACGGGACGACTCCCGTCGGCGCTGCACCGCCCAACCCGGCCTGCCCGACTTGCGCTGTGGGCGACCCGACCGCGGGAAACCTCTTTGTCTGGCACCGGCGCGCCTACGCGGGTGACGCGCCCAACACGATCCGGCAGTTGACGTTCTCCACCACCGGAGGCTTCGCTGCCAACCGTTTTCCCGACCTCGATTCGACTGGCCAGTGGATCGCCTGGGATTCGGCTGATGACCACACCGGAGGCAATCCCGAAGGGAACCGGGAGATCTTCCTCCATTCGCTGGCGGACGGTTCGATCACGCAGATCACGGACACCACAGGCGGTAGCGACGCTGCCAACCGCTACGCCTCGATCGCCGACGGCGGTGCCCGGGTGGCCTTCGAATCGACGCGCGACTTCGCGGCGGCGGCATGTCTCCGGCCCGACGGGGTGACCGCCTGCGGCAATGCCGACGGCAACAACGAGATCTACGTCTGGGATCGCGCGAGTGGTCAGCTCACGCAGGTGACGGCGACGACCGGTGGCGACGGTACGGCCAACTCGCGCCCGCGCATCTCGCCCGAGGGCAATCTGCTCGCTTTCCAATCGACCCGAGACTTCTCGGGTGCGCTGAGCGGGGGGATCGCGTGCGCACAGCTCGATGGCAGTGCTTGCGTCAACGACGGCAACGCCGAGGTGATGCGCTTCCATCTCGTCAGCCGCGAGTTGCTGCAGGTTACCGAGACCGCCAACAGCGGACCCTGCGCGGGGACGACCTCCAGCGAAAGAGTCGAGACGACGCGGGCGGGCAAGTGGCTCGTCTGGCAGTCGAAGTGCGAGGCCCAACTGAACGCGGGCGGGTGCGGATCCTGTGGCGGCAACGACGAGGTCTTTCTTGCCGACATCGCGCGCGGGCAAGTGATTCAGGTGACGATCTCGGACGGTGGCTTCAACCGCGTGCCACGCATCGCGGCGGGAGGCGCCTGGCTGGCCTTCGAATCCAACCGCGAATTTCTCGGTGGCAATCTGGCGCACGCGCGCACGATCTACGTCCTGCGACGCAGCAGTCGGCCGGCCACGGCCGGGACGGCCCGACCGGTGCAACTCGTCGAGGACGCGGGGTTGGGGCTCGCCCAGAGCCCGCGCACCATCGCCAGCACGGTCGCGTTCACGGGTGGATTCAACACCGCGATCGAGATCCTCGGCGTCTCGCGCAACGGCCGTTTCGTGTGCTTCGACAACAGGAAGGGCGTTGGCAATCAGGAAATCTGGCTTCTGGACCGCAAGCTCTGAGTTCTGGCGGGGAGAGCTGTTCGTTCGGGCTCGCCGCGCAGCCGGAGGCTGGCGCGGCTGAGAACGGCGGCGTTTTCGTCGGGGCGAGAGGCTCGTCCGGGATCGACGCATAGCCGGGGTGGCTCGCCAGCGCGCGGGGCCGGGAGATCTTGCGCTGCCTCGGGTGGACCATGACCCGTTCGGGCTGATCCTCGAGCCAGGGCCCGGAGACCTGCGGCGCGCTGGGTGGGGGCGAGTCCGCCGATTGCCGACGACGGGTCGGTGCGTCAGGCTCCAGGTGTGACGCCGCGCCCGCCCGCAGGTTCCACGTCACCCGCTGTGCCGCGCGTGGTTCCGGAGAGCGACGGGTCGCGCCAAAGTTCGCAGGAGTCCTTGCGTCCTCCCCCGCCGCGCTGGACCGACTCGGCGCTGCCGCCCTACGCTTTCCTTCCAGGCCGCACGCCGCATCCCTACCGTTCGCGCGAGGGGCATTCGTGGGGCCGCCCCCCGCCGGCGGCCGAGACCCTCGAGCCCGAACGCTGGCGCGAAGACCACGCCTGGCTCTTGGGGGTCGATCTCTGGAATGCTGGCTATTTCTGGGAGGCACACGAACTCTGGGAGAGCGCCTGGAAGGCCCGCGACCGCAAGGGGCGCCAGGCCGTCTTCCTTCAAGCCATGATCAAGGCAGCCGCGGCGGAGGTGAAGATCAGATCTGGTGCTTGGGGTGCGGCACGGGCGTTGTGGACGCGAGCAGCGGCGGCGCTCGAACCATTCGGCGGCGATCCTTTCTCTCGCTTCATGGGGCTTGACGTGCGTGCCTTCTGCATCGCGGCCGAGGGCCGTTTCCTCGGCCCGGCGGTCGATCTCCCCGTTGTCACGTCCGGCGATGTCTTCCTGAGACTCGGCTAGTTCGAGGGCCTGCGGTCATGTGGGGGGTGGCAGGCGGGGATGCGGGCCGGAGGCCCGCGCAGCCGGGGGTTGTGTGGCAGGCGGTGATGGGGGCCGGAGGCCCGCGCAGCCGGGGGAGTGGGGCCTTTCCTCGTGGGGGGAGGCGTGGCAGAGAGTCGTCATGCTGTGGAAGTTTGCCCTGCGGGATCTGGTGATTGTTGGCGTGGCGTTCGGCGGCTGGTGGCTTGCTGCCCCGCACACAGCGGGCCCGGGACCCTTGAGCGACATGCTCGGCGTGGTCGTCGGGGTGCTGGCGGGTGCGGCGGCGACCGTGCTGCACGAGTGGGGACATCTGCTCGGTGCGCTCGCGAGCGGCAGCACCATCCGCCTCTCGTCCCGCCTCGGCAGCGCCTTCAGTTTCAGTTTCGATTCGCACGCCAACAGTCTCCGGCAGTTCGTGGCGATGTCCCTGCCGGGGCTCGTGGTGACCGCACTTCTGGTCTGGGGGGCCTATGCGCTGCTGCCCGATGGCGAGTTGGCGACCCGGGTGACGCGCGGCTTCGTGCTGGTGCTGGCGTTTCTCGGCGTGGTGCTCGAGCTGCCACTTTTGTTTTACGGCCTGATCACGCGCCGCGTGCCGCCGATCGAGGCGCTGCCGCGGCGCCGGACGTCGGATCTCGCTGCGAGCGGCGTCTGAGCCGACCGGCGCTATACGCCGCTGCCGCCACACGAGCGGCTGGCGACGGTAGATCGCTCCAGGAGGGCAGGTGGATCTCTGCGCCGGTGCTGGGCCCGACGCGGTGCTCAATCCTCGCGACGGATCTCGTGCCCGGCGGCTTCGAGTTTGTCGAGTTCTGAATCGAGAGCAGAACCCCTCGCCAGCACCTCGCCGAAGAAGGCGTCGATGAGTGCGGCGGTCGGCAACACGTTGAGCGTGTCTCCTGCGGCGTTGTTCTCGATCAAGGTGACATGGTCGAGTCCGTCGAGAAGGACCAGGACCTTCGGGGCCGAGATCGACTCGTAGAATGCAATCGCGATGCGTGGCTCGACTGCGTGGTCAGCGGTGCCGTTGACAACCAACGTGGGCGGACCGAGTGACGACACCGTGCCGCCGAAGATCGGAAGTGTGTAGGCTGCGGGAGCGACCAGCGCGGCTGCGGCAAAGCGGTCATCCGTGCAGCACGGGTGTCGGGTGAGTCCGACCGCGGTCGCGCCACCAAGCGAGTGGCCCATCACGCCGACCCGAGAGGGATCGATGCGCTCGAAGAGCGGGTCTGTGGCGTCGGCGTTGGCCCGCAGCAGCTCATCCAGCACGAACGACAAATCGCCGGGCTGATGGACCAGATCCCCGAGCCCGCGGGCATGACCGCCCGGGGCCCCCTGGTTGGTCAATGGAAAAGACGGAGCAGCGACGATCCAGCCCCGTGCGGCCAGCGCTCGGCCGAGCACCTCGAAGCGCGAGATGCTGCCGCCGAAGCCGTGTGCCAACAGCACGAGTCCGCAGCCCGCGCGTCCGCACGGCGTTGCCTGGTCGACGTGCTCGAGAATCCTGTACCAGATTTGAGTCTCGATCTGGCGCGAAGCCGCGCCGGCGAAAACGCCGTTGCTCGGAGTCGCGCGAACCGGGTCCGTGAATATCCGGCTCTCGGTCGTGACCACGTACGGATTGATCGAGAACGGCTCAATCGACGGGCTGGCGCAGGCATTGGCCAGGCCGAGGGCGCCCACCAACAGGCCGCGGCAGCGTGCGAGCCGGGCGGAACGCGGTCGTTGCCGAACGGTGGCGCTCCCATCCCCGACGTGGTGACGGACGCACGGGCGAACGGCTTCCAGTTGCGGCTCGATTCCCACGCCGGCGATCCTATCCCCGACGTGGTGACGGGACAACGCACCACGCTGCAGGGTGCCGTGGCGTGCCGGTCGGCGAAGGATGCGCGCCGCGGGGGCCTGCGTCCCGGTGTCATGCCATGTCGGCGTGGTGGGGTCACCCGTGGCGCGGGTAGCGACTCCGCTGCGGCGAAGGCCAGGGCTCCTGGCGTAGCCGTGCTCGCGGCTGTCCGCAGCGCGGTCCTTGCCGCTCGCTCCCGAGCGCACCAGAACAGTCTTCCCTGGCAGCCTCGTCAGGGCTATCGTTTGCGCCCACTGGTTGACCAGGCGGCGCCCCGGCAGGAGGGTATTTTTGAAATTGACCACTATGTTCCGCAGGGGGCGGCCAGTCCGCGCCGTTCTGATTCTTGTCTGCGCCGGGCTCATGCCGGTCATGGCCGGCGCGTCCCCGGCTGCGGCGCGTTGCGCCAGCGCGAACGCGTGTCGGCAGGCCGTCGTTGCTGGCGCCTTGACGCTGCGTGGGGCTCTGGAGTCGAGCGTCAGCGAGGCCAGGCGCAGGGCGTCAGTCGGCCAACTCGATGCGGCCCTCGAGCTGCTTGCCGTGGCCGGAGCGGCCGTTGACTGCGTGGGCGCGGTCGAGCCCGATGGCGAGGCTCTTGCCCGGCTTGCGCTTGGCGCGGTGGGGGCGGATCGGCTGGCGCGGGGCGGGTTCGGAACGGCAGTGCTCGCCGGGCCGGCACGCGAACTCGCTGCCGACATGATCGATCTCGTGGCGCGGTTGGTGGACGAGTTCGATCGCACGATCGGGATCTCGACCGGCCCGAGCATTCCGGTGCGGGAGCGCCTCGCGGCCGCAGCAAGCGCGCTCGGTGCCGACGCTCCCGGCCAGGCGGCACGCCTGGCCGCTGCTGGCTACCCCCGGCTCGGAGTCGCGGCGTGCCGCGCGGTCAGCCCGCCCTACGTTCTGATCAACCGCAATATTATTCGAGACACGCTCCTCTACTCCACGCACGACTACGTGATCGCCGGTGCGGTCCATGTCGTGGCCGGTGTGACTCTCACCATCGAAGACGGTACCGAGGTGCGGATCCGCAACGGCCAGCGCGCCACCAGTCCGATCCAGAAGAACGCACTCTTCTTCGATCCCGGCTCGCGCCTTGAAGCCGATACCGTGGTCTTCAAGGCCGCTGGGCGAGACAATCTCGAAGTGGCGGTGGCCAACAACGGTGGCCTCTGGTTCATGGGCGGAAGCTTCAGTGGTGAGTGGAAGGGGATTTCGATCACGGCCGACCCGGCCCTGCGTTCGAGTTTCAACGCCGCCGCGATCGTCGGTTCCTGGCTCGGCAACGTCGATCCCGGAGATCCCGTCGTCGGTCCTGATCCCGAGGCACGTCTCGGCGACGACATGAGTGGCATCGTCGTCCTCGGAGTGGACCGTTCCGAGTGGAGCATCGACGCGCTCACCAGCAACGACGCGGGCGATAATGGGCTGGCATTCACGGCATCTCGGTTCTCCTTGCTCGAAATCCACGTTGCCGATCCCGGCGAGGACGGCTTGAACATGATGGGTGGGAATGTCGAGGTGATCGAGGAACTCGAGATCCTTGTGCCGCTGACCGACGTCTGGGATCGGGACGTCTTCGATTTCGAGCGCGACTTCGAGATCGACGGCCGCACCAGCCTGACGATCGATCAGGGCTGCGAAGTCAACGTGGTCGGCATCTTTGGCGACGAGCTCCTCTTCGATTCGCTCGATATGCCACCGCCCGACCCCTGTGATTGTCAGACCTATGTTTTCATGGGTCCGCTGGTGAACGGCCCGGCCGTCGTCCGCGCCGCCCGCAACACCTGAATTACGACGTCCCGGTGCGTGCTTGGGCGCGTCGCCGAGCGCGGGCCTGGAGCCGGGACCCGCTTGCCGCCACTCGAGTCGAGCGACGCTGGGCGCGGGACAGGCCCGGTGGGGGTCTCGCCCATCGGGCCGGGCAGGCGGCGGGCAGGACGCGGAGAATCCTGCCCGCCGCGGTCGCCGGATCAGTCGAGGCCCAGGTCCGCGGGTGCTGCGAGCAGGTCGCCCAGCGCGTCGTCGTGCGCATCGAGCAGGCAGGCGTTGAGATCCGGCCCTGTGGTCACCGTGTCGCACACGCCGCCAAAGCCCGCCCCGGCGAGCGTTGCCACTTCGCCGTCGGAGCACGCCGCGAGCACCTTGTCGGTGGCCTTGACCGCGAGTTGGCTGATCTTGTTGCTGGTCGTGGCGTCTGGGCAGTCGTCGGTGCGGCCGGCGTCGAGGTTGGTGATGCACTTGTCGAGCGCGGCCAGCGCGCCAGTGGCGTAGCCGCGTCCCCACGCCCGGCCGATCGTCCGCTGGCAGGTCGAGGCCGATGCGCGCTCGGTGCCACCATTGCCGTATTCCGTCAGGGCCAGCGACTCGACCGTGGCTTCGGCGTCGGCCTCGAGGCAGATCTCCAGCGCCCCGGCGGTGCGGACGTTCCAGCAGCCCGCCGGCCACTCGATGCGCAAGGCCTCGACGGTGACGTCGTCACAGAAAGTGTCGATCTGCCCGAAGGCAAGGGCGGCTGCCGCAATGACTGCCTGTGTCGTCGCATCCGGGCAGGTCGCACCGCTCGACAGCGAAGCGTCGAGGCAGGCCACCGTCGCGCCGAGCGCAGTCTTGAGGTAACGGGTACGCACCTTGCGGACGGCCTTGCGGCATTTCTTCTGCTCGGCGGTGGGCAGGCCGACCGAGTACAGGCCACTCGTCGAGCCGACCACCAGGTCGTCCCAGAGCAGCGAGTAGACCTGGTCGAAGACCGGTGGCGTGACCAGCGTGATGGTCCAGATACCGGCGGCATTGCGCAGGCGGTAGACCGAGCTTCCGATCGCGGCGTAGAGCTCCTCGTCGTAGGGCGAGGGGCTTGGATTGACCGCGAGAGCGCGATACTCACCCGTCGGCAAACCGGCGAGCGTTCCATCGAGCTGCGACCAACTCCAGGCGCCCGCGAGTTCGCCACGGAAGAGACCGGCCGAGCTTGCCGCATAGACCGGGCTGGTCGTGTAGCCATCCAGATCGTTGACCACTGCAGAATCCAGGGCCGTGCCGGTCGAGTGCTGCGACCAACTCGTCGAGCCGCACCCCGCGAGGCTGCCGGTCATCGTGTAGAGGCCCGCGTGCGCCGGATCGGAGTCGTCCGATTTGCCGACCCCGGCCCAGAAACGGGTCGCGGTGATCTGCAGAGCGTTCACCGACATGCTGTCGCCGCCCGCCGACCAGCCCGGGTCGATCGCCCAGGTGGCACCGTTGTCGGTCGAGCAGGCGATACCGCCGCCGACGCGACCGCTGTCCCAGTCGCCGAAGGCGAGCCAGAGGTCGTCCATCGAGGACGGGTTCTCGACGATATCGTTGATCGCGGTGCGGTTGCCGTCCTGCCACCAGGTCGCGGCGAGATCGGTCTGGACCTCGAAGACCTGGCTCCAGTCCGAGGCCACGGTGCTGCCCGTGGTCGTCCGGTAGACGCGCCCGGCCTGGTTGCCGGCGAGCATCGTCTCCATCACCGTGCCGTCGCCGTCGTGATCCTGAACGTGTACCGCTGCCAGCACCGAGCCGTCGTGCCCAGGAAAGATCGGGTAGTCGGTCCACGTGGGGGTCGGGCCGGCATGGGTCACGAAATCGGTGGTGATGCCGATGCCACTCTTGCCCGCGATCAGGAAGGTGTCCTTGGTGGCGGCGGTATCGGCCACCTGCGCCATGTCGTCGATCTCGATCGCCGCGACACCGTCGTTGTTGGCGATCGGGCCGTTAGCGGCCCAGGTGCCGGCGCTGTTCTGCCATTCGCCGAGGAACCAATCGTCGGCGACGTAGATCCTGTTGGCGTCGTTGGGGTCGATGGCGACGGTTGCGTCGTTGGCGTGCAGGTCGCCTGCGGTGCGGCTGTAGTTGGGGAGCTGGGTGAAGCTTGCGCCGCGATCGGTCGAGACCGCGCTCGCGGCGTATATGCGCTCATTGACGGCATCGAAGGCCATGTGTTGGAAGTAGTGCCGTGCCACCGTCACGGTGCTCCAGGCGGTGCCGCCGGTCTCGCCGCGGTAGACGCTCTGGCTCGGCGAGTCACCGGTGACGAAGAGCAGCGGGGCCTCGGCGATCACGGTCGAGGGATGGACGAAGACCCGTTCGATCGTTGGGCTGCCGCTCACGGGGACGGTCGTGGCCGCGTAGGAGCCGGCGAAGGCGGCAGTGTAGAGCAGGCGGGCGCCGGTCCTGCCGGCCGTGATGTAGAGGGTTGGATTGGTGGCGTCGTCGGAGTAGACCGCGATCGACTCGACCGCGTCGCCTGCCGACGGCGTGACCAGCAGCGACCACGTCGTGCCACCATCGGTCGAGCGGTAGACGTTGCCAGCGCGCGTGCCGACGTACATGCCCGAGGCCGCACCGGTCAGGCTGACGGCCTCCTCCAGCAGCGTGGAACCGCTCGAGAACGGGTTGCCGACGGTCGTCCAGCCGGCGATCGACCAGACGCCGCCGCCGGTCTCACTTGCATTGACGATGAGCCGGCCGTCGTTGAGGGTCGCGAAAAGGACACCGGCGCCGCTTCCGGTGGCGGGGGCGGTGACGTCGGCCTCGATCTCGTCGATCTCCCCGGGCCGGCCGTAGAAGATCGGCTCCCAGAAGGCACCGCCGTCTTCGAGGCGGAAGCCGGCGGCATCGCCCGAGACCGAGACCATGATGCGGGTGGCGCCGCCACCGCCGATCCACGCTGCCGAATCGACGGCCCGGCCACCGTAGATGCCGAGTGGCACCCTCACGAGTGCGGCCTCGGCAGTGGGGAGGCTCAGAACGAAGATCGTCGCGAAGGCCAGACCGAAGCGGCGCAGCAGGCGCGAGCGCGGCCGCAGCAGAGTACGCGGTCCGTGCGGCGTCGGGTCGCCCGTGACTTCCGAGGCCGCCATTGCGGCCGTCGAGGGCGGCGGGACGTGGGCCGCGCTTGCCCAGAAGACATCGCCCGCACCTGCGGGGGGGGCATCCTCCAGCGCGGTGCCGAGGCGGCGAGCGGGCAGGGGGAGGGTGATCGACCTCGTGCGGCTGCTCAAGATCGGCTGCTCGTCGGTCGCGTTCTTGGTTGTCTCGGGTGTGATGGTCATGGGATCCTCCGCTCGCCGGCCAACTCGGTTGGATTCGAATCTCGATGCGGACCGCCGAGACCGGTGTCGGCGCGAGCGCTGCCGGGCATCCCAACGCAACTGCGAGGCCAGCGCATGACGGGCGTCCGGATCGATGAAAAACAAGGAAAATCAAATGATCTGCCGTGACAACAGGAGCTTTCCGAGGAATCAAGCGGAACTGCGGTAACGTTGTGATACCGAAGCGAGACGGGCCCGAGGGCTCCCGTCCCCGGCCCATCAACCGCTGCGGCAGGGCGATTCGAAGCGGGACAGGAGGGCGGCGATGACCCCGACTCGCTGCGGCGCGGCCGAATCGTCGGATGCCCCACTCGGCTCGGGGGACGTGCTCTCGTGCGACGCGGCCGGCCAGCCGCCGTGCCTCGGGGCCGTCAGGTGCGACGCCCATGCTCACCCTGGCCGGGGGTCCACTGGTCGCGATGGGGGCGCACGGCGTAGGATGCGCTGGCTTCAATGGCAGGCCGAGGAGGGATCGCCGTGCGAGAGAGGCTCTTCATCGACGGGCGCTGGGAGTGGCCGGCGCTCGGCGGGACGCTCCCGGTATTCAACCCGGCGACCGAGGAGGTCATCCACCACGCGCCCGCGGGCACTGCCGCTGACGTCGACCGCGCCGTGGCGGCAGCGCGGCGTGCCTTCGCGGGTGGATTTGGCGCGACGACGGGCGCCGAGCGTGCGGTCTGGCTCGAAGCCATCGCCGAGGGCATCGCGGCACGGCGTGATGAGCTGGCCCGGCTCGAGGTGCTCGACAACGGCAAGCCCCTGCCCGAGGCCCTCTGGGACATCGACGATGCCGCCGGATGCTTTTCGCTTTACGCGGAGATGGCGCGCGATCTCGACCACCGCCAGGGCGAGGCGGTTGCGGTGCCCGACGCGCGCTTCACCTGCCGTGTCCGCCGCGTGCCGGTCGGTGTCGCCGGGCAGATCATCCCCTGGAACTACCCCCTCCTCATGGCCGCGTGGAAGGTGGCGCCGGCACTGGCGGCGGGCGCCACCATGGTGCTCAAGCCCTCGGAGCTGACTCCGCTCACGGCGCTGGAGCTGGCGGCCATCGCCGCAGAGATTGGATTGCCGCCCGGTGTACTCAACGTCGTCACCGGGACGGGTCCCGAGGCCGGTGCCCCGCTCGCGGCGCACCCCGGCGTTGAAAAGCTCGCCTTTACCGGCTCGGTGCCGACCGGAGCGGCCGTGATGCGTGCCGGTGCGCAGGCGATCAAGAACGTCTCGCTCGAACTTGGCGGCAAGTCGCCCTTCGTCGTCTTTGCGGATTCAGATCTCGACGCGGCGGTCGAATGGGTGATGTTCGGGATCTTCTGGAATCAGGGCCAGGTGTGCAGCGCGACCTCGCGGCTCCTGGTCGAGGCGCCCCTTGCCGGACGTCTGCTGGAACGGCTCGTCTGTGAAGCGCGCAAGATCCGCATCGGCGACGGGCTGGCCCAGGGCACGCTCCTCGGTCCACTGGTCTCGCGCGCCCAGCACGAAAAGGTCGCGGGCTTCGTCGCCCGGGCGCGAGCCGCCGGGATCCGGCTGGTCACGGGCGGGGGCCGCCCGCGCGACCGCGAGCGGGGGTTCTTCTTCGAGCCGACGATTTTCCACGACGTACCGCAGGACGCCGAGCTGTGGCGCGAGGAAGTCTTCGGTCCGGTGCTCGCGGTGCGGACCTTCCGTGACGAAGCCGAGGCGGTGGCGCTCGCCAACGACACGCGCTTTGGCCTGGCCGCGGCGGTGATGTCGGCGGACGTGGCGCGTGCCCGCCGCGTCGCGGCACGGCTGCGCGCCGGCATCGTGTGGATCAACTGCTCGCAGCCCACCTTCAGCGAGGCGCCGTGGGGCGGCATGAAGCAGAGCGGAATCGGCCGCGAGCTCGGTGAGTGGGGACTCGAGAACTACCTCGAGGTGCAGCAGATCACCGAGTACACGAGCCCCGCACCCTGGGGCTGGTACCTGAGAAAATAAGAGCCGCCTTCGCTGCGGGCACCCACCCCGGGCCGCCGTCGAGCGTCCCGGCATCAAAGAAAAGGATAGCCTTTACAACGCCGCGCGGGATCAGCCCTCAAACACCTCGTCCACCACGCCAAGCGCGCGGTCGATGATGGCGAAGCCGTGGCGCAGCTCGGCCTCGTCGATCGAGAGCGGTGGGTTGGTCATGAAGTTGTTCCAGCGCCCCAGCGTGTAGAGCCCGGCGTCGAGCAGGGCCTGGTGAAAGCGCGCCATCGCCGGATGGCTGCCGTTGAACGGCGCCAGTGGGGTGCCGCGCGAATCGCGGCGCAGCTCGACCATGCCGAAGAGGCCGATGTTGCGGTGCGCCAGGACCGAGGGGTGGCGCGCGGCCAGGTTCTCCATTTCCGACTGCATCACCGGCCCGAGGCGTGCGGCGTTCTCGATCAGCCCCTCGTCGAGCAGCACATCGAGTACGGCATCGGCGACCGCGAGGCAGAACGGATGCGCGTTGTAGGTGAGGCCGCCCCAGAAGACGTTGTCGCGGAAATGGTCGCCGATCCGCCTCGAGACCCCGACAGCGCCGAGCGGCACGTAGGACGAGGTGAGGCCCTTGGCCATCGTCACGATGTCGGGAACGATGTCGCCGTGCTCGAAGCCGAAGAGCTTTCCCGTTCGGCCGAAGCCCGACATCACCTCGTCGCAGATCAGCAGGATGCCGTGGCGCGAGAGCAGCTCCTTCAAGCCGTGCAGGTAGCCGGGCGGGGGCACGAGGATTCCGTTGGTGCCGACCACGCTCTCGATGATCATCGCGGCGATCGTGTGCGGGCCCTCGTAGTCGATCACCTCCTCGAGGTAGGTCAGGTTGTTGCGCGTGATCTCGGCGGGATCGGTGCCGAACGAATATTTGTATGGCCAGGGGTCCATCACCCGGATCACGCCGGGCATACCGGGCTCGTTGGCCCAGCGGCGCGGGTCGCCCGAGAGCTGCATCGCCGCGTTGGTGCCGCCGTGGTAGCTGCGGTAGCGCGACAGGATCTTCGGGCGTCCGGTGAAGAGTCGCGCCGCGCGGATCGCGTTTTCGTTGGCCTCGGCACCGCCGAGCGTGAAGAAGAAGACGTCGAGGTCGCCGGGGCAGATCCGGGCCAGCCGCTCGGCCAGCCGTGCGCGCATCTCGGTCGCGGTACCGGGGTGGACGAAGAGCAGGCCGTCGCAGGCGCGTTTCATCGCCTCGACCACACGCGGATGCGAGTGGCCGATGTTGACGCACATCAGTTGGCTGGCGAAGTCCAGAATACGCCGGCCGTCGGCCGTGTACATGTAGAGACCTTCGGCGCGCACGATCGGCAGCGGATGGACCGCAGCCGTGGCCGACCACGGGTAGAGCGTGTGTTCGAGGCAGAGGCGGACGATTTCTTCGCCGTTCATGGCTCTCTCTCCGGGCGCTGGCGCCTCGACTTCAACTCATCCAGGTGGCGTCGCGTTGCAGTGCCCACTTTCGCGTGACCTTGCGCGGGCGCGTCCAGAAGCGGAAGCCGTCCCAGCCGGTCAAGTCGCCGGTTCCGAAACACGACTCGTTCCAGCCGCCGAAACCGAAAGGCTCGCGCGGTACGGGCACCCCGACGTTGACGCCGCACATGCCGGCGGAGGCCGCCGTGACGACCCGCTGGGCCACGTCGCCCGACGTCGTGTAGACGGCGGCGGCGTTGCCGTATCGATTCCGGTTCTCGACGCCGATGGCTGCCTCCAGGTTGGGCACCCGCACGATCGAGAGCACCGGGCCGAAGAGTTCCTCGCAGCCAGCCGGGCTCGACGGATCGACCCGATCGAGGATCGTGGGGCCGACCCAGTAGCCCCCCGCCGTCGGCCCGGCTACGCGGCCGTCGACCACGACTCGCGCGCCAGCGCGCTCGGCATCGCCGATCGCGCGAGACAGCCGCTCCGTGGCGGAAGCGCTCTGCACCGGGCCCATGTCGGTGCCGAGCCGCATCGCCGCGGCTCGCTCCGCGATGCGCTTGATCAGGTGATCGACATCCCCCACCGCCACCAGCACCGACGCCGCCATGCAGCGTTGACCAGCGCAGCCGGTGAAGGAGGCGACGATGTTTTCGATGGTGACCTCGGGATCGGCATCGGGCACGAGCAGCAAATGGTTCTTGGCGCCGCCGAGACAGAGTGCACGCTTGCCCGAGCCGGCGGCGCGTGCGTACACCGCGCGCGCTACCGCGGTCGAGCCGACAAAGCCGAGTGCGCTGATCTCCGGCGCGTCGCACAACGCTTCCACGACCTCGCGCCCGCCCTGGACGAGAGAGAACACGCCGGGCGGCAGCCCGGCCTCGGCCAGGATCGCGGCAAGCCGCATCGTGGTGAGCGGCACGCGCTCGGAAGGCTTCAGGATGAACGTGTTGCCGCCCGCCAGAGCCTGCGGCAGCATCCACATCGGGACCATGAGCGGGAAATTGAAGGGTACGACACCCGCCACCACGCCGAGCGGTTCGTAGACCACCTCGCAGGTGACGCCACGGCTCACCTCGAGGCTCTGGCCCGCTGCCAGATGGGGCAGCGAACAGCCGTATTCGAGGCACTCGATCGCTTTCTCGACCTCGGCGACCGCCTCGGGGTGGAGCTTGCCGTTCTCGTGCGAGATCAGCCATGCCAGCTCGTCCATGTGCCGCAGCAGGAGTTCGCGCGTCCGGTAGAGCACCTGCGCGCGATCGCGCAGAGGGGTCATGCGCCACCCCCGGGCGGCCTCGCGTGCGGACTCGATTGCACGCGCGACATCGGCCGCCCCCGAGAGGGCCACCTGTGCCATCGCTCGCCCCCAGCGCGGGTTGGGCACATCCAGGATCGGCGCTGCGGGTGCCACCGGGTCGCACCAGCGACCACCGATCCAGTTGCGTGCTCGCGCGTGGTCGCTGAAGTCGTAGGAACGAGCGGTGAAGGGAGCGAGCGTTGTCATTGTGGCTGCGGAGGGCACGGATTCGGCACCGGCGCCGGCGCCGTGTTCGCTCCGAACTGCTGGTAACCCGGCGGCGACCCGCGGAGCAACTCGGCTGCCGGTCGGAGTCACGACCCCATTTCTCGTGCCTCGCCCGCCCTGATAACGGGTTTGCGGCCGCCTAGGCGGCCGCAGCAAGCGCGGCATGGCTCCGGCACCATGGGGGAGGGAAGGATGCTCGAGTTGCCACGACCGTTCGGGATGAGCTTCTGGCCGCTGCCGGAGGATCGGCCGGCACACGAGCCACGCCGCGAGGAAATCCGCTTGGTCACACCCGACGGGGCGCTGGTGCGCGGCATTCTCTGGACCCCGCCCGCCGGCGAGAAGTGGCGCGTGGCGGTGGTGCTGGCGCATCCGCGCGGCGATTTCTCTGTGCACTACGCCTGTCCGCTGCTCGCCGCAGCGGGTTACGCCGTGCTGGGCTTCACCACGCGCTATCTCAACAACGACACCGACTGCCGCCACGAACGCTGCGTGGTCGACGTGCAGACGGCGGTGGCCGAGATGCGCCGGCGCGGTGCCGAGGCGGTCGTGCTGCTGGGTAATAGCGGCGGCGGTTCGCTGATGGCGCTGGCCCAGGCCGAGACCTCCTGTGGCGATGCCTGGGTTGGTGTGGCGGCGCATCCCGGCGAGGGTGTCTTCATGGAACAGGTGATTGACCCGTCGGTGACCGACGAGAACGATCCCTTCTCGGTCGATCCCGAGTTCGACATGTACGACCCGCGCAACGGCTGGCGGCCCTGGCCCGAGCCGTCGCGCTATGACCGCGGCTGGCTCGCGCGCTACCGCCAGGCGCAGCGCCACCGCGTGGCACGCATCGACGCGATCGCCCACGCCGAGGTCGAGGCCGGCCGGAGAGCGTTCAAGGAGCTGGCGCAGCTCGAAATCGGCGGTGATGACTGGCGTCGGGTGCGGCGGCGCGCCCTGCACGTGCGCTACCTGACGATCTACCGAACGCTGGCCGACCCGGCCTATCTTGATCCAACCATTGACCCCGACGATCGCCCGCTCGGCTCGCTCTTCGCTTTCCCCGACCCGATGGACGCCAACTGGACCGGATTCGGCCTCGGACGGGTGATGACTTCACGCGGCTGGCTCTCGACGTGGTCGAGCCTGTCGTCGAAGGCGAAGCTCGAGGAGACCGTGCCGCGCCTCTCGTGCCCGCTGCTGATCCTGCACCCCACGGCCGACACCGAGATCCGCCTCAGGCAGGCCCGCGCGATTCGCGACGCGGCGACCAGCGCCGCGGTGACCTATCACGAGCTCGCGCGTGCGCCGCACTACCTCGAAGGCCACCGCCGACCGGCGATGGAGCTCGTCGCAGACTGGATTCGCGCGCGGCTCGGCTGAGCGATTGATCGCCGCGGCGGTTTGGCGGTTGTCCGGAGCCGCCGCACCCGGTCGGCTCCAGGCAATCCCGGGGGCGGGCCAGCGACCACTGTCGCCGGACTCAGGTCGGTGTCATTCCGCGAGGGTCGAGAGCTGGTACGAATTCTTCAACTCGTCCTGCGTGACCTGGGCCACGCCATCGACAGCGACGACATCGACCCGTTCGGTGGGAACGGCCTCGCGGTAGACCCAACCATCCGGGAGATCGAGCCGCGAGCCGAGGGTGGGCAGGTCGGCGAACGTCAGCGGTGCGATCTCCTGGCTGAACGACTGCATGACGAAGATCCGGCCTTGCGGATCGATCAACTGGTAGAGCGGCTTGCCCCCATCGTAGATCCAGACCGTGTTGCGCGTGACGGGCCCGACTTCGTAGGGGGAGCTGCCGGAAACGAACGCGGGCAGGTCGCGCGTCGCGATGTTGAGCACCCCCGCGAGCCGCATCTCCACGCCGTCTAGATTCTTGACGGTTGGATCGAGCAGCTCCGTGTTGCCCGAGAATTCGTCCATCATCCAGACCCTGGGGCCGTTCAATTCCACCAGGTCCACGCCGGTCTCGCTCTGGATCTGCGCGGCGCTCACGTCGGTCCAGGCGTCGGCGGGGCAATCGTTGATCCCGTAGGTGTTGTAGACCTCGAGCGCCGTCATTTGTCCCTCGATCGTGCCGAGCAGGATCTCGCAGTAACGGTCGCCGCGGACCTCCGTGGTATTCGTCGTGGAGGTGACGGAGCCGCAGGCCGTCCACGCCAGAGCGATGAGCAGGGCCGCCGATTCGGCGAGACCTTTGGGCCGTCGCCCGGCTCGAGAAGGTCGCCCGCCCGCCATGGGTCCAACGCCGGCCGGCCCGGGAGATCTCCCCCGGAGCGGAGGGGGCCGCACGGCCAGAGGCGCCGCTGCCGCAGGGTGCGTGATGGATGCTGAAGGGCGTACAGTGTCGATCATTCGGTGCTTCCTTTCGACGGACCAGGACCTGCCCCAATTGCGCTACATCTGGGCCATCGGATGCTACGTCGCTCGCGAGTTCCGGCCGCCCGGCAGCCGGTTGCGCCACGGGCCGAAGGCCCTGGGGGCGCCGAGAAGCCTCCGCGCGCCGGTGGTCCCTCGCTCTACAGCAGCCAGTGCGCGGTCTCGCAGGGCTCGTAGACGCAGGTGAACCCGGTATGGACGGAGCGGCGCAGGTGATGGGCCAGCTCGGGGCAATGGGCCGCGATCTGGTCGATGCCACGGCGGAGACGCAGGCTCACTGCCTTGCGCGCGCGGTCGGCGCTGTTGCCTGCGCCCCCGGCGAGCCGTCGGTTCGCTGCGATTTCGGCGTCGATCTGCGCGACCTCGCGGTCGAGCCCCTTCACCGCCCTCAGGTCGTGCGCGCTCTCGGCCTGCACGCGCTCCTCGCGACACGCGATGAGGCGCCTCCGGTATTGCTCGTAGGCGATGCGGTCGAGGCCCAGCGCCGCCGCCGCGTCCGCTTGCCCTCGGGTGGTAATATCCTTGACGGATATCGCGGTCGAGCCGGCAGCCGGGGCGGTGCCCGCGAGCAGCGTGACGGGGATTGGGCGACCGGGCTGCGTCACCAGCAGATGCAGGTCGTAGAGGGCCTTGAACGGAGGGAGCAAAAATTCGCCGTGTTGATCGGAGACCAGCCACCGGCTGCCGGTCCGGCGGAGCGTCCAGGTGGGGGGCAGCTCTGCGATGGTCTCGCGCAGGCCGGGCGGGGGAGTGGCCGCAAGATCGGAGGGCAGCGCGTCGCGCAACCGATCCGCCTCGATGATCAGGGCCCGTGCTTTCTCCCGGCTCTGCGGTCCAGCGCGGCGAGACCGCATCGCCGCTTCCGCCTCGGTCACTTCGATCAGCAGGACGCTCGATTGCAGGTGCCGGGCGGATTCGCGAGCGCGGGCGAAGAAGGCCTTGGCTTCGCCGGGGCGTTCGAGGAGATCGGCGAGGAGGGCGAGAACGAGCGAGATCGGCCCCTCGCAGACCGCGCCGGACCCGCCGACGACGCATTCGTCCGCAAAGGGCCCGAGGCGCGGGTAGAGGCGTTCTGCCATCACGCGGTCGCCCAGTAAACAGACCGCTCGCGCCAGGCGCGCGAGACTGCTGCCGCCGCAGATCTGGTGGTCGAACGCATCGAGATCGCCCGGGGTGAAGCCGCGCACGAGTCGTGCTGCCGCGGCAAGGTTCCCGGTTTCCGCCTCGAGTCGCGCCCAGAGGGCCCGAATCGCGGGTATGGTCGTCCAGTCCGCCCAGATTTCGCGCTTGGCCGCGACATAGCCAGGAAGTGTGCCGCGCAGCCGGTGCACTGCGCACTGAACTTCGCCGCGCACCAACCGGCCGAGGGGGCGGAGCGCGTCCCTGCCACAGTTCCAGGATTCGTCGGCAAGCCCCAAGGCCTCCGTTGCCCGCCCATCGAGCAGAGCGCCTGCCCCAGCGAGACAGGGCACGAGCCAGCGAATATGCGGCGCGCCCGCCCGAGCGATCTTGCGGCAGGTGACCACGGCGCGGTTGAATGCTTCGCGGTCGCCTGCCTGGAGAGCGGTCAAGGCATGGAGATGGAGAGCGACAGCGCGCAGGCCGACATCCGGCGATGCGGCGGTCTGGGCGACGAGTCGTGCGGTGAGCGTTTGTCGTCGAGCGACCGGGAGCGAACTGGCCGTCGTGACCAGGTGCGCGAGCAGGCATTCGTCGATCGCCAGCGGATCTCCCGAGCGTTCGGCCAGCCGGATCAGCTCGTCGCGTTGCATCTCGCCTCGGGGGCTGTGCGGCAAGAGTTTCGGCCAGGGATCGAGCGAGCGGTAGAGTGCGCGCCGTGCGAGCAGGCGCGCGCGCAGCGCGCTCTCGTCGCGCGGCAGGGCCAGTTCGGCCTGATCGAGGATCTCGGCACGGACGGCGACCGATCCGACGACGGCACACCCGAGCGGCGTCAGTGCCAGGGCGGCCCGGCCCACGCGCTGCGCATCGCCCGCCCGACGCGCGAATTCGAGCGCCTCCTCGCGCAGACTGCCGGCGCCAGGAGGGCCTCTCCAGCGCTCGTGGTAGTCCGCGAGCTGCAGCAGGAGATCGCAGTGCCAGCCGGCGGTGTTGCCGAGTTCGCCGGCGTGCCGATCGACGAGCCCGAGTGCCGTCTCGAGTAGCTCCGTCGCGCGTTCCCAGGCGAACCCTTCGGAGGCGACCCGTGCCGCGCGGCCGAGCCATTCGAGAGCGCGCTCGACGAAGCCGGCGTCGGCGGCCCGCAGGTAGTGCTCGGCGACGGCTTCGGCGACGGCGTCGCGCGCGTGGCGGTGCGTGAGGGCGAGGCTGTTACCGGCTGCGCCGTGCAGTCGGGCGAGCTCGGTGCTCGGTACCGCAGTCAGGAGAGCTTCACGAAGCCTGTCGCTGGTGATCTGGGCCGACCCATCGGGCAGGAGGCTGATGAGGCCGAGGACTTCGAGGCGCGAGAGTCTCCGCGCACTGTCGCGGGCCGGGGGCTCGCCGCTGCAGGTCTGCGCCGCGGCGAGTGTGCGCGGGCTCGCGAATCCGTTGAGCACGGAAATCAGGACCAGCAGGCGACGTTCGGTGAGGTCGAGGTGTGCCAGGCGCTTGGCAACCTGACTCCGGACGAGAAGCAGAGTCTCGCGATTCGGCGGGATCCGTTCCACCCCTCGGCGTGATGACCGTTCAGGAAGAGTCACGACCACGGTCAATACTTCAACTCTGGCGGCGTGACAACGGATTTGGTGTGCCCCATGGCAAGTCAGGGCGGCAGACCCTTGGTCGGGCGAGGGCCCGGACCGGGGTTGGTGCTGGCGCGACAGACATTGGGCGGGTCGTGATTCCTCAGGGCAAAGGCGACGGCGCGCGGACTGGCGCTGCCACGGGCGCGGCAGAGCCTTGGTCGGGCGAGGGCTCCGACCGGGCGGGTGGGGGCGCCGCAAAGGGCGCGGTCGGCGGTTCGAGGAGGGTTGCTGAGGCAGCCAAAGTCAGGGCAGGAATTGGTCGGGTGGACGAGGGCCGCCGCGGGGGTGCGGCAGAGGTCGTGTAGCATCAACAGTCCCAGATGTAGCGCTACTTGGATTTGGAGGGGACCCCTGTCGTGCCATGTGCTTGAACAGTTCGCTGTGGCGGGGCAAGCCTGCCATGACCTTTGAAATCGCCACTGGCCTGCTCTCGGCTGGGTTGATCTTCGCTGCACTGCTCGCTCTCGGGATGCCCGGCTCTGCGCGTCCGGTGCCGAACATCTTGCTCGTCATCATGGGCGATGCTGGAATTGACCAGGTCAAGGCCCTCGGCTACGGCGGTGCGACCGCCCCCGCCGTGCCTGACATTGACGTGATCGCCCGTGGCGAGGTTCGGTTCCACAACGCCTGGTCAATGCCGCCTGCACGACCCTCACGGGGTGATCTTTGACGGCCGCTTCCTCTGCCGCACCAATGTGCTGGATGCGCTTGGGCCGAACGACCTGGCCAGCTCGATGGTCTCGCCCTGGGAGATGACGGTGCCGAAGAACCTGTCGCAGCGAGCCTATGGGAGTGCTCTCTTCGGCAAGCTCCACCTCACGTTGCAGGGCCCCGATCCCGTGCCGCGCGGCGTGATGACCCCGACGAGCGAGGCATCGGGGTTGGCGCTGTCGCGCTGACCCGCCCGTACGTCAGAGGAGCTTGACCAGGGCGGAGACGACTCCGATGCCGGCGAGGAGGCGGACCGTCGTCCGGCGCTCGAGGTCGGCGAGGCGCCCTTCGAAGCGCGCGGTCATCTCCCCGAGGCGCGCATCGAGGCGCTGATCCTGCGCGGCCAGACGGATCTCGAGGCGTTTCTCGAACTCGTTCAAGCGTGTGTCGAGGTGCCGCTCGATCTGCTCGAAGCGAGCGTCGACCCGCTCGAAGCGGGCGTCGACCCGCATCTCAAATTCCCGCAGATCCTGCTTCGTGGTGAGCGAATCGGTCATGGCGATCGCGAGCGCTCGTGCCTGTCCCTCGGCTTGCTCCTCGCTGAAGCCAGCCTCGCGCAGCCGTCGCGCGTACGCAAGTGTGTCGAGTGCGATCGCTATCAAATCCTCCCGGTTCGCATGTCGCGGCGCGGTCTGCCCTGCATCGGCGCGAAGTCTTGCGTGGCTGCGTGCCCGGCTCAATGTCAGCGGAACAATATTCGACCGCGCGCTCGGGCCTTTCCGCAGGACCGACCCGCGGCAGGCTGCCCGGCGCGGTGCCACCCGCCATCCCGAGAGCGCGTGTTGCTCAGTCGGGTGAGAGAGCGGCGCGCACGGGCACGTCGAGATAGGTTTCGGGCCAGGGCTCGTCGCGCAGCGTGTAGTGCCACCACTCCTTGTCGAAGTTGACGAAGCCGCGGGCGCGCATCGACTCGACCAGGAGCGCGCGATTCGCCCGCTGCTCGGACGAGAGGCCCTGCGCTGCGGTGTGGGCGCGCGGATCGAAGAAGTCGAACGCGGTGCCCATGTCGAGGAGATCGGAGTGGCCGTCCGCGGCGCGGCGAACGAGGCCCACGTCCACCGTGCTCGCCCGACTATGGCCCGAGCGCTCGGCGATGTAGCCCTCGGGCACGAGTGCTGATTTTGCGATGTTCGGGTACCAGCGTTGGCGTCCCGTACGGTCAGGGTCGGCCGCCCAGCGCATGAAGGCGGACACGGCGCGTTGCGGGCGATAGCAATCCCACACGACAAGGCCGAGTTCGCGCGCCCCGAGGTCGCGCTGCACGGCGGCGAGTGCTTCGGCCGCAGGCGGGCTGAGCCAGCACTCCGGCGCGTCGTAGCCCGGCACGGCCGCGCCGGTGAAGTTGTCCGGGCCGGCGTAGCGCATGTCGAACACCATTCCCGGCGCCAGTGTGCGCACGGCGATCAGGTCGGCGGCCGGGGTTGGGACGGGGGCGTGCCGGGGCGCGCAGCCGAGGCCAGCGGCGATGGCGCAAGCCAGCAGGCCCGGCAGCAGGCCGACGCGGAACATTCGCCCAGCCATGGCAGCGGTCCGCTCGGCCCGATCGGCGCTGCACGGCGGCCTGCGTGAACGGGCACGCCTTGGCGCCGGCCGAGCCGCACGCGCGCGAGGCCACGAGCCCGCAAGCAGGGAGAGTGTTCTCGACCTCGTGCGGCAGATGGGACCGGGCATGGAGCGTGCAGTGTAGCAGGGGTGGCCCGTGGCCAACGAACCGAACATGCCGCGCGCCAGGAGTTGGTGGGCGCGCTGCCCGTGAGTCCTGGGGTGGGCCGCGACCAGCGAACCGAATGCACGCGTAAGGCGCGCTGCCCGAGCGTTCCGTGGCCGACGAACCGAGCGCAGGTGTCGCACCCCCCCGTATCTCTCGCCCGGCGCGCCTGTTATGCGAGCTGCCCATGCACGATCTGGTGGTGCGAGGCGGGTCCATCATCGACGGCACGGGCCAGGCGCGCTTCACCGGCGACCTCGCCATCGACGGCGGGAAACTCACGCAGGTCGGCGGCCGTGCCGGCCCCGCACGGCGTGAGATTGACGCGGCGGGAGCGCTGGTCACGCCGGGCTGGGTCGACGTGCACACCCACTACGACGGCCAGGCCACTTGGGATCCGGTGCTTGCGCCGTCGAGCTGGCACGGCGTGACGACGCTGGTCATGGGCAATTGTGGCGTGGGCTTCGCGCCGGTGCGGCCCGACCAGAGAGACTTCCTGATCGAACTCATGGAGGGAGTCGAGGATATTCCCGGCACGGCATTGAGCGAAGGCATCGACTGGCAGTGGGAGTCCTTCCCGGAATACCTCGACGTGCTCGAACGCATGCCGCGCACGGTGGACATCGCCGCGATGGTTCCGCACTGCGCGCTGCGCGCCTACGTGCTGGGCGAGCGAGCCCACGACAACGAGATCCCTGATGCCGCGGTCGAGGAGATGGCGCGCCTCACCGAGGAGGCGCTTGCCGCGGGCGCGGTCGGCTTCTCGACCTCGCGCACGATTCTGCACCGTTCGCGGCACGGCCTCGTGCCGGGCACGGCGTCGAGCGCTGGCGAGATGCTCGGGATCGGCCGGGCGCTCGGGCGCGTGCCGGGGCCGCGCATGTTCGAGATGATCACCGACTCGCTCGGCCGTGAGCCCGATCTCTCGTGGATGCGAAAGCTGGCGCGGGAGAGCGGCTGCACCATCACGTTCGCGATCGCGCAGCAGCCCCATGATCCACTCGCCTACCGCAGGTCGCTGGCCACCGCGGCCGAGCTGACCGCCCTCGGCGAGCGCATCGTGCCGCAGGTAGCGTGCCGGCCGACGGGGATGCTCTTCGGCTTGCAGAGCACGAGTCACCCCTTTGTTGCGCACCCGTCCTACCAGGAGATCGCGTCCCTGACTCTTCCCGAGCGCGTGGCGCGGCTCTCTGAGCCGACACTTCGAGCGCGACTGCTGGCCGAGGAGACGCGCCTCGTGAACCCGGTATCGCGCGCTCTCTTGTCGAACTTCGCCCAGATGTACCCGCTGGGCGATCCGCCGGTCTACGAGCCCGAGCCCGAGACGAGTATTGCCGCGCAAGCCCGTCGCAGTGGGCGCCGACCGGAAGAAATTGCGCTCGACCATCTTCTCGAGAACGAGGGCCGCGCCTTTCTCTTTGCGCCGTTGCTCAACTACGTCGACGGCAACCTCGATGCCGTGGGCGAGATGATGACGCACCCGGCCACTGTGCTCGGGCTCTCGGATGGGGGCGCGCATTGTGGCTTGATCTGTGATGCCGGGATGCCGACCTGGATGCTGGCCTGGTGGGGACGCGACCGCGAGCGCGGCGCACGCATCGACGTCGAGACGCTGGTGCGCCTCCAAACGAGCCGCACGGCCGAGGTCTTCGGCTTCGCGGACCGGGGCCGGCTCGTGCCGGGCCTGCGGGCCGACCTCAACGTGATCGATTTCGCGGAACTGGGCGTCGCGGCCCCCGAGATGATCTTCGACCTGCCCGCCTCGGGCCGTCGTCTCGTGCAGCGCGCCCACGGCTACCGCGCGACCGTGGTCGCGGGCGAAGTCAGTTTCGAGGACGGCGAGCCGACCGGCGCCCGCCCCGGCCGACTGGTCCGCGCCGGCACGGCCTGAGCGGCTCGTCCGAGTCGATTCCTGCGCGGTCCCGATATCGTAACTTGCAAGACTGCACCGACTCGACCAACGTGCCTGCCCATGAGTCGACGGGTCGAGGAGTTGTTTTCGCAACTGACACTCGAGGAGCGCTGCGCGTTGATGGCGGGGCGCGATCTCTGGCACACCGTGCCGATCGAGCGGCTCGGGATCCCGGCGCTCAAGGTGAGCGACGGTCCAAATGGGGCGCGCGGCGAATCGCATTCGGGCCAGACCTCGGTGTGTACGCCCTGCGGCACGGCACTCGGCGCCAGCTTCGACCCGGAGCTGGTGCGGCGCGTCGGCGAGATGCTGGGTGCCGAGGCGCTCACCAAGGGTGCTCGCGTCCTGTTGGCGCCCACCGTCAACCTGCACCGCTCGCCACTCGCCGGGCGCAATTTCGAGTGCATGTCCGAGGATCCCGAGCTGACGGCCCGCCTGGCCGTGGCTTACGTCGAGGGGGTGCAATCGCATCGCGTTGCCGCGTGCATCAAGCATTTCGTGTGCAACGACTCGGAGTTCGAGCGCCACTCGATCAGCTCGGAGGTTGCCGAGCGGCCGCTGCGTGAACTCTACCTCCGCCCCTTCGAGGTCGCCGTCAAACAGGCGGGCGTGCGATGCGTGATGAGCGCCTACAACCGGATCAACGGCATCCACGCCGCCGATCACCAGGAGCTGCTCGATCGGATCTTGCGCCGCGAGTGGGGTTTCGGCGGGCTCGTGATCTCGGACTGGTTCGGGATGCACACGACCGCCGAGGCGGCGATCGCCGGCCTCGATCTCGAGATGCCCGGCCCGACGCGCCACCGCGGTGAGAAGCTGGCCTCCGCGGTGCGCTCGGGCGCCGTGGACGAGGAGCTCGTCAACGCGTCGGCCCGCCGCGTGCTGGATCTGCTCGAATGGAGCGGCGCCCTCGACGAAGGTTCGCCCGCACGCGAGCGCAGCGAGAACCTGGCCGAGCACCGTGCACTCGCGCGCGCGGCGGCAGTGGGCAGTGCTGTGCTGCTGCACAACCGCGACTCGGCTCTGCCGCTCGATCCGACTCGCCTGAAGCGGCTTGCCGTGATTGGCACTCTTGCCGAGACGCCGTCGTTTCAGGGTGGCGGCAGCGCCCAGGTCAGCCCGCACACTCTCTCGATTCCGCTCGACGAGCTGCGTGAGCGTCTCGGCGATCGCGTCGAGGTCGGTTTCGAGCGGGGCACGCTCATCCATCGCACGACGCCGCCGATCACCCGCGCGGTGCTGGCCGATGAAACCGGTGCGGCCCGCGGCCACGCCCAGATCGAACTTTTTGCCGGCCGCGAACCCACGGGCACCCCGGCCCACGTCCGTGAGCTGCCCTGGTTGCGCGAGCAATGGCTCGGCGCGCCGGCGCCCGACCTCGTCGCGGGTGACTTCTCGGCGCGGGTCCGGGCCCGGCTGGTCGTCGCCGAGAGCGGCCGCCACACGCTCGCGCTGACCTGCGTCGGGCCGGGCCGCGTCCGGCTCGACGGCAAGCTGGTGATCGACGGCTGGGACCAGGAAAAGCGCCAGCCCGGCGAGACCTTCTTTGGTTTTGGCTGTGCCGAGCTGTGTGCCGAGGTTGAACTCGTAGCGGGACGCCCGGTCGATCTCGAGTTCGAGTACGCCTGCTGGCAGGGCCTTGGGGTCGCCGGCTTCGTGCTCGGACTGCTGCCCCCGGTGCGCGCTGACCTCGCCGAGCGGGCGGTTGCACTGGCGGCGGCGAGTGATGCCGCGGTGGTGTTTGTCGGCACGAATCTCGATTGGGAGACCGAGGGCCGCGACCGTGATTCGATGGCGTTACCCGGCGAGCAGGTCGCGCTGATCGAGGCCGTCACGGCGGCGAACCCGCGCACGGTCGTCGTGATCAATGCCGGGTCCCCGGTCTTGACGGACTGGGTCGAGCGCACGGCGGCTACACTGGTGACGTGGTTCCCCGGCCAGGAGGCCGGTGGTGCGATCGCCGATCTGCTGCTCGGCGTGGCCGATCCCGGCGGGCGTCTGCCTCAGACCTGGCCGCGGCACTACGAAGACAATCCAGCTTTTGGAAACTACCCCGGCGAGTTCGGCAAGGTGCACTACGGCGAGGGGCTCCTGATCGGCTACCGCTGGTACGAGGCGCGTGGTATCGCGCCGGCCTTCCCCTTCGGCCACGGGCTTTCTTATACGACCTTCGAGTACGGCGCGGTCGAGGTCTCGCCGCACGCGCTTGGGCACGACGCCACCCTCGAGGTGGCGGTGTCGCTCCGCAACACGGGCGCGCGAGCCGGCTCCGAAGTGGTGCAGGTCTATGCGCGGGCGCTCGATGCCAAGGTGCAACGGCCGCCGCGCGACCTGGTGGCCTTTGCCAAGGTGATGCTCGCGCCGGGAGAGAGCCGTCGCGTTCGCGTCGAGATCCAGCGGGAGGCGTTCCGGCACTGGGATCCGTTGCGGCGGGACTGGTGTGTTGACGGCGGTCGGTTCGAAATCGTGGTCGGCCGCTCGGCCGTTGACCAGCGCGGGGCCGTCGTCGTCCAGATCGATCCCTGACGAGACTCCGGCGGCGACGTCGAGGCCTTGGATTGTGCGGCGATGGCGTGTCGCGCGTGCATGCATGGCGACGTGGGACCGGGTCCCCTCGGGCGGGACCACCACCGCGTCGCGGGCGCGGTTCGCCGCCGGCCGTTAAGGGGGATCGGTATGAAGGCTCGCGGCGTCCACCACGTTTCGATCAACGTCGTCGATCTCGCAGAGGCACTCCCCTTCTACGTCGAGATCCTCGGCTTCGAGCCGCTCCCGCGTCCCGATTTTGGGTTCCCCGGGGCGTGGCTCGCGATCGGCGGGCCGGGCGGTCAGCAACTCCACCTCATCGCGACCGGCGAGCGCCACGTCGCACACGGCGAGCATTTCGCGGTCGCGGTCGATGGGATTGACGAGATCTGTGCCGAGCTGCGCGCGCGCGGGGTCCAGGTCAGCGACCCGATGGCGTTGCCCGGTGCGGGACGACAGGCCTTCCTGCAGGACCCCTCGGGTAACGTGATCGAATTGAACGAACCCCGCTCCTGAGTCGGCAGAGCCGGCTCGGGATCAGGCCGGGGTGAAGGGCTGCGCGATTTCGGCGAGCCGTCCGTGGGCCAGCAGTCCGTCGAGCGCGTCGGCGAGGTGGCGGGTTGCGTCGAGTACGGCTCGCCAGGCGGTGATGCGTTCGGCCGTGGGCAGGGTCTGGAAGTCGTCACGGTCGGGCACCTTGCCGCCCGGCAAGGTGGCGACGAAAGCCGCCGAGGGCGCGACCAGAAGGACATCGTCAAGATCGCCTATCGCCGGGCGCCGCCAGCGCAGCGCCTTGTCGAACCAGCCCGGCGTGATGCGGTCGAAGAAGTGCGGGTAGAGGGTGAGGCCCGGCGGGCGCTCGAAGCAGAAGTCGAAATGATAGTCGACGATTCCCCCATCACGGTAGAGGCCCGGGGGCGCGGCGGGTGGCATTCGCACCGCCTTCATGACCAGAGGGATCGAGCCACTGGCGAGGATCGCGTCGGGTACTGACTCTACCGGGAGGGGCAGGACCTTTGTCGCGAAACCGTGGAACCCGAACGCGCAGGCGTGGCCTGTGTGGAACACGACTCGCTGGAAGAAGTTCCCGACGAGAGGCCGCGCGAACACGTTGGCCAGAGCGGCGCCGCCAATGCCGAGGGCAAGGGGTACGCGTCGGTCGGTGGCGACCGGCCAGCGACTCCTTGCCGTGACAACATGGCTCCGCAGCAGCGGGTGTGTCGCGATGGCGCGCGCGCCGTCGGCGGCGAGCAGATGGCCGAGGATGTCGCGGCTCACGCGCGAGATGCAGGCCGCCGTGGGTTGTCCCGTGTAGCTCTGCGCGACGTAGGCCTCCTCGAAGCGCTCGAATGCCGCCACCGGATCGGTCTGGGCGAAGCAGGCATGTCGCCAGGTGCCGATGGATGAACCGAGTAGATGGAGCGGCGCGTCGCGGCCGGCGACGAGCCAGTGCGCCCAGACGCGATCCATGGCGGCAAGCACGAGCCACTTCGGGCCGCCCGAGGCGCCGACCAGGGTCCCGATATCGTTGGGGGTCAAGCCACGTTCACGCAGATGGGCGAGCGCCCGGTGGCCGGCGCGGATGACCAGAGGAGAATCCATCATCAACCGGGGAGCCGTCACCAGACACGTCGGCCCGGCGCAAGTCGCCTCGGGCTGGGGATCGGAAGATCGACCCGCGCGAGGCCGGGAGATTGTCGTGGCATCTCGGTGCATCGCGGCTGGCCCGGTCGTCTCGGGCGGGCCGTCGACGCGCGGCGGGCGCGGCACCTTGGTGCCCGGTGGCCCGTGCAGGGGAGCATCTCTTTGCGCTTGCCTCGTTCGGGGCGAAGCCAGCCTGCCGTGAGCGATGCCTGGCGCTGCTGGAAGGGGCCGATCCGGGAGCCGGGGAAGGGTCACCGCGACAGGCGAGTGAGGTCAAGCAGCCGCGTCGGCGAGGGCATGGGCGAGGGCGTCGAGGCCGTCGAGTTCGGGCGCCGTCTCGATGAGTTCCAGATAAAGCGCTTCGGCTTCGGGGAGGGCGCCGCGGCGCAATTGAATGCCGGCGAGAGCAAAGCGCGTCGCGTGGTCATCACCGCGCACGCGCAGGTGGTCGGCGAGATGCTCGGCGAGCGTATCCCAGCGCTCCAGCACCACGCCGGCGCGCAGCAGCCAGTGCACGATCGCGGGATCGCCGGGCGTGCCGGCAGCCAGCGTGGCGAGTGTGTCCCACGCCTCCTCGGCGCGGTTTGCGCCCAGCGTCGCCATGCCGAAGCCCAGCCGCGCGCGACGCTCGTCGCCACCGAGCGAGGTCGCGCGCGCGAAGGCATCGGCTGCTCGTGGGTAGTCAAGTTCCTGGATGGAGAGAACGCCCTCGGTGAGCCAGAACTCGGCGTTCTCCGAGGATTGCGCGAGGGCGCGGTCGAGGCAGGTACGCGCCTCGGCGAGCTGATTCGCGGCCAGTGCCAGCCGTGCACTCGCGAGTTCGGCGTCGCCGGTCGGGGCACTCGCTCCGGGTACGGTCAGCGCGGCTTGCTCGACGATTTCTGTAGGCGTGCCCGCCGCGGCAGCGATGCTCGGGCGAGGCTGCGCGAGGCGTGCCCGCATGTTCTCCAGATAACGGACCTGTGCCTCGCGCACGCCGGGCAGACGCTCGGCTTCCGCTGTGTAGCGTGCGTGGAGCCGCTCGCAGGTGTGAATGAAGTCCTCCTGGCGGGAACTCGTGGTCGAGCTGCCGTCGTCGCGCCACGAGATGTTGGCCGACAGGTGCGCCAGGTGGTGGAAGGTGTAGCGCGCCGAGAGTCGAAGCCAGAGTTCCCAGTCCTCGTGGGTCGAGAACCCGGGGTCGAAGCCGCCCAGCTCGGCAAGAGCGTCGCGGTGCACGAGGGCGCACAGGATCGGGATATAATTGCCGACGAGAAGCTGGGCGCGGTCGAAGTTTCGGAGCGCCATCACCTCTTCGCCGGCCGCCGTGTAGCCGCTCGGCCCGGCACCGGGTCGCTCGAACACCGCGCGTGCATCGGAGTAGACGACCCGGCCACCCGTGCGCTCCGCATGTTCGACCAGGGCGGCGAGGTGGTCGTCCTGCCACCAGTCATCGTCGTCGAGGAAGGCAACCCATGTGCCGCGCGCCAGCGCCAGCCCGGCATTGCGCGCCGCCGAACGCTCGCGTGGGGCAGGCAAGCGAAGCGAAACGATCCGCTCTGCGGCATCACAAGCGAGCAGACGA
Source organism: Pseudomonadota bacterium (assembly GCA_005777805.1). Classification (GTDB taxonomy): domain Bacteria; phylum Desulfobacterota; class Binatia; order UBA12015; family UBA12015; genus SXLG01. The sequence continues at coordinate 41,891 of SXLG01000086.1, forward strand.
TCCTCGACCGGCGCCCCGCCGTCGTTGATGACGATCACCTCGACCGCGACGTCGCGTTGCGCCAGCGCGCTGCGCACGGCGCGCTCCAGCCAGAATGGACGGTCGCGTGTTGGAATGACGACCGAGACCAGCGGTGCTGCATCTGCGGCCGGGTTCGGACGAACGGCAGTTGCGTGAGTGGGCGCCGCCGCCCGCGCCGCGCCGGGGGGCGCTGTGGCGGGTGCGGGCGGCGACGCCGCGGCGGGAGCGCGCACCCGACCGTGTCGGGGTGCTCCCGCGGAGACGAAATACGACGAACGTGGCTCGGGGCGCGGACCCCAGGCCTCGCGCCAGTGGCGCAGGCGCGCTCGCTCCGACTCCTCGAAGCAGAGCTTCTGGTTCCTGTACTCGTTGCCCTTCATGTTTTGCAGATACAGGCCGAGCAACTCGGGGACGTGCACGAGGTGATGCCCGGCCGCGGCGGCGCGCAGCCACATCTCGTAGTCGCCGGCGACGAGCATTTCCTCGTCGAAACCGCCGTGCCATTCGTGCAGCTCGCGGCGGTAGAGCGGCTGCGGTCCGATGATGCAGCAATCGAAGAGTGTTCGGCGATCGTACTCGGGCCAGAGAAACCAGCCGATCACGTCGGCCTCGACGAAGCTCTGGTTCTCGGTGCTGGTGACGGCACTGTCGGCGAAGGCAAGCAGGGCGTCGGGAGTGGCCTCGAGCGTTGCCACGAGTCGCTCGAAGCAGCGCGGATGGTGCCGATCGTCGGTCGCCGCGGGCGTGACGTAACGGCCACGCGAGTGGCGAAAGGCACGGTTCACCGAGCAGTGTGCATTCTCGCGTGCGTCAGTCCTGACGTAGACGATGTTGTCGAAGCGTTTCTGCCAGGCGCGCACGATCTCGCCCTCGCGCTCGGGCGAGTGGGCATCGACGATCACGATCTCCATGCGATCGCGGATCGACTGCCCCTCGAGATCGTCGAGCAGGCCCTCCATGAAGCGCTCCGCACAAAAGGTCGAGACCAGGGCGGAGACGAGGATGTCCCCGCTGCCGTCGGGTCCAGGCCTGTCCTCAGGAAGCACGGCGCAGCTCCTCGGGTTGCGCGGCCGCCTCCTGGTCGCGGAGCCACGCGAGCGTCCCCGCGAGCCCTTCGCGCAACGAGGTTCGAGCGGCGAAGCCGAGCACATCGCGCGCGCGTTCGACCTCGAGGAGTCGGACCGGAATCGTGCTCGGCTTGGTCGGATCGAAGCACACCCGGGCATCGGGCCGGCCATCGATGTCGAGGAGGGTCGCGACAATTTCGCGCACCGAGACACCGTGCCCCGAGGCGATGTTCACGGCCAGATGCGGCGCCTCTGTCCGGGCTGCGAGCAGGAGTCCATCGAGAAAGTCCTCGATGTAGATCAGATCACGCACATCATCGCCCGTGCCCCAGACCTCCAGCGGGCAGAATCGTAGAGCGACCTTGCGGATCAATGCCGCGGTGACGTGCGAGGTCGCGGGATCGAATTTATCGCCCGGACCGTAGACGTTCGAGGGGCGCACGATCACCGTACTCATGGGCGGCCGCGCACGGCGCGCCCACATCTCGCAGAGTTGCTCGGTGAAGCGCTTCATGCTCGCGACCGGGAAGTAGACGGGGTGCGGCGGCCCGGCGTGCATTTCGTCCTCGCCCACCGGCCTCGATCCCGTGTCGGGGTACGCTGCACCGCTCGAGAGGAACACGAAGCGTTCGATGCCCGCGTGATAGCAGGCCTCCAGCAGGGAGGTGTTCATCAGTACGTTGGGTGTGACGTGGACGAGCGGTCGCGACACGATCACGGCCGCACCCGAGGTTACGGCGGCGCAGTGGATGACCACGTCGCAGTCTGCGACCGCACGCGCGCAGTCATCGATCCGGGTCAAGTCGGCACCGATCAACTCGAGTTGGGGATGGATGATCTCGATCGAACGCTCGTGAACCGTCGTCCGCACACGGTGGCCCGAGGCGAGGAGCCGGCGGAGCAGCGCTCCGCCGAGGAATCCCGCACCACCGGTGACGAGAATAATTTTCTTTTCGAGATTCATGATGCTGTCCATGTGATGCGGCACCCGGCCGCGTTCGGCTCGCCTCGTGCGCTCATGCCGCGAGGCCCGCATCTCGTTGGGAGACGATCGGGTCCCGCACGGGCCACCAGATGCCGAGATCGGGGTCGTTCCACAGCAGCGTGAATTGCCCGGCGCGGTCGTACTCGGTCGATTGTTTGTAGTGAAAGATCGCGGTCTCGCTCAGCACGACGTGGCCGTTGCCGAAGCGCGGCGGCACGAGCACCTGCATGCGGTTCTGGTCCGAGAGGGTGAAACCCTCCCACTGCCGGTACTGGGGCGAGGCGGGATCGTAGTTGACGACGACCAGATAGAACTTGCCATGCAGGCAACTGATGAGCTTCCACGTCTTCTGATCGCCGTGAACCCCGCGCAGAACATTGCGGTGCGAAACCGAAATATCGTCCTGTACGAAGTCGAGGTCGATCCCCGAGGCCCGATAGATCCGCCGGTTGTAGGTCTCGACGTAGGCACCGCGGAAGTCCTCGAAGATGGTGGGCGGGGTGATCAGGTGAACACCCCGGAGTCGTGTCTCGCGGATCTCCATCACGCACACTCCCGGAAATAATCCTGCTTGCCGAGATGCTCGCCCTGGTGAGCGACAAACCAGCGCCAGGTGCGCTCGAGCCCCTCGCGCAACGGGGTCATCGCGACGTGACCGAGCCGCTCGCGCGCCCGCGTCACGTCCATGAGCCGGCACGGAAACCCGGCGGGTTTCGAGGGGTCGAATTCGAAGCGAAACGGCACGATTTGCGCGAGCGTCTCGACCAACTCGCGCACCGAGACACCCGTGCCGGTGCCGAGGTTGATCGGCTCGCCATCGGTGCCGAAGTGGAGCGCGCGGATCACGCCGTCGGCGATGTCGCCGGCCCAGGCGAACTCGCGGATGGCGCTGCCGTCGCCCCATACCACGAGCGGGTCCTCCCCGGCGGCGATGCGGGCCATGAGGGCCGGGATCACCATCGCGCTTGCCGGGTCGAAATTGTCACCGATGCCGTAGACGTTGGTGAGTCGCACGATCGACCAGCCATCGAGTCCGTATTGCCGACGGTAGGCCCGGATCTGCAGCTCGCCCATGCGCTTGGCCCAGCCGGGAAAGGTATCCATCGGCTCACCCGCCCAGGCCTCGTCCTCGACGAAGCGCTCGCGGCTCGGGTAGGCACCGATCGAGCTCGTGTAGACGAGCTTCTCGACTCCGGCGCGGCGCGCGGCTTCGAGCAGCGTGGTGTTCAGCAGCAGCAGCGGCACGAAGAAGCTCGCCGGGCGCGCGGTGGTCACCGCGACCGAGCCCTTGATGCCCGCGACGTGGAAGACCAACTCGCAGCCGGCGACGGCCTCGGCGCAGGCGCGCGCGTCGGTCAAGTCGGCGCGGACATACTCCGCCGCCGGGTTCGGGCGCACATCGTCGAGGGAAGCCACACGCACGCGGCAGTCGGCGGCGATCAGTCGGTCGACCACCTCGCGGCCGACCATGCCAGTGCCGCCGGTCACCAGAGCACGTTTGCCGCGCAAAGCATCGACGATCATCGAATCGAGCATGAGAGGATCACTCCACCACAAGGAAGGAGACGCGCGAGCAATAGGACGGACGCTGGAGCCGCACGTTGCCGAGACCGAAGGTCTCCATCAGGGCGAGTGTCTCGCCCGGCGAATCAGGGTCGTTGAGCTCGTCGAACGCGAGCACGCTGCCGCGCACGAGTCGTGGCCGCAGGATTTCGAGGCAGTGTCGCGTCGGCTCGTAGAGATCGAAATCGAAATAGGCGAGCGCGACGATCGTCTCCGGGCGTTCCACGAGGTAAGCCGGTAGCTCCCGGGTTGCGTCGCCCGCTCGAATCTCGAACTTCTCGATGTGCGCGAGCGGGGCCAGACTCTCCTGCGTGCGCAGGACCTCGCGCAGGAAGTCGGCGTAGCCGGGCGTCACGGCAAGGTTGCCGAGCTTCATCAATCCGGCTGTGCCATCGGCCGCGGAGAGTTCGGGGAAACCCTCGAAGGTGTCGAAGGCGACGATCCGACGGTGGCGGTTGAAGGGATCGTGGATGCCGCGCAGTGCTGCAAAGAGAGCGGCGTTCTGCCCCCAGCGCGTGCCCAACTCCAGCACCACGCCCTGTACGCCGACGATGCGCCGGAAGAGCTCGTCCATGAAGAGAAGGCGCGCGAGGTTCTTCGATTCGAGGAAGAGACCCAGGTTGGAGAGGAGCTGGTCGCCGGGAATCGGTGCCGCGTGCAGCAGCGAGAGCAGGTGCTCGCGGGCATCGCGTTCGCCGGTGCTGGCCCAGGTCCCGATGCCGTAGCGCTCCTCCTCGCGAGCCCGCGGGAAGGGCGAACGGGCGCCGGACAAGGCGGCGCTGCGCACGCGCGTGCGACCGCGCGTGGCCGGGCGCTCGTTGGGCGCGGTAGCGGCGGGATTCATGCGGCCTCCTCGAATCCAGGGGTCTCGACAATCGCCGTAATCGGACGTCGCCCCTGCCAGGCGATGACCCACGCCCAGTAGCGCACGCGACCTTCGATCAGGCGGTAGCCGGTCATCGTCGCACCGCTGGCGAGTGGCTCGACACGCACGGGTTTCAACAACTCGCCGGCGGCGATGCGCTCGGCGAGTTCGCTCGGACCGGGCACCAGGCCGAGCCCGTTGGCGCGGGCCTGCTCGAGCGTGGTGTAGGTCGGGTGAGCAGGGTCATCGTCTTGCACCACGATCCGCGCCGGATCGATCTCCTCGACATGCGGCGCGAAGGCGAGCGCCAGCTCCTCGCGATCCTCGGGGCCGAGCGCCAGCTCCCCCGCGGCCGCATTTTGTCGGATATGTTTTTCGGACGAAGCCCTGGGGATCGGGATCACCCCCGACTCAGCGGCGAGCCAGGCCAGCGCGACCGTGGCCGGGCTCACCTCGAGCCGGCGTGCGAGCCGGGCCAGCGTGGCCGACCCGTGTCCCCTTGCGACGACGCGGCCCCGGCCGAGTGGGCTGTAGGCGAGGAGCGCCAGGCCGTGTTCCTGGCAGAGCGGCAGGGTGTCGGTCGCGGCCGTTCGTTGCGCCAGCGAGAACTCCTGCTGTACCGCGACGAGATGCGGTGCAGCCTCTCCTCTGCGGGCCGCGCCGAGCTGTTCGGTGGTGCAGTTGCCGAGCCCGAGAGCTCTGACGAGGCCGCGCTCGACCAGCCGGACCATCGCGCCCAGCGTCTCGGCGAGCGGGATCGTCGGGTGTGGCCAGTGGATCTGCAGCAGGTCGATGGCATCTGTGTGCAAGCGCCGGAGGCTGCTCTCGACCGACGCCACCAGCTGGTCCGGCGCGGAGCATTCCGGAGGGAACTTGGTTGCGACAACAAAGCGATCGCGCGCCTCGCCGAGAGCGCGACCGAGCGCGGCCTCGGCCAGCCCGTATTCGTAGCTTGGAGCCGTATCGACCAGCGTCATGCCCAGATCAGCGCCGAGGCGCAGGAGCCCGACCGCCTGGCGCAGGCTGCCCGCGCTGGCGCAGAACTCCAGCGCCGTGCCCTGGCCGATGACACCGACGACGATCCCGCCACCGGCCGCCGTGAGCCGCACCTGTTTCATGCCACCCTCCGGCTCGTGTCGATCGCCGCACGGCGTGCAGGACGGAGTCCGCCCCGTCGCACCAGAGTCAGCAGATCGAGCACCGCGTGCGCGATGCCCGTGGCGCCGATGCCGTAATCCTGCTCGGCACGCTCGCGCGTGGTCACGCCGAGGAGGAGCCGATCGGCGAGCGCCAGCGCGCGGAAGCGCGGCGGTCGGGCCAACTCGGCGATTCGTTCGGCGAGAAGACTTGCCAGTCCGCCCGTGCGCGCGTGCTCTTCGACCGAGACCACGACCGGTGTCTCGGCGAGAACTCCGGTGAGCAGACCCTCGTCGATGGGTGCCAGTCGAAAGAGATCGACCACCCGCGCCGAGATGCCCTCGCGCGCGAGCTGGCTCGCGGCCTCGAGCGCGCGATGGACCGAAGCGCCGGTCGCGACGATGGTCGCGTCAGAGCCGGCGCGCAGGCTCGCCAGCCCCATGTCGATGTGGGTATGCGCCAGATCGTGCGCCGGCTCGGGCGCCTCCTTGTCGAGGCGCACGATCGCCGGGCCGCCGTCACGGTAGGCCGCGAGCACCGCCGCTTCCGCGATCCGCGCGTCGCAGGGGTTCCAGATCGCCATGCCCGGCAGCGCGCGCAGCGGGCCCAGATCGTGGATGCCGTGATGGGTCGGGCCGTCGACGCCGTAGGACAGGCCCGCGCCGGAAGCGATGCCGATCACCGGCAGCGCGCGGGTGCAGACGTCAAGGCGAAGCTGCTCGTAGCAGCGGGCCGTCATGTGCGAGAGGATGCCCCAGGTGAAAACCGTCCGGCCGCTCAGCGCCAGTCCGGCGGCGACCGAGATCAGGTTCTGCTCGGCGATACCGGCATTGACGACGCGGTCTGGATAACGGGCACAGAGTTCGTCGACGCCGAGCGCGCCCATGTCGTTGGTGAGCAGCATGGCGCGCGCGTTGGCCGCGAAGACCGTTCCGATCGCACGGAACGCGGCGTCGCGTGGATCGCGGCTGTCCAGACTCATGGTGCTACCTCCGGTGGAACTCCGGGCGAGTCCGAAAATGTGGTGAGGAAGGCAGCGGCAGGACCCCCGCCGAGTTCGGCCCGGGCAAGCTCGATCTCCTCGTCGCGTGGCAGACGGTGGTGCCAGAGCGGCGAATCCTCCATGAAGGACACGCCACGACCCTTGACGGTGTCGGCGAGCAGGACCAGTGGCTGGCCGAAGCAGCGCTGGCGCACGTCCGAGAGCGTGCCCAGCAGCGCGGGGAAGGAGTGGCCGTTCAGTTCGCGCACCTCGAAGCCGGCCGATTCCCAGCGCGCTCGCGTGGTGGCATGACTCATCACGTCGGCCGTGCGGGCCGTCGATCCGAGCCGGTTGCGATCGACGATCGCCACCAGATGATCGAGGCCGTGCTGTGCGGCGAAGCAGGCGGCCTCGGCGACCGAGCCCTCCTGACACTCGCCATCACCGAGCAGCACCACCGTGAGCGCATCGCTGCGGTCGCGCCGTGCGGCGAGTGCGAGACCGGCGCCCACACCGAGGCCGTGACCGAGCGATCCCGAAACGATCTCGACTCCGGGGATGAGCGGATCGGGATGGCCGGGGAGAAAGCCGTCGGGCTGCACGAAGCGCGCCAGCGCGTTACGTGGGAAGAAACCCCGATCGGCGAGGATGGCGTAGAGCGTGAGGCAGCCGTGCCCCTTGCTGAGCAGGAAGCGGTCGCGGCCGGCCCAGAGCGGTTCGCTGGGCCGGTGGCGCAGCACTCCGCCGTGGTAGAGCGCTACCCCGATTTCGACCCATGACCAGGCCGGCGCGAGGTGGCCCTTGCCGCCGGCAAGCGCCATTTCGAGGGCGGCACGGCGCACCCATGCCGCGGTGGCGTCGAGACTGCGACGTCCGCTGGCGACCGTCGCTGGCGACCACGCGATCACGACCGGCTCCCGACCGAGCGCACACGCACGCCGGTTTCGTCTTCACCCTCGCGCCGGGCCGGGCGCGGGGCGCGTGCCGGACGTGTCGCGAGGGGCCGACGCAACTCGGGGGCGTCGAGCCAGGGCGCGCGCGAGCCGTAATGCAATACCCGCCCGCCTTCGCTCTCGAAGCGGAAAGGGACGTGCAGGAAGTTTTCGAGAGCGCGCCGCACGGCCGGCTGGCGTCTCTCGGGAACGTAGAAAACCATGAAGCCCGATCCGCCTGCGCCGAGCAGCTTGCCGCCCAGCGCACCGGCCTTCTGCGCGCGCCGGTAAACCTCGTCGACGGTCTCGTTGGCGACGCGCGAAGCCAGGCTGCGCTTGAGGCGCCAACCCTCGTCAAGGAGCGCGCCGAAGGCGTCGAGGTCGCTGTCCGCGGCGAGCAGGGCAAGCGCCTCGTCTACCATCGCGCGCATCCGGCGCAGGGCGCTCTCGCGCTCGTGCAGGTTCGCCACGACTTCAGCCGCGACTTCCGAGGAGAGTCGACTCGTGCCGGTAAAGAAGAGCATGAGTCGTCGCTCGAGCGCCTGCACCCGTTCCGGGGCCAGCGTGACGGGTGCGACGCGGATCTCGCCGTCCGGCACAAAATCGATGCGATTGAGCCCGCCGTAGGCAGCCGCGACCTGGTCCTGCGAGCCGACGTGTTCGCGCAAGCGTTCCTGTTCGAGTTCGATTGCGGCCAGGGCCAGCTCGTGCCGGCCGACCATGCGTCCCTGGAAAGCCGAGAGCGCCAGGATCATGGCCACGGCGAACGATGAACTCGAGCCCATGCCGGCACGCGCCGGCAGGTCACCCTGATGGTGGATCTCGAGTCCGCAGGCGTCGTCAAACGCGAGCATACGCAGGCCTTCGCGCACCGCCGGGTGCAGGATCTCGGCGATCGCCCCGACCGTCTCGACATGGGACCACACCACCCGGTGGCGATTCGAGAAGAAGGGCGGCAGGTGGCGGACGCTGACATAGCAGTACTTGTCGATTGTGGTCGAGAGAACACTGCCCCCACAGGCCCGGTACCAGGTCGGGTAGTCGGTCCCGCCACCAAAGAACGAGAGCCGGTAGGGGGCCCGCGCGATGATCATGCCGCCACCCGGAGGCGCGTGCTGCGCGTGCGCTGGCGTTGCCAGTCCAGCAGGTCCCGGAGCGTCGTCTCGAGCGGGATCTCCGGCGCCCAGCCGGTTGCGGCGCGGAAGCGCGAGGTCTCGGGAATCTGGAGCGTGACGTCGGAGGGTCGCACCAGGGCCGGATCGACCGCGTGCTCGATGGGGCAGCAGGCCATGCCCTCGAGGATCTCGAGCATCTCGCCGACCAGCATCGTGCGCTCGCCGCCGATGTTGTAGACCGCGCCGGCGGGGCATTTCTCGAGCAGGAGCCAGTAGGCCCGCACCGTGTCGCGCACGTCGGCAAACGTGCGCACGCTGTCGAGGTTGCCGACGTAGATCGGGTTCGGACGCAGGCCGGCCTCGACCTCGGCGATCTGTCGGGCAAAGGCGCTTTCGGCGAAGACGTCCCCGCGCCGCGGCCCGGTGTGGGTGAACATCCGCGTGCGGATGACGTCGATGCCGTAGGACAGAAAATATTGCTGCGCCACCATGTCCTCGCCGACCTTGGAGACGGCGTAGGGACTGGCCGGGCGGAACTCGTTGGTCTCGCGGATCGGGACCTCGTCGGGGCGCACCTGACCGTAGACCTCCGACGAGCTGCAGACGTGCAGGCGCGGTCGCTGGCCGGTGATCCGGATCGCTTCGAGCAGGTTGGTCGTGCCGATCACGTTGGTGTGCAGCGTGTCGGCCGGGGCCCGGAAACTGGTCGAAACGTAGGATTGGGCCGCCAGATGGAAGATCCATTCGGGGCGCACCTCTTCGAGCAGACGGATCAGGGAGGCGAGGTCACGCAACTCGCCGTCGTGCAGGCGCACGGCGTCGAGGATACCTGCGATGTTGTCGAGCGGACTCCGCCAGCGGACCAGCCCGTGCACCTGGGCCTCGGGATGCTCGCGCACGATCCACTCCGCGAGGTGGCTTCCGACCATGCCGGTGATGCCCGTGATGAGAATCCGCATGTGTTCGCCTCCGACTCTGCCGCGCGCCCGGCTAGAAGGGTCCCTTGAATTTCTTGTAGACGTCGGCCATCGACGCCTCGGCCGGCAATTCGATGCCGTGCTGCCGCGTACCCCTGGCCAGTGCGGCGATCTCGTCGCTGAGCCGGCGCAGCGAAGGGTAGAAGAGATCCTCGAGCGTCTTGGCCGTCGGGCAGGGCGCGGGTGCCATGCCGATGGTCGTGACCGGCGCCCGCAGGGCACTGGGATCGTGCTCGCACACGAGCCGACAGATTTCGGCAGCGACACCGTAGGCGCACCACGAGGTGTCCGCGACGATCAATCGTCCGGTGCGCGCGACGCTGCCCAGGATCATCTCGCGGTCGGGATGACTGGCGCAGTGCAGGTCGATGACCTCGACTTCGATTCCGGCGGTCCGGGCGAGATGTTCGGCGGCGCGCAGCGCTTCGAGCACAAGGATCGAGGTCGCGACCACGGTGACGTCGCGACCGCGACGGCGCAGGATCGAGCCGAGTGGAGCCAGCGGCCACTCCGGCGCGCTCGCCGGGGCGCGGAAAGCGACGTCGTAGAGCAGCCGGTGCTCGAAGGAGATCACCGGCACCTGCTTCTCGCCGATCAGGGCGTCGTAAGTCGCGGTGATCGAGTCCGCCGCCGAGGGCAGCACCACGACGAGGCCCGGAACATGCGCGAAGAGGGCTTGCGGGCTTTGCGAATGCTGCGCGCCCTGACCCCAGCTCCGCCCGATCACGGTCCGAACCAGCATCGGCACGCGGAAGCGGCCGCCGAACATGTAGCGGTACTTGGCCACCATGTTGACGAGCTGATTGACGGCGAGCAGCGCAAAGTCGCAGCGGATATGGGTCTGGATCGGATAGAGGCCGCCGAGCGCGGCACCGAGTGCCACTCCGGTCATGCCATCCTCGGCCAGTGGCACGTCGAAGACCCGCGTCGCGCCAAAGGTCGTGGCCAATCCGGTGGTCGAGCCGAAGATACCTTTGTGGTCGTCCACGCCCTGGCCCATCACGATCACCGACGGATCGCGGGCGAGCGCGTCGTGCATGGTCCGCCACAGGGCGTCTCGATAGGTGACGAGAGTGGCGGACTCTTCGATGCGGTAGGCGAGACCCATGGCGACCTCTAGGCGACGTCCCGCAGGAGGGCGTCGGGCTCGGGCCACGGGCTCGCCGCGGCGAAGGTGACGGCGTCGGCGATTTCGGCCGCGATGGCGGCCTCGAAGCGTTCGAGCCGGGCCGCTTCGAGGATCAGCGGATCGTGGGCGCGCCAGGCCGCACAGTCCGCGGGCGAGCGGTAGCCGACGTCGTGGTCGTCGCCGATCCCGACATGCTCAGCGTAGCGATAGGTGGCGCACTCGATGAAGCGCGGGCCCGCGCCCGCGCGCAGTGCCTGGGCGGCCATCTCGACCAGCGCACGAACGGCCATGGGGTCAAACCCGCTCGCGCAGTGCTCGGCCGTGATGCCGAAGCCGCGCGCGTGGTGCATGAGGTCGTAGCTCTGGCGGCTCGCGCGGTGGGAATGCACGGCGAGCCCGTTGTTCTCGCACAGGAAGAGCACGGGCAGGCGGTGCAACGCCGCGAAGTTGAGCGATTCGTGATAGACGCCCTCCTCGGTCGCACCGTCGCCGAAAACAGCCAGGGTGATGGCGCCGGTCCCGAGCCGCTGCGCTGCGAGCGCCGCACCCACGGCATTGGGGATGGTGCTCGCGACCACTGCAGACGAGCCCATGAAGCCGACCTCGGGCGCGGTGAGATGCATCGAGCCGGCCTTGCCCCCGGCGCAGCCGGTCGCCTTGCCGAAGAGTTCGGCCATCATCTCGCGCAGCGAGCCACCGCAGGCGAGATAGAAGGCGTGGCTGCGGTAGGTACCGAAGACCCGGTCGCCCGCGCGCAAGGGGGCGCAGGCGCCGACCGCCACGGCTTCCTGGCCGAGCGAGAGATGGACCGGGCTCTGGATGCAATCGCTCGGATAGATCCGTGCGATGTGTTCCTCGACGCGGCGGATGCGCAGCGCTTGGTAGAGGAGGCGCTCGCGTTCGTCGGCGAATGTCGTCAAGGCAATTCTCCAGATGGCGGCCTTGGCCCCTCGGACACGTCGTGCAGGTCGCGCTCGGCCTCGCCCCTGCCCGCATGTCCGCGGATGAACTCCGCAGCAGCGCGCCAGCGCTCCGGAGTGCCGATGTCGTGGAACGGACTCACGCTGCGGTAGGCGAAGACGTGGTGCCGGCGGATCCACTCGGGCAGGAGGTCACGCTCGAGGGAGCAGGCGTGGTCTGGCGGGATGCGCTCGAGCAGGGCTCGCTCCAGAACGCAGACGCCGACGTTGACCAGCGCGGGCTCGGGACGGCCATCCTTCTCGCGGAAGTCGAGCACCGCGCCGGTGGGATCCACCAGCACGCTGCCGTAGGTGGACGCCTCGGCTACTGCGTGCACCGCCAAGGTCGCGTGCGCGGGGTGCAAAAGATGCGCGCTCCAGAGGGCGTGCAGATCGAGTGGACAGAACGAGTCACCGTTCAAAACGAGCAACGGGCCACGCGGCAGATGTTCGAGCGCGTGGCGCAGCGCGCCGCCGGTGCCGAGAGGCGAAGGCTCGGGTGAATGCACGAGTTCGAGGGGGCCGTGACTCTCACCGAGCGCTTGCTGCACCGCGCTGGCGCCGATGCCCGTGCAGAGCACAGCGCGTTCGACGCTACTGCGTGCGAGCCAGTCGAGGACCCAGGCCACGAAGGGCCGGCCGTCGACCGGTGCCAGGACCTTGGGCCGATCGAGTCCGGCCGGAAGCAGCCGTGTGCCGAGTCCGCCCGCGAGGATGACCGCCGTGAGCGCAGGCCGCGGCAGCCATGCCGATCGCGGAGGGGCGGTCATCGCGCTTCCTCGCGTCGCCGACCATCGGCCTGTTGCAGAGCCATGAGGGGATTCCCCGATGCAAGGCGGTGGCCAAGCAGGGGTGAGCAGCGGCGCGGCCTTCGCGCGCGGGCGCAGGGTGCTGAGTCAGGTTCTCGGGTCAGACCCTGCCGCTCTCCGGCTGAATCTGCCGGCGCGTGGACAAGTCCGTGACGGCCCGGCGGCGTGCGGGCGCAGCGACGTGCTTGCGCGATTGTACGAGGGGGGATGGGTGCATGACGTCGCGGCAGCCTTCGCTCGGGCCACGCGGGCGCGCCCGATTGCGCACGAGCCGTGCCGGCGGAGAGGTTATGGGGCGTACGACGCGATGTCCGGCGCGCCGGGGACGCGGGTGCCAGGCCACCAGACGCTATGTTGCCTGCCCTGCACGAGAGTGGCGGCGGGACGACGGCCCCGCAGGCTTTGACCGTGGGCACGCCCCCGCACATGGCCACTTTGCGGCGACCGCAAGTCCGGCCCTCGCCCGATGCTCGGCCGTGGGCACGCCGCGGTGCGGGACGATGGCCCGCACGCTTCGGCCGTTGACCGGGAAGGGTGTCGCGGGCATCACGGAGAGGGCAGATCGTCGGCCTCAGCGCGGGAGCCGCCGGGGAAGTCACGCACATGCAGAGAACGGGCAGCGTAGCGCCCGGCCGTGCGCGAGCGCGGGCCGGTGACCGGGGCGCTGCGCCGCGCGATCACTCGCGTGCCGCCGTCCGTGGAAGATCCAAATTTTTGCCATTCCTCGTCGTTGTGTTGGCCTGTGTGGCGAGCGTCGAGGCCGAGGCGCGCTGTCGGTATACCGGCGAGATCGCGATGCTCAGCCGTGCCGTGGACGATCACGTCGCATGTACCCTGCGGCGCGTCGCGGGGGGGACGTGCCGGCCGCCGCGGCCGGCGCCGGCCTGCGGCGCCGGTCTGCCCGAGGCGGTGAGCGAAGCGTTGCTTGGCCCGGCACCGCTCGCCGGGGTCTGGTCCGTTGGCGCGCGGGTCTGCCAGGCCGAGTTCGGTCGCGCCGCGGGCCGCTACGTGCGGCAGC
>SXLG01000087.1 GCA_005777805.1 Pseudomonadota bacterium
GCGGTCTGGCGGACTTCGAGAGTCGCCGCGGTGGCCGGGGGGGCAGTGACAAGAGCGCCAGCGAAGGCGCCGGCAAGAGTGGCCAGGGTGCGGCGGTAGCGACGGCGCATCGAACCACAAGGTGATCGAATCGTGGCGTTCTGTCCATGATCGAAACCACGCAACGCGCTCCGTCCCTGCGCCCGCTTCCGCCCTCTGGGGGCCGTGCTCGGGGTCAGGCGCGTCGGCGCAGCACGCCGAGGGTCTTGGTGGCCGGCAGCTCGTCGAAGAGCCCCGACGCGATGGCCTCGCGGTAGATCGTGATCGGTGCCTGTCCCCCATGGGCGGGATCGGGGAAGAGGTCGTGGATGGCGAGGATGCCGCCCGCCACCACGTGATGGGCAAAGCCCGCATAGTCGGCGCGCGCCGCCGCGAGGCTGTGCCCGCCGTCGATGAAGACCATGCCGAGTGGCGTCGTCCAGAAGGCCGCCACACGCGAGGTGGGCGCGACCAGGAGCACGGTGCTGTCTTCGAGGCCCGCCTCGTGCAGCGTCCGGCGCAGGAAAGGCAAGGAATCGACGCGACTGGCGGCGGCGTCGAAGAGATCGGGATCGTGGTAGCCCTCGCCGAGCTGGTGCTCCTCGGAGCCGCGGTGATGGTCGAGGCAGAGCAGGAGCCCGCCGCTGTCGCGTGCGCCCGCGCCGAGCCAGCAGGTGGATTTGCCGCAGTAGCTTCCGATTTCGAGGATTGGCCCGAGCCCGGCGTGGGCGCACGCCAGCTCGTGCAAGCGCAGGCCCTCCGCCTCGTCGAGGAAGCCCTTGCAAGCGCGGGCGGCGGCCAGTGTGCGTGCATCCATGGCGGGGATTCTCATTTCGTCAGAGCCAATCTCGTGCGGCAGTCGCCAGACGCTCTCTCCTAAATCCAGAATCAATCATCCGGGCCGGGCCGCAGCAGGCTCGCGAGGAAACCGCGCCAGGTGTTGGGCCCGAGGAACTCGCGTACCAGTCGCTCTTCCAGCGCGTGATAATCCGCGCCGCGGCTCTCGAACATGTCGCGGCGCGTGACCCACGGGCCCTCGGGGTCGAGCTGGCGAACCGGGCGTGCCGGCACGCCGGCAACGACGGTGTAGGCCGGGACATCGCTCACCACCACCGCACCCGCAGCGACGATCGCCCGGCGCCCGATGCGGACGCCCTTGAGCACAGTGGCCCGGTCGCTGATCCAGACGTCGTCCTCGAGCACGACGGCCGCGCACTCGCCGGGCGGATAGATGCGCCCGTAGATGCCGTGCCAGTCGGCGTCGGTGATGTAGGCGTTCTCGGCGAGGATGCAGCCGTTGCCGATCGTGACCGCGGCCGCACTCTTGACGCGCACACCCGGCGAGATCGCGACCCAGTGGCCGATGTCGATCTTCCCCTCGGTCTGGGGCCAGGTCACCAGCCGGACGTGGCCGTCGGGTGTCGCCATGCAGTGAAAGTGATCGCCGACACGGATGCGTGGACCGACCAGTTCGACGTAGCGCGGGTTGCGGAAGTCCGGTTCGATTCCGATCGCGTCGAACTGCGGCACGAGTACGCGCCGGCAGAACGCCTCGTTGAAGCGGTCCATCCACCTCTTGAGGCGGAGCGGTCGGGAGTCACGGCGCATCGCAGCAGACGGGCCGGCTAGCGGACCTGCCCGCGGGGCGCCATGGTGGGCGGCGCCGGCTCTGTGGCCGCGCCGTCGAGGCGCTGCAAGCGGAGCCAGCCCGTGCTCCAGCCGTCAAATGTCGGATTATTGCGCAGTGTCTGCGCCAGCTCCCTGACCCGCGCGGCCGCGCCCGGCTCGCCCGCTGCCAGTGCCACGCGCGCCTCGGCGAAGATCAGGTGATCGTCGGCCACGGCCCGGATCGCCTCGCGCATGGGATCTGCCGTGCTGGCCCGCTCGAGTTGGTCCGCCGCCCGCTGGGCCAAGGCGAGGCGTGTGCGGGCCACCGCCGGTCCCTCGCTGGCAAGGATAGCTTCCGTCGCCACCGCCCCACCCGCGACCGCCGAGAGCGGGTCGCCGCGGGCGGCGAGTTCCTCGGCCGCGACGCGGGCCTCGGTGGGCCGGTCCTGAACCAGTAGAAACTCTGGGTACGCGGTGTGCCAGCTCCGCGCGAGTGGGTCGGGGATCGGCGTCTCAAACGCACGACGGAGATAGCTCTCGGCGACCGCGGGGCGGCCGGCGCGTAGATGCGCCACGCCAAGCAAGGTCAGATTGTGGACGTGATGCCAGTCGTCGGCGGGCGACATGCCTTCGCGCTGGTACCACTCGCGCTCGAGGTTCTCGGCCGCCTCGAACTCGGCGATGGCGGCATCCCACCGGCCGAGCCGGGGCAGGAGATGGGCGTACATGTGGCGCGCGTGTGGTGAGCGCGGGGCCAGTGCGGCGAGGCGTGCGGCATGATTTGCCGCAGCCTCGTGGCGGCCGAGATTCTCGAGGGTGTGGGTCAGGTAGTGCTGCACACCGGGGTGGTCGGGTGCCAGCGCGAGCGCCCGCCGATAAAATTCGAGTCCGCTCTCGCCACCACTCTGTCCCTTGCCCCAGGGGCCGGGCTCCTCGACCTGGCCGCGCAGCAGCAGCAGTTCGACGTCGTCGGGCCGTGCGGCGAGCAGGCGATCGAGTTCGTCGCGATAGCGGGCCTGTGCCTCGGCCACGTGCTCGGGGGGGGCCGAGGTCGCGACGAGCCGGGCCGCGATGGCGTCGATGTGGGCCTGATCGGCGGGCTGGGCCCGCTTCCTGGCGCGCTCCAGGTGTTGGCGGGCGCCGGCATGATCTCGCAGCACGTCATGGACGCGCGCCAGGCCGACATGGGGTAGTGCAGTCGCCGGGGCGCGCCGCGCGGCCTCGTGGAAGCTGCGCGCCGCCTCGATCCAGCGATAGGCGTGGAGGTGCGCGAGGCCCTGACGGAGATAGGCCGCAGCCCGCGGCTCGGCGAGGCCAGACCCGAGACCCTGCTGGATCCCCGCACTCCCCAGTCCGTCCTCCAACGCGACCGGTCGCTCGAGCAGCGCGTGTGGCAAGTGTTGGGCGAAGGGCTCGGGGGCATGGGACGCGCCGGCCAGCGCGCCGTGGCCTGCGTGGTGCGGGGAGAGGATCCCGGACGGGCGATCCGCGGTGGGCGGCGCGGCCGCGTGATGCGTCGAGGGGATCCCCGACGCGGCTGGCGTCGGGCTGTCTGCCGGGGAGGCGAGGCCCGCAGCCGGGCTCGGCGGCGCGCCCACCCCTCCGGCGAGCAGGACGAGCAACCACAGAACCGCGCTTCCCTCCGCTCGGCCGTTCCGGGAGAATTCGCCTCGGGACAATTCCGGGCGTCGCCGGGCACGGGCTGTCGGGGGGGTGCTGCGGCGGGGGCCTAAGGGAGGGAGAGCCATCATGGAATCGAACTCGCGGCCGATGTGGGGGGCTCGGGCATCGTGGGCCGGGGCCGCCGTGGGCGCAAGTCGGGTGGGGGACTGGCGGGCCGTGCTGCCTCTCTTTGGTTTTGTCGAGAAATCGTCTAGAGCAAGACCCGACATCCGGCCAGCCCGGTTGCCCCGAACTCTGGAGGTCCCGATGCCCTGCTCTCTCATTCTGCGAACCCTTGTGGCAGTGGTCGGTCTTGTCGTGCCGCTGCTCACGGGCTCCGCGCGTACCGCGTACGCTTGCGAGCCGGTCCACACCCTGAGCCGTCGCCCCCTGCCATCGCCTTCGCCGCAGCCCGTCGTGCCGCCCAACGCGATCTTGTGCTGGACGGGGCCGTGCCGCGATGTGCTCGGCGACGTCGACACCATGGGGCGGTTCATGGTCGAGAAGGGCGATTGGAATCGCCTGATCGACTACATCGCGATGCGCATCGACAACATCGACACGGGCGAGTTGCAGACCCTCGTCGCGGCCAAGACCGCTCCGGTGTGCGGACCGCCGGTCAACACGGTCAGTGGATGCACGGCCCGCTTCAAGATCCCGAACGTCAAGACCTGCCCCGTCGGCCAGACCTCGTGTCCCGCCAACAAGATCACGGCGACGTTCACCACCATCGATCAGATCAATACCGTGACCACGGGGAGTACTGTCGTCCTGCCCTCCGGTCAGGTGGTCGAGGGAGCCAAGCGCAACCGTTTCTGGCTTTACTACGAGGTCTGCTGCCCTGATTTCGGCCAGTTCGGCGATCCCGGCAGCCGACTCGAGACCTCGACCGAGTACGAGGTGCAGATCAACAACCTGCCGGGGACCTGCGTGCTGGACGCGCCCAGGGCCGAGGCTCCCGAGGCGATCCCGGAATCGACCTACCCCTGTCAGTGAGAGTTGCGGATGGCGATTGCCGAGGATCTCGACCGGACGCTCAAGGAGGCCATGCGGGCGCGTGACCAGCAGACGCTGGACGTCGTCCGTATGTTGAAGTCGCGTCTCACCGAGGCTGTTACCGCCAAGGGTTTCTCTGGCGCGGTCGACGACGCGCTGCTCATCGGCGTGATCGAGGCCTACCGCAAGCAGGTGCAGAAGGCCCTGCCTGAACTCGAGAAAGCCGGGGCTCGAGGCGTCGAGGCGAGCGCCAAGGCGAATTTCGAGATCGCTTTCTGCGAGCGCTACCTGCCGGTGCGGATGAGCGAGGACGAACTCCTGGCCCTGGTCACCGAACGCATCGCCGCGCTGGGCACGAGCGATTCCAGGCAGATCGGCCGGGTGGTGGGAGACGTCATGCGTACCCACAAGGGGCGCGTCGACGCGGCCGACGTCAAGCGTCTGGCCGAGGGCGTGCTCGCCGGCTGAGCGGGTTGTCCCCCGGCAGACGCCGACACTCGTGGCTCGGCTTCAGCCAAATTCCAGGCCTGCGGCGGCAGCGCAGGATGCCCCCGCAGGCTCTTGTGGCCCGGCTTCAACCGTCGCGTCGCGGTGGCTCGAGAGTCGCTTGCTGGACGATGCGGTCGTCGTCGAGGCGCAGGGCGGTGAGCGAGCGGCCCCACACACATCCCGAATCGAGGGCGATCGCGCCGGGGAGAAGATGTGGCCCGCCGAGTGCGGCCCAGTGTCCGAACACGACGCGGGTCTCGGGATCGCGCCGGTGCGGGTGGTCGAACCACGGCCGGTGGCCGGCCGGCGCGTCTGCGGGCGGGCCCTTGAACCCGAGCGCGGGCACGCCTTCGGCCGTGCAGACGCGCAGTCGCGTCAGGACCGCGGCGTCGTGGGCGCGCGCCACCACATCTGGATCAAGGTTCGTGGTCTCGTAGCGCAGGCCATGCACGAGGTCGCCCGCCCGGTCGTCGTGGAGAGCGGCCGAGACGTGGCGTGAGCGTTCGAGGGCGTCGTCCTCGGTCCACCGCGGCAGCAGTCCGGCGTGGACCAGGAGATGGCGGCCCTCGCGGTGCGCGAGCGGGCGAGCACGCAACCAAGCGATGAGTTCGCCGGCGTCGGGCGCTTCGAGGACCTCGTCGAGGGTGTCGCGCGGCCGCAAGCGCGAGATTCCGAGATGGACGGCGATCAGGTGAAGATCATGATTGCCGAGCACGGCGGTGATCCGTCCGTCGTGAGCAGCCGCCCAGCGCAGCACCTCGAGCGACTCGGGCCCCCGGTTGACGAGGTCGCCGGTGAACCAGAGCCGGTCGCGCGAGTCGGCGAATCCGATCGTCGCGAGCAGGGACTCGAGACTCCGCCAGCAACCCTGCACGTCGCCGATCGCCCAGCACGCCACGGCACGTGCGGTAGCGGATCCCCGGTACGGGGCAACGACGCCGGGAGCGGGCACAGCCGAGCCGGGCAGCCCGCACCGCGGTGCCGGACCCTGCTGCGCGCACCATACCCCGCCAGCGCCTGGCCCGTTGTCACGGCGAAGCGGTGTCCTGTCCGGAAGCGACTCGGACGCGACCGCAGCTTCCGCCAGCGGCCGGCCCGTCGTTGCGACGTCAAGTCAGGAAGTGACTCGGGCGCGACCCCGGCTCCAGTCAACTGTCGGCCCCTCGTCATGGCGGGCCGGTGCAGACTTCGGTCGCGGTCGAGCAGCGCCCGTCAGCAGTCCTCATGGCGCTACGGCCGCCGCACCTTGTCGCTGAAGGTCATCGACGACACCCTTCTGCGTCCGACCCGTCTGCGTCGCCGGAGCAAACTGCTAGCGTTGGCGGGCATGACCGGTCTGTCCCTCTGGGCGCTTGTGGCGGGCGTGACGCTCTTCGCCGGCACCGTGCAGACGATCGCCGGTTTCGGCTTCGCCCTGCTCGCGGTGCCGATGCTCTCGCTGGTCTTGCCTCCGGTCGAGGCGGTCGCGGTCTGTGCCCTGCTTGGAGTCACCAATGCAGCACTGGTTGCGAGCAATGCTTTTCGCGATGTGCCCTGGAAGCTGGTTGCGATGTTGCTCGCCGGCAGCGTGGCCGGGATGCCGCTCGGGCTCTGCATCCTGCTCGGGATCTCACCCGACGCCCTGCGGATCCTGGTCGGTACCGTCACAGCACTCATGGCCGCATCGATTGCGCTCGGTCTCCGCTGGCAACCTCGCCGTCGGGTGACGCTGGTGGCGGGCTTTGTCTCGGGGGTCCTCTCGACATCCTGCGGCATCAACGGCCCGCCGATCGTGCTGCACCTCCAGGCATCGGGTCTCACGACGGCGCGTTTCCGCTCCGCCCTCTCGTCGTTTTTCTTGCTGAACGGAGTCTTCTCGCTCGGCGCGTTCACCGTCTCTGGCGTGCTCGACGCGCGTGCTCTCGAGCGTGCCGGGGCGGCACTGCCGCTGCTGCTCGCGGGCAATTGGCTCGGACACCGCCTGGTGGGCCATCTCGACGCGGCGGCGTTCCGCCGCTTCGTCCTCCTCCTGCTCGGCCTGACTTCCACCGTGGTCGCGGTTCATGCTCTCGTCGGGTTGCGGGGAGGGTGAGGGGTGGTTGCCTGGGAGATGCAATTCGGGTCCGCGGCGGCGCTCGCGGTGGTGGGTGTTGCGGCGGGGCTGATCAACACGCTCGCCGGAGGGGGCTCGCTGCTGACGCTGCCGGTGCTGCTCCTCTTCGGCCTCTCGCCGCACGCGGCCAATGCCACCAACCGTGTCGCGATCGTCATCCAATCGTTTGCCGGCAGCGCCTTCTTCGACCAGGCCGGCCGACTCGACCGTGCGGCGGCGTCGAGCGTGATCGTGCCGACTCTCCTCGGCGCGCTCGCGGGTGCACTGCTTGCGGCCTGGCTGCCGGCGCCGTGGTTGCGCGCCGGAATGCTGGCTGTGACGAGCGGCCTCGCCGCACTGCTCCTGCTGCGGCCCGGGATTCTCGCCCCCCATCCCGGCGAGGGGCGCCTGCGCACGCCCACCGCGTCGACCCGGCTGGCCTTGCTGGCGGTCGGTTTCTACGGCGGCCTGCTTCAGGCCGGGGTCGGTCTGCTGATGCTCGCCGTGCTCTGCGGGCGCTTGCGCTACGATCTGGTCGCCGCCAACGCGCTCAAGAGCCTTGCGATCGGTTTCTTCACCCTGCTGGCCCTCGTGGTTTTCGCACTGGCAGGGCAAGTGCTCTGGCTGCCGGGAATCGTGCTCTCGGCCGGGATGGTGGCGGGCGCGCGCCTCGCGGTCACCTTCTCGCTGCGGAGCCCGCCCGAATTTCTGCGCCGCGTCGTGCTGCTGCTCGTCCTCTTGAGCTGTGCCGGCGCCTGGCTCGGGGAGTCCGGGTTCGTCTGGCTCACGAGCCGCTGGTAGGGAGAAGTCATGCGTCTCTATCTGGTGTCGCCGACGCACCGCCTGCGCGACGGCTCGCTGGTGAAGGCGACGCAGTACTGGACGAGTGGCCTCACGTTGCCGACCCTGAAGGCCCTAACGCCGCCGGCGTGGCAGGTCGAGCTGGTTGACGAGCTGATCGCCGAGGTCGATCTCGACAAGCCTTGCGATGTGGTCGGCATCAGCGCGATGGGGCCGCAGATCGCGCGGGCCTACGAGTTGGCCGACGCTTTCCGGGCGCGTGGCCGGCGGGTGGTGCTGGGTGGACCCTGGGTCTCGCTGGCGCCACCCGAGGCATCGCTGGCGCACGCCGACGCCATCGTCGTCGGCGAGGCCGAGCGCGTCTGGGCGAGATGTCTTGACGATCTCGCCGCTGGGCGTGGGGGCGGGATCTATCGCGCCGAGGCCTGGACCGATCTCGATGCGATTCCACGCTTCGACCCGGCCGACTTGCAGCTCGTCGACCGGGCGCGTTTTCGCCGGAGCGCGTTCTATCGGCAGTATTTCCACTGGCCGCTCGTGTTCTCGCGCGGTTGCCCCTTGCCGTGCAGCTACTGCGCGGTGCAGACCTTCTACAAGCGCAGCTACCGGACCCGCAGCATCGAGGGCGTGCTGGAGGATGTCCGGCGTTACAAATCTATGGGTGCGGTCAATCTCCTGTTTCTTGACGACAACCCGATTGGTGATCCCGCAGCGGCCAAGGAACTCTTCCGCGCGCTCATCCCGGAGCGCATCCAGTGGACGAGCCAGTGCACGATCGAGATCGCCCGTGATCCCGAACTGCTCGATCTCGCGGCGCGCTCGGGTTGTGTCTCGCTCTCGATCGGGCTCGAGAGTATCGACCACGATGTGCTCAAGCGGGTGGGCAAGGGTTTCAACCGCCCATCGGGTTATGCCGAAGACCTCCGGCGGCTGCGCCAGCGCGGCATCCAGGTGATTGGCCTCGTCATGCTGGGCCTCGACGGGCAGGACGAGCAGGTCTTTGGCCGGACGGTGGAGTTCCTCGAGGAGACCCGTGTCTCGCTGGTCAAGTTCTTCACGCCGGTGCCTTATCCCGGTACGGAGTTTCACCACCGCATGGCCGAAGAGGGGCGGATTCTGGATCACGACTGGGCGCACTACGACTACGCCTCGCTCTTGATCGAGTCGCCCGGGATCACGCCGGCGCGGCTGCGCAGCGGATTCGACGAGGCCTACCGTCGCTTCTACTCGCTGCCCTCGATCGCTCGCCGCATGTGGCCGCCACCGCCGCGCAACCGGCTGCGCCACGCCGGGTACGTCGTCGCCAACCTGAAGAGCCATATGTTTCTGCGCCGCCAGCCGAGCGCGTGGGGGACGATTTCGTGAGCACACTCTCGATTCCGGCTTTGCTCGCGGAAGCCGTGGCGCGGCACGGCGAGAGGGTTCTCATCGTCGCCGACGGCGAACGCTTGACCTGTGCCGAAGCCGACCGCCGCTCGGCCGAGCTGGCGCGCGGGCTCGTCGCCGACGGCATCGTCAAGGGCGAGCGTGTGGCGCTCTTGCTCCCCAACGGGGTGGACTGGGTCGTCTGCTTCCTTGCCCTGGCCCGCGTGGGCGCGGTGGTCGTGCCTTGCAACACTTTCTGGCAGGGGCCGGAGTTGGCCTGGGCGCTGCGTCACGCCGACGCGGCGCGACTCTTCACCGCGCCGGCCTTCCGCGGCCACGACTATCTCGAGCGTCTCGAGGAGGCCTTGCCCGGACTGGCGGAGTCGCGTGGCGAGCGCCCGCTCGCGCTGCCGAGCCATCCCTACCTGCGCCAGATCCGCGTCAGCGTCGCGGCCCAGCGCGGCTGGCTGCGCGGCAGCGTCGCCGATCTCGTCGCAGCCGGGGGTAGCGACGGGGTCGTCGGTCGAGATGCACACCGCGAGCAAGCGTTGGTTGTCGATCTCGTTGGAGCCGGTGGCGGCGGTGCCGCTGGTCGAGATGCACACGGTGGGCAAGCGCTGGTTGCCGATCTCGCCGTAGCCGGCGGCGGCGTCGTTGGTCGAGATGTACACGATGATCAAAAGCGGGTTGATGAGCTTGTCGTCACGGAGAGCCGCGGTGACCTCGGCGGCGGCCAGGCTACGCCCACTGATCTGCTCGCGGCGATCGAGTCCGAGGTATCCGCCGCCGACTGGCTCGCGATCGTCTACAGCTCGGGCAGCACCGCCCATCCCAAGGGGGTCGTGCACAGTCATGGCGCGGTCGTGCGCCAGGCCCGGGCCATGGCGGCGGTGTACGAGCTCGGACCGGGCGAGCGACTCTATTCGCCGATGCCTTTCTTCTGGGTCGGCGGTTTCGTCGTCTCTATGCTTGGCCAGCTCGCCTCCGGCGCGACGCTCCTCACCCACGGCGCTTTCGAGCCGGGCCCGACGCTTGACCTTCTCGAGTCCGAGCGGGCCACGGTCGTCATCGGCTGGCCGCATTTTGCCCGCGCCATGCTCGAACACCCGAGCTTCGCCCGGCGTGATCTCTCCTCGATCGCGCGCGGCAGCTTGCTGGACCTCCTCCCCGCGGCGCTTCGGCCGCGCGATCCCGGGTTGCGTTCGAACTCGCTCGGCATGACCGAGACGTGTGGCCCTCATGCCGCAGCTCCGGTGGGAACGGGGGAGTTGCCGGAGCGGCTGCGCGGGGCTTTCGGACGCGCCCTGCCCGACGTCGAGCACCGGATCGTCGATGCGGAGACCCGCGCCCCACTACCGGCCGGTTCGATCGGCGAGATCGCGGTCCGCGGTCCGAGTCTGATGCAGGGGCTCTACAAGCGGGAGCGCGAGGAAGTATTCTTGCCCGACGGCTTCTACGCCACCGGTGATGGTGGGCATCTCAGCGAGGACGGCTGGCTCTTCTTCGCGGGCCGGCTCGGTGAGATCATCAAGACGGGCGGCGCCAACGTCTCGCCGGCCGAGGTCGAGGCGGCGCTGCGCGAGCTGCCCGGCGTGGCGCAGGCCTGGGTCGCCGGCATCCCCGACGCCGGGCGTGGCGAGCGGGTTGCCGCGGCGATCGTTCCGGCGCGTGGCGCCGAACTCGACCCGAGTGCCGTGCGCCTGGCCCTGCGCCAGCGGCTCTCGTCGTATAAAATTCCAGAAACCATTCGAGTATGCACCGCCGAGGAGCTGCCGTTCACGGATTCGGGCAAGATCCGCCGCGCCGATCTCGCCGCGTTGCTCGCGACGGGCGCCCGCGGTGGCGCCTGAAGAAGAGCCGCCAGCTCGGCAAGGTCGAGCTCGTGTTCGATCGGCCCGTGGTGGCACCTGACGGACAGCTCGGGTGAGCCATCTCGTCAGCCCGGCAGCCCCGGTTCGGAGGGCTGGGGGATTGCGTGAGGGACAGGCGGCTCCTGCCAGCGCATCAAGAGGAATGTGGGTGCCAGGGCGACGAGCAGCGCCGCCGAGATCAACCAAGCCGTACGGAAGCCGTGCACCTCGGCCACTCGCCCGAGAATCAGGAGACCCACCGCCGCACCGCTGGTGAAGCTCATCTCCACCATCGAGAGCACGGTCGCGCGCCTCTCGTTGCCGACGTGTTCGTTGACCCAGGCTTGGAAGATCGGGCTCGAGAGGCCGAGCCCAAACTCGAGCAACACGAGTCCCAGGGTGGCCTGACCCAGAGAGGTCGCCAGCGCGACCAATCCGATGCCGACTCCACGCAAGGCCTCGGTCAAGGCGAGGACGAGCGGTCGGTTCGCAGCGCGCAGCGCGCGCGGGACGGTGGCGCTGCCGAGCGCCGAAGCCAGGCTGATCGCACTCCACACCAGGCCGAGGACCAGCAATTCGCTGTCGACGAGGTCGCGGACGAAGGCCGGCCAGGCGAAGTAGACGGGCATGACGCTGAACGCGGTGGCCACCGTCAGCAGGCAGAGCACGCGCACGGTGGCGGAACTCAGGATCTCGCCGAGTGCTTCGTGCAGCGTGCGTGCGACACTCGCGGAGGCGGTGGCCAGGAGACTTCCGAGCGAGTGCTCCCGTGTGGCGGCCCGTGTAGTCAATCCATCGAGTTCACTCGCGTGTGCTGGCGCGGTCACGGCAGCGGAGCCGCGCGTCTCGCGCATGAAGAACCAGGCGAACACGAAGGTCGAACTGTAGCCGGCCGCTCCCACGAGCCAGGGCAGGCGTAAGTCGATGCTGGCGACGGCCACCCCGGCCAGGCCGAGGAGAGCCATCATGCCGCGCATCCAGGTGTTGGCACGGGCGAAGAGCCGGGTGGTGGGCCGGGCGTCGCCCTCGGCCTGGGTCTGGTCGACCGCCCAGGCCTCGAGCGCTCCGCTCGAGAGGGCTGTGCCGAAGGCGTCGATCATCTCTGCGGCGATGCAGTCGGCGAAACTGTCCGCAAAGAAATAGAGCAGGAACGCACTGGCGCGGACAAGGCACGAGAGCAGGAAAGCCGCGCGCCGGCCGAAGACGTCGGCCACGGCGCCGGTGGGGACTTCGAACAAGAGTGTCGTGATGAAGTAGGCCGCTAATACAGCGCTTGCCTGGGTCAGGGAGAGGTCGAGACTCAGGAGGAAGAGCGGGTAGAACGGACCGAGGAACCAGCCCCAATTCGAACCGATCGTGAGCGCGTAGTAGATCGGGGCGGTGCGCTGCATCCGCTTACGCTAGCCTGTGCAGCGGGTGCGGGGGAGGTGGTCGCGCCCACGGCCGTGGAGAGGAGGCTTCCCACGGTACGGGGGCGTTGGTGACGGGTCCGCCGCTTACCGTCAAGCGGGCTCGAGTCCGCCCTGGCCGACTATCGCGCCCACGCTCCAGATGCCGTCGCCGCGGGTCGCGATGTAGAGGAAAGCCCAGGCGTAGAGGACGGCGAGTTCGCCCCGGTTCACGATCGGCAGCAGACCCTGTGCCTGATGGGCCATGAGATAGGCGACGGCCATGAGCCCGCTGGCGAGGAACGCCGCGGGACGTGTGTAGGCGCCGAGGGCGACGAGCGCGCCGGCCACGAGCTCGATCAGGCCCGCGGTCCAGAGCAGCCCGAGCGGCATTTCGGCCGGCGCGCCGCCGAACAACCCGAAGATCTTCTGCAAGCCGTGACAGCAGAAAAGAAACCCCACCACGATCCGCAGCAGTGCGTAGACCTGTTCTTCGTAGAGTGAGAGCATCTTCATCAGCATTCCTCCCCCGTGTCGTGGCGTGTCGGCGAACTCGCGCAGGATTTCGCGTCCCGGCGGCTCGCGCAAGCCGGGGGTGGGGGGCCTGTAGAGAGCACTGAAGATGTCCGGGTCATAAGCACTTAGAGACGATGCCCCGGGCGTCGAGTTGCTTCTGGTAGTCGGCGGAGGCGTACGGGCTGCCACGGTCGGTGTGGTGGAGCAGTTCGCCGTCGACGTGACGACGACGGAGCGCCATCGCCAAGGCATCGGCGACAAGACTCGTTTCCATGTGCTCCTCGATCGCCCAGCCAACCA
>SXLG01000088.1 GCA_005777805.1 Pseudomonadota bacterium
CGACGGTGCCCGCGACGCCGTGATCGTTGGACCGAACCGACCGCGCTGTCGGCGCCAAGCTCGCCTGGGGCAGCGCACACGCAGAGTGCCAGCGGGTCACAGACCAGAACCGCAAGCCCGCCGGCTTCGTGCAGGGCCGAAATCGCCGGGCGGGGGTCGAGCACGCGACCGTCGGTCGCGGGATAGGGCACGAGACCGCCACAGGCACCGGCGGCACGCGAGGGCAGCTCCGCGAGCGGCACAACCTCCACCGTGATGCCGAGCGAGTCGGCGCGCGTCCGCAGCACGGCGATTGTCTGCGGATGGCATTCGGCGGCAACGACGAAACGGGCATCGCGACCACGCCCAGCGGACCGGCACATCACCATCGCCGCGGCCGCGGCGGTGCCCTCGTCAAGCCGCGAGGCGTTGGCGATGGGCAGGCCCGTCAGCTCGGCAATCATCGTCTGGAAGGCGAGCAGGACCTCGAGACGCCCCTGCGAGATTTCCGCTTGATAGGGGGTGTACTGGGTGTACCAACCAGGGTTCTCGAGCACGTTGCGCTGGATCACCGGCGGCACGATCGTGCCCGAATAGCCCATGCCGATACATGACTTGAGGACCCGGTTGCGCGAGGCGATGGTCGCAAGTCGCGCCAACACTTCGGTCTCGCCGGCGGGACGGGACGGATCGAGGCCGCCGAGTTCGAGCGGCCGCTCGAGCCGGATGCCGGCCGGCACGGTCTGCGTGGCAAGATCCTCGAGCGAGCCGGCCCCGATCGCCGCCAGCATCTCGCGCAGATCGTCGGGACGCGGTCCGATGTGGCGCTCGGCAAAGGTATCCGAGGGATCGAGCAAGTTGTGGAACTCTTCCTGGTTACCCCGCGCCGTCATCAGCCTCCCTCTCGGCCGCCGTCGCGAAGGTCCCGCGGCGGGAATGCGGCAGGTTAACAGGAGGCTCGGGGCCGGCCAGCGCCGGCCACGGCTTTGCGCGGGATCACGGGTGCGATAGCAGAGCCCGGCCCAGAGCTGTGTCGCTCGGCCCAATGCCGAACCCTGCCGGGCGCGGAGAGACTCCCCAATGAGCACAACGACGAGCGCCGACCTCGACCGCGAGGTCGCGGGCCGCACCATCCCGACCGCCTTTCTCGCGACAGCCCGCACCCATGCGGCGCGGACCGCGCTGCGCTGGCAGACCCCGGACGGCCGCGCGGCGAGCTGGACGTTTGCCGACTACGCCGATCGAGTCGCCGCGGTGGCCGCCGGCTACCGCGCGCTCGGCATCGGTCACGGCGACCGCATCGTCCTCATGCTGCGCAACATCCCCGAGTTCCACGTCCTCGACATGGCGGCTTACTTTGTCGGGGCAGCGGCGATCTCGATCTACAACTCGTCCTCACCCGAGCAGGTCGAGTACCTGGTCGGGCACTGCGAGGCAAAACTTGCGCTGGTCGAGGACGAGGGTTTCCTCGACCGCGTCCGGCCCGTGCGTGGCCGGCTCGATTCCCTGCGGGCGATCGGCATCCTGCGTCCCGGAGACGTCCCCCCTGAGGAAGCTTTCCCGATCGCCGACCTTCTCGCGACGGCCCCCCTCGACCTCGACGCAGCCTCGCGGATCGCACAACCCGGCGATCTCGCGACGTTGATCTACACCTCGGGTACGACCGGCAATCCCAAGGGCGTGATGATCTCCCACTACAACGCGGCGTGGACAGTGGAGTCGCTGCGGCGCGCGATCGCGCTCGAGGAGTATGCCGGCAAGCGCCTGGTGAGCTACCTGCCGATGGCGCACATCGCCGAGCGCATGACGAGCCACTACCAGCAGGCGTTCCTCGGCTACGACGTCACGACCTGCCCCGATCCGACACGTATCGCAGAATACGCCCGTCAGGTGCGACCCAACGTCATCTTCGGCGTGCCGCGCGTCTGGGAGAAGATCTACGCCGCGGTGAATGCAGCCCTTGCCGCCGATCCGCCCAAGAAAGCGAAGTTCGACGAAGCCGTCGCCACAGCACGGCCGCTCGCACACGCGATCGCCTGGGGCACAGCGACACACGACGAGCGGGAGACCTGGAAGTTCCTCGATCAGGTCGCCTTCGCCACGGTCCGCCAGTTGATCGGGCTCGACGAGTGCGAGATCGCACTGACCGGGGCGGCGCCCATCCCCGCCGAGATGCTCGAGTGGTTCCGCGCCATCGGCGTACCGCTCGCCGAGATCTACGGCATGTCGGAATCGAGCGGACCGATGACGCTCGCGGCGTGGCAGGTCAAGCCGGGCAGCGTCGGTCCCGCGATCCCCGGCTGCGAGGTCCGCCTCGGCGCGGACGGTGAGATCGTCTGCCGCGGAGGCAACGTCTTCCAGGGCTATCTCAAGGAGGCGGACAAGACCGCCGAGGCCCTCGACGCCGACGGCTGGCTGCATTCAGGCGATATCGGCGTGCTCGATGACGATGGCTACTTCCGCGTCGTCGATCGAAAGAAAGAGTTGATCATCACCGCCGGCGGCAAGAACATCAGTCCGGCCAACCTCGAAGCCGCCCTCAAGATGATCCCGCTGGTCGGCCAGGCATGCGCGATCGGCGACCGCCGGCCCTTCGTCGCAGCACTACTGACGCTCGATCCCGACGCCGCTCGGGTATGGGCGCTCAGCCACGATCGGGCGGGCGCGACCCTTGCCGAATTGGCGCGCGACGCAACGCTGGTCGCCGCGGTCGAAGCCGGGGTCGCGACGGCGATGGCGGGCTTCAACAATGCCGAGCGTGTCAAGCGTGTATACCTATTGGCCGACGAGTGGCTGCCCGACTCGGACTGCCTCACGCCGACCTCCAAGCTCAAGCGGCGCGGCATTCACGCGCGCTATGCAAGCGAGATCGAGGGGCTCTACGGCCGGGGTGCGGGTGCGGACGCGCAGGCCGCCACGAGGGCTTGAGCCCCGCGCGGTCACCGCTGGATCAGAGAAGTCGCACGAGCGCGGACGCAGCACCGATGGCCGCGACCATCATGCCGCCCAGCCGGACCGTCATTCGCCGCTCCATATCGGCCAGCCGCCCGTCGTAGCGCGCGGACTGCTCGCCCAAACGGATCCCCATCCGCTCCTCGAGTTCTCGCTGCCGAATCTCCATCCGCTTCTCGGACTCGTCGAAGCGAATCTCCATTCGCTTCTCGGACTCGTCGAGGCGAATCTCCATCCGCTTCTCGAGTTCGAGGAGACGGGTATCGAGCTGCGCGAAGCGCTCGTCGATCTGCCCGAACCGGGTCACGAGTCGGACATCGATCCGAGCCTCGAGTTCGATCAGATCCTGCTTGGTCGCCAGCGAATCGGTCATGGCCGCGGCGAGCGCCTCGGCCTGTCCTTCGGCTTGGCGCTCGCTGAAGCCAGCCTCTCTCAGCCTGCGCGCGTACGCAAGCGTATCAAGCGCGATCGCCATCGATTGCCTCCCGGCTCCTCTCTTCCATCCGGGACCGGTCGGCTCAATGAGCGGCGCAGCAAGAATCGCGGCGGGCGAGCCTCCGCGACGGTGCTCAGACCGCCGCGGCCGGCGGCGCGCCAGCGCTCTGGCCTTGCAGGAACTGCATCAGAAACTCGACCAACTCGGCCGGCGGCGGGGCCTCGGCCTCCTCGACCGAATCCTTGCCATGTTCGAAGCGCAGCAGATCCATGGCCTCGTAAGCCGCACGCACGCGCGGCGTCAGCAGGCCGAGCCGCTTCAAGTTCGGCACGATCTTGGCGAACATCATCTGGCGGAAGCCGCGCATGAAGGGCGTATTGCGCGACCAGGGCGTCCAGAGTTCCGGATCCAGACCGAGGCGCTCGAAGACGGGCGTGATGAGCAGGCGATCGCGCAGCTGTTCGGTGGCCTCAATTACGAAATCTTCGCGCTCGCGCAGGTCGGCGGGCGACATCTCCTCGCGATAGAGACGCTCGAGAGCCAGCACGCCAAAGGCGACGTGGCGCGACTCGTCGGCCATGACGCGGGTGAGAATGTCCTGGATCAAGGGCTCGTCGGCCATCTGCATGCGCTGCACACCAAAGGCCGCAAGAGCCAGTCCCTCGACCATGATCTGCATGCCGAGGAAGGTGATGTCCCAGCGCGGGTCGGCCATGATGCGGTTCAAGAGCTGCTCGAGACTCGCCACGCAGGGATACGAGACCCCGAGCTTCTCGGTGAGGTAGCGGTGGTAGACCTCGACGTGGCGGGCCTCGTCCGCCACTTGATTGGCCGCATAGAATTTGGCCTCCTCCCACGGCGCGCTTTGCACGATCCGCGCGGTCGCGACCAGCGCCCCCTGCTCGCCATGCAAGAATTGCGAGAGCATGAAGGCGTTGGTGTGGAGCTGAAACGTCATCAGTTCCTGATCGTTGAGCGGCGCGGGTGGCTGCATGACGCCGTTCATCACCACCCCCAGCCCGCTGCGGATGCGCTGCGCAGCGAGCGCCTCCACGTCCACCGGGATCGACCAGTCGATGTCGGTGGCATTCCACGCGAGCGCCTTGCCCTTTTCGTAGAGGTTCATCAGGTTCTTGCGCTCGAGCGCGTAGCGCCAGTCGAAGACCGTATGGATGGTCGAGGCGACCTCGCCGAAGGCACCGCCGGGCGGGAGCGGTAGCGGATTTTCCTGTGTGTACTCCACGATGCGTTTCTCCCTGTGTCGTGAGATGAAAAGGGTGCCCGCACGATCAGCCGGGCGCCATGGGAAGGGCCGGATTGCCGCGGGCCCCGATGTAGCGGAGGAAGAGATCGGTAATCTCGCGCTCGAGATCGCCGTCGCCGAGCCGCCGACCGGCGGCCTCGGTCTCGCCGAAAAGCACGTGCTGCTGCATCAACGCCAACGCCGCCTGCACGCCAAGATCGACCGCCAGCGCCGGGTCGGGGTGCGCGAGCGACATCTCGCGCCCGAGAATCAATTCGGCGAAACCGCGCGCCGCGCGGCGCCGAAACTCGATCGCGTCGGCGCGAAAGCGGGGCTCGATCAGCGCCCGGTGGAGGAAAGCCGCAAGCAAGCGCTGACGCTGGCGCGTCACCGTCACGAGTTCGCGCACCGCAGCCTCGATCACCAGAACGAGCGGGAGGCCCTCCCAGCGTGCGGGCTCGAGCAGACGCCCGAGCCGAGCCTCGACCTCGCCGTGGAAGCGCTCCTCGAGCGCCATCAGCAACTCATTCTTGTCGCGGAAGCGGGCGTAGAAGCCCCCGACCGAGGACTGGGCGGCTTGCACGATGTCGGGAATCGAGACGGCCGTGAAGCCCCGCTCGGCGATCAGCCGCTCGGCGGCGTCGAGGAGACGTGCCAACGTCTGCTCGCTGCGCGCCTGCTTGGGACCGGCCACGCTCTGGAGGCGGGCCTGATTAGAGGGAAAGGTCATCTAGAATCCGAATCTGGTTCTCTTTCTATCCCCACCGCCTCGCCCGATCAACCCCTCCGAGTCCAGCGGAATCAGACGCAGCGCAATTCGCTCTCCCGGACGGCTGGCCCGGCAACCTGGGGATGGAGAACGAGCAAACACTCTTCCGGGCGACGCGGCGAGAGCGACCCTGCGCTGCCTGCGCTACCTGGCCAGGGAGAACCAGCAGACACTCGTCCCGCCAGCGGCGCGACGAGGCCCCAGCTCCTGATAGTGAGGCCGCAGGAAGTGCGCGAAGTCGGCTCTCTTCCCGCCAGCGGCGCGACGATGCCCCGGCTACCGCGAGGTCGCCCTCTGCTGCGCCTCGAGGGATGCCCGCAACTCGATCAGGGAGTCGTCGCCGAGCCGGATCAGGCCGGTTCGGGGAAACTCGAGATCGATCATCACCCAGGTCGTGAGCGCCACCGCCGCCGCGAACGCGATCTGGTGGCCCACCCGGCGGCGCCCGCCCTCGGCGGTCGCGGCCCCAGCCAGTCCGGCGCAGGCGACGCCGAGCACCAAGAGCATCAGCAGCACCACTGCCGGCTGGTGATGGCGGGAGAGCGCCGTGCGCGTCTCGACGATATC
>SXLG01000014.1 GCA_005777805.1 Pseudomonadota bacterium
AGAATGCCCCGATCCTGAGCCTTGACGAGGCGACCTCGGCGCTCGATTCCGATTCCGAGCGCCTGGTTCAGGACGCGATCGACCAGTTGATGGCCGGTCGCACCACGCTCTTGATCGCGCATCGGCTCGCCACCGTGCGCCGCGCGCATCGCATCGCTGTTCTCGACGCCGGCCGGATCGTCGAGCTGGGGACGCACGACGAGTTGCTGCGGCGGGCGGGGATCTACCGCCGGCTTTGGGAGCAGCAAGCGCTGGCGGGGCCTGCGCCGCAGCAGACGCAGCCGGGCGCGGGAGATGCCGGGACCGTGCGCGGGGTCGGAGCGTGAAGCTGTTCGCCGCGGGCACTCGCCGCGAGGAGATCCTGGTCGGGGTCGCGGCCGCATTGTTGCGAGTCGTGCTGCGTTTTCTCGGCTGGACGACCCGACGGGAGATGCGCGGCGGCAGCGATCTGCTCGGCCGCTGGGCACGTGGTGAACCGGTGATTGTCACCTTCTGGCACGGGCGGCTGGTGATGATGCCCTACGCCTACACCGGCCGCGGGGCGTGCATCATGAACAGCGGTCACCGCGACGGCCGTCTGGTGTCGCAGGTGATTGCCCCCTGGCGCATTCACGCGGTGCACGGTTCCTCGACGCGCGGCTGGCTCGGCGGATTGCGCGGCCTGCTCAAGGCGCACGCGCAGGGTCGGGATCTCGTCGTCGTGCCCGACGGGCCGCGCGGTCCGGCGGGCGTGGCGAAGCCCGGTGTGGTGCAACTCGCTCGTGCCACGGGCCTGCCGATTTTTCCTATGAGCTACGCGGCGAGCCGGGCGCGGCGGCTTACGCGCTCGTGGGATCGGCTGCTGATCCCCCTGCCGGGTGCGCGTGTCGTGTTCGAGGTCGGGGCGCCGATCTCGGTGCCGCGCGATGCCGACCCGGCCGCCGTCGAGGCGGCCCGCGTCCGGCTCGAGCAGGAACTCGACGCCGCCACCGCGCGTGCCGAAGCTGCGGTTGGTGGGGCGGTCAGCACACCGTCGCAGCGCGTGTCCCGGGACGGGGCCGGAGATGCGCCACCTGCGCCGGCGTGCGAGCCGAATCCCTCGGGTGGCGATACGCGGAGCATGGCCTTTGCTTCCGTGTCGCTATTCCCCGAGCTGGTCAAGACACGGGAAATCTTCCCTTACGCGAATGGCCGCTGGAGCTGGTGACGCGGGCGCGCGCGCCGGAGGCTTCGGGCCGGCGGACGCGGTGCAGCTTGTCGCGACCCTCGCGGCGGCGCCGCTGCTGGCAGCAGCACTGCTCGTGCGCCCCGCCTGGCGGCGTGATTTCGGCGGGAGACTCGGGCTCGGCTGGCCCGTCGCCGGTCCGCGACCTCGGCTCTGGGCCCACGGGGCATCGGTCGGCGAGATCGAGGCCTTGATCCCCTTCATCGAGTGCTGGCGGACGGCCTACCCGGAAGGAAGTGTGGTGGTGACGGCTTCGACGCACACCGGCCGCGACGCCGCAGCGCGCGCGTTCGGGTCGGTGGCGGTGTGGGCCGGCTTGCTGCCGCTCGACGTCGCCGGAATCGTCGATCGTGCCGTGCGCCGGGTCGAGCCGGATCTCTTCGTTTTCAGCGAGAATGAACTCTGGCCGCAGATGCTGCGCGCTCTGGCGCGGGCCGGGGTGCCTGCGGTTCAGCTGAGCGGACGGGTGTCGGCGGCGACCGCGCGCATGCTCACCTGGTGTCATCCGCTGCGCCGGCGCGTCGTGGGTGCGGTGGAGTTGCACTGCGTGCAGAGTGCGGCGGACCGGGCGCGTCTGCTTTCGCTCGGGGTCGATCCGACGCGGGTGGTCGCGGCGGGCTCGCTCAAGGGCGAGCGGCGCGGGGGGGCGGCCGGCGGCGTGCTCGCCGCGGCCTTGCGCGACGAGAGACGCCCGATCGTGGTGGCGGGATCGACGCACGCCGGCGAGGAGACGCTCGTGCTCGAGGCGCTGACTGCTGGCCGCGAGCGCGGTCTCGACGTGCTCTGGATCGTGGCGCCGCGCCATCCCGAACGCTTTGCCGAGGTGCGGCGCTTGGTCGCGGCCTCGGGCGAGTCTTGGCTCGCGCGCAGCGCACTCGACTCGAACCCCCAGCAAGGTGCAGCGCTCGCGAATTGCTCGGTGCTGGTCCTCGACTCACTCGGTGAGTTGGCCGGTCTCTATGCGTCGGCCACGCTCGCTATTTTGGGCGGGACATTCGTTCCGATCGGCGGCCATAATCCACTCGAACCGGCGGCAGCGGGTGCCCCCGTGGTGGTGGGAATCCACCACGAGCGCATCCGTGAGGTAGTGGACGACCTGCGGCGCGCGGGTGCTGGCTTCGTCGCGCAGCGCGCCAGTGACATCGTCGGTACGCTCGAACAGGTTCTTCCCGTCGCTCGTCATGAGGAAATTTCGGAAGCGGCCCGGCGCGTGGCGGCGCGTGCCGGCGGTACGTTGGAACGGACCTGGGAGGCGCTCGACACCCGGGGTCTGCTGCCACCGCGCGGCAATCCGGAGCCTGCATGAGCGGTCGGGAAGTCTTCGAGCGCGCCTGGCGCGAGAGCGGAGTCCTGTCGACGGCACTGCTGCCGTTCGCGCTCGGTTTCCGGGCCGCCGTGGCCACGCGCCGGCTCCTGTGGCGGGTCGGGGCGATCCCCTGCCATCGCGCGCCGGTTCCGGTCGTGAGTGTGGGCAATCTCACGGTGGGCGGCACGGGGAAGACGCCGATGGCGATTTTCGTCGCGCGGTGCCTCGCCGAGCGCGGCCATCGGCCCGCCATCCTCAGCCGGGGTTACGGGGGCCGCCTCGGCCAGGGGCCTCGCCTCGTCGGGCGCGACGGTCGGGCCGATCTCTCCGCCGAGGAGGCGGGCGACGAGGCGCTCGTGCTGGTCGAACGCAGTGGCGTGCCGGTCGTCGGTGGCGCCGACCGCGTGGCTGCGGCGACGCTGGCCGTTGCGCAGGGCGCCGACGTCATAGTGCTTGACGACGGTTTTCAGCACTGGCGACTCGCCCGCGACCTCGAACTCGTGTTGGTCGATGGGCACGGAGGTTTCGGCAACGGCCGTCTGCTGCCGGCCGGTCCGCTGCGGGAAGGTCTGGCTGCACTGCGGCGCGCGGATGCGCTCATCGTGACCAAGGTTCGCCCCGAGGCCCGGCTCGAGGCACGCCTCGAGCGTGTCGCCCGGGGTCGGCCCATCCTTCATGCCCGACTCGTGGCGCGTGAGATGGTGCGCTGGGAGGGTGGGACTCGGATCGTGGCCCCGCTCGGCGGCCTGCTCGGCCGTAGCGTCGTCCTGGTTTCGGCGATCGCCGACCCGACCTCATTCTACGAGCTGGCCGGCGAACTCGACATCCATGCCGAGGACGTCCTCGAGTTTCCCGACCACCACGTCTTCACGCAGGCCGATTGGCAACGCATCACTCAGGCTGCGGGGATGGTCGACCATGTCCTCTGCACCGAGAAGGATCTCGCCAAGCTCCGCCATCTGCCTTTCGCTCGCGGTCGGCTGGTGGCGCTCGGCGTCGGCATGGAGTTCGACGCGGCCGACGGGGCGGTGCTGGCACGCCTGCTCGAGGAGCGGGCGACGGTGCCGGTGGGAACCGCTCGGGCGTAGCTCTGCACCGCCGCGAGCCGCACCGGTGCCCGGAGCAGGGTGTGCCAGCTATCGCGCTGTCGGCGCGGGCTCTGTTCCGCACCCTCCCGTGAGTTGCCGCGACAGTCGCCGCTTGCGTGGTGCGCCGCAGTGCGGGAGTGAGTGCACGGCGGCGCGTGATTTGGGCAACGTTTGCGTCAGCGCTTGCGTGGCGTGCCGCAGTACGGGCGCGGGCTCTGCGCCGCGCCCTCCGGCACGGCGCGGAGGGGAGGGCCGGGCTGCCCGTTCAGGGTTTCGCGGCGGCAGCGGGTGTGGTTGAAGCGCGCGGGGAGGCGGCGGGATGCGGGTTCTGGTGACGGGGGCGGCGGGCTTCATCGGCTCGAGTGCAGCCGAGACGCTGCTCAGGCGGGGCGATGCGGTCGTCGGGGTCGACTGCTTCCTCGACTATTACCCGCGCGCGGCAAAGGAGCGGAACCTCGCCGGCATGCGCGGCAATCCCGACTTCGAGTTCATCGAGGCCGACCTCGCGAGCTGCGATCTGGTGGCTCTCCTCGAAGGAATCGATGGCGTCCTGCACTTCGCGGCGCAGGCCGGGGTGCGGGCGAGCTGGGGCCGCGATTTCGAGATCTACGCCCGGGCCAACGTGCTGGCGACACAGCGCCTGCTCGAATCCTGCCGCGAGCAGCCCCGGCCGCCGCGGGTCGTCTACTCGTCCTCGTCCTCGATCTATGGCGACGCAGCCGACTTCCCGACCACCGAGGTGACGTTGCCGCGACCGATTTCGCCCTATGGCGTGACCAAGCTCGCCGGCGAACATCTCTGCCGGCTTTACGCCGTGGGGATGGGCGTGCCGAGTATTTCATTGCGCTACTTCACGGTCTACGGGCCCCGCCAGCGCCCCGACATGGCTTTCCACCGCTTTCTGCGGGCACATCTGGCGGGAGAGCCGATCGTCGTCTTCGATGACGGAGAGCAGACGCGCGATTTTACCTTCGTCGCCGACGCCGTCGCCGCGAACCTGCGTGCGCTCGAACACGGCGAGCCCGGAGCCGCCTACAACGTGGGCGGCGGTTCGCGCGTCAGTGTCAATCATGTCCTCGACATGATCGGCGAGCTCACCGGCCGCAAGGTCGTGGTGGAGCGGCGCGAGCGCCAGAAGGGTGATGTCCGCGACACTCACGCCGATACCCGGGCCGCGACGCGCGATCTCGGCTGGACACCCGCCGTGAGTTTGCGCGAGGGGCTCACGGCCGAACTCGCCTGGGTGCGCGACGAGATGGCGCGGTCCTGAGGCCGCGCGGAGAGCTGTCATGGCGATCGAGCCGGATCTGTTGGAGCTGCTGGTCTGTCCAAAATGCAGAGGCGAGATCGTCCTCGAGGAGGACGGTCCGTCGTTGCGCTGTGACGCCTGCCGCCTACGCTACCCGATCGAGGACGATATCCCGGTCATGCTGGTGGACGAGGCGCGGCCCTTCTAGCTGGATGCCAGGTCAGCGGTCTCTGGGCCTGGACGGCCCCCGGCGGATCCTGCTCGCGCAGACGAGCTTCGCCGGCGACGTCGTTCTGACGCTGCCGCTGCACGACGCTCTGGCCGCGGCGTTTCCGGCGGCCGAGATCCACTGGCTGGTGCGACCCGCAGCGGTCGGGTTGATCGCGGCGCGGGTCGGCGTGGATCGTGTCCATATATTTGACAAGCATGGCAAGGACGCGGGCGGCGCGGGACTGCTGCGGACGAGTCGCCGGTTGCGCGCCGGTCGCTTCGATTCAGCCCTCGCCGTACAGCGCTCCTTCCGGACGGCCTTGATGCTCGCGCTGGCCGGGATCCCCTTTCGCGCCGGCTTTGCCGATGCGCCGGGGTGGTGGCTCTATCATTGCCGTGTGGCGCGCCGGGGAACTCACGCCAGTGAGCGGCTGCTCGCTCTGGCGGCGGCGCTCGGCGTCGCGCCCGAGGGTCTGTCTTTGCCGCCCCGGCTCGTGGTCGAGCCCGCGGCGGCGCGGCGGATCGACGTGCTCCTCGAACGCGAGGGGATCGCGGCCGAGGCGCGCATACTGGTCGTGGCACCGGGCTCGGTGTGGGCAACCAAACGCTGGCCCGCCGCCGCATTTGGTGCCTTGATGGTGAGTCTCGTGCCGGCGCGCTTTGACGCCGCGATCGTGGTCGGCACGGCGGGCGATCGCATCGCCTGTGGCGACGCCGTGCGCGTGGCGAGCGGCGCGCGGGTCGTGGATCTCTGCGGCCGAACCGACGCCGCCGAACTGGTGGCCCTGCTCGCCCGGGCGAGTTGTGCGGTCGCAAACGATAGCGCCGTCGGACACATCGCGGCGACACTCGACGTGCCGCTCGTGTCGATCTTCGGGCCGACCGTACCCGAGCAGGGTTTCGCGCCGCGTGGCGCGCACGTGCGGGTGGTCGGACTCCCGCTCGGATGCCGCCCGTGCTCGCGCCACGGCACGGCGCGCTGCCCGCTCGGCACGCACGCCTGCATGGTTGATCTCGATGTCGCTGACGTGCGCGAGGCTCTGCTCGCGGGACTCGAGCCACCTCAAGGTGGGCAGGTGACGGGATGAGCGCGCCTGCGCCTGTGTTCCTGGTCGCGAGCGCCGAGGATACGGCAGCACTCGCCGCGATCGGGCCGGTGCTCGAGGTGGGCGACGATCTGCCCGGTCGGCTGGCGTCGCTGGCGGCCGAGGGCCCGGTGGTTTGGGTCCCGGCCCGCACACGGCCCGACGCGGCGGCTCTTGACGAACTTTGTGCGTGGCTAGCCCGCGAGACACAGTCGCCGTGCGGCGCCGTGGCACCGCGCCGCCTGCGCTGTGGGGCGGGGCATGTGAGCTTGCCGGGTGGGGTCATCGCCGTGCGGGCGCCCGGCGTGCGATTGCTGCGCGGGCGGCTCGATGGGCGCGGTCTCGCCACCTGTCGGCTCGCGCGAGCGTGGTGGGTCGACGCACCGCTCGGACTCGCCGAGCATCTCGATGCCATCGATCGCGAGAGCACTCAGGTGGCGGCACTGCGTCGGGCCTGTCGCGAGACGCCGCGCTGGCCGGAGCTGGTCTGGCCGCTGCTGCGCGGGTTGCCCGGCCTGGTGCGGGCCGGCGACGCGCGGCGCGCGCTCCTGACGCGCCTGTTGCTCGAGGGTTATGGCGAGATCCTCGCCGCCGTCAAGCTTAAGGAATTGGCGCTGCTCCGGGGGGACCCGAGATGAAGCCGCCCGCGGGCTGGCGCGCCGCGGCGCCGGGCTTGTTCGTGGTGCGCGGTGGGCCCGCTGCGGCTGTAACTGCCGGCTGGTTTGACCCGTTGGCGGGCCACTCCGTCGAGGGGGGGCGCGGCACGACGCGCTGGATCGACGCTCCCGTTGGCCCAATATTCGTGCGGGGCTACCGCCACGGGGGATTCCTCGGCCGGTGGCTTGGCGGGGTGTACGGTCCGGGCACACCGCGGCCGCTGCGCGAGATCGCGGCGCTCACGCGGGCGCGGGCCGCCGGGGTTCTCGCGCCCGAGCCGCTGGCTGCTCACGTCGTGGATTTGGGCCTTGGCGTCGGACGCTGGCGGTTCTACCGGGCTGGTCTGGCGACGGCCGGGATCGAGGGGCGCCGCCCGCTCTCCCTGGCGCTGCGCTCTGCCTCGCCGGCGCAGCGTCTGCTGTGGCTTGACGCGGTCGGCGATGCGGTGGCAGCCCTCCATGCCGCAGGTGTCCACCACCGCGATCTCAACGTGAGCAACCTGCTCGCTGCCGCGGAGCCTGGCGAGCGCATCGCGGTTCTCGATTTCGACCGGGCGCGCGTCGCCCGCGGGCCGCTCGGCGGGCTGTCGCGGTGGTGGGCCTTGCGGCGGCTCGCGCGTTCGATCGGTGGGCTCGGTCTGCCCGAATTCGACCACGGAATCGTCCGCGCTCGTCTGGCCACGCGCTTGCGCCCGCGCGCGCGCGGCAGCACGGGCGAGGCGGATGCGGCCGAGCTGGCACTGGCGGCGGCCTTCGATGGTGCCCTCTCGCCGGCGGTGGATGTGCTCAAATCGAACCCACGTCGCGCGACCGTGCGCGTCCGCCTGGGCACGGGTTCGGTGGTGGTCAAGGCGGTGCGCCGGCCACGGCTTTGGCTCGGTGTCCTCGCCCGATGGGGATGGACTCCGGCGGGACGCCAGGTGCGGGCGGCGCGGGCACTTTCGGGGCGCGGCTTCCGCGTGCCCGAGCCGCTCGCGCGTCGGGAGATCACCACTCCTGGTCTGCCCGCGGCGAGTTGTGTGATCGCGACCGACCTCGAGGCAGGAGAGAGCTTGCTCGTGCGGGCTCGCCGGGCCGATGCCCGGGGCCGGCGCCGGCTGGCCCGTGATCTCGGTCGATATGTCGGGGCGCTCCATCGCGGCGGCGTCTGGATCGCCGATCTCAAGTACGACAATGTGCTCGTGGAGAACGGCGGGTTCGTCGTGACCGACCTCGATCGGGTTCGGCTCTGGTCGCGGCCGGTGCCGCTCCGGCGGGCGCTGCGCAATCTGGTTCAGCTTGAATGGCGACTCGGCTGGGAGGCGACGCCGCGCGAGCAGCTCCTCTTCCTCGCAGAATGGCGGCGGGCGGCAGGCGTTGCCCTCAGGCCACAGCCCCTGCTGCGCGCCTTCCGGGCGCTGCGACGGCGCGAGCGGGTCCGGATCGTGGGGCGGCGCGAGGGGCGGGTGCTGGCCGATCCGGGAGACCGCGCGTCGGTGACGGCGATCGTGATCTGCGGCAACGAGGCGGCCCATATCCGCGATTGTCTCGAGAGCCTCGCCTGGTGTGACGAAATCGTTGTTGTTGACTCCTTCTCGACCGATGGCACCTTTGATATCGCGTGCGCGCTGGCGACGCGGGTCGTCCGGCGACCGTGGTCGGGTTACGTCGCGCAGAAAAGTCATGCCCTTTCGCTCGCGACCCGCGCCTGGGTGCTCAACGTCGATGCCGATGAGCGCGTTTCTCCCGAGCTGCGCCGCCGCCTGGAACGTCTGCTCGCCGACGACGGCGCCGGCTACGATGGTTTCGCCATCCCGCGACTGGTGCACTATCTCGGCCGCTGGTGGACGGCCGGTGGCTGGTACCCCGGTCGCCGCCTGCGCTTCTTTCGGCGTGAGGTGGCGTCGTGGGGCGGCACCGATCCGCACGAACACGTCAACGTCGACGGCGCGATCGGGCGGGTCCGGGAGCCCCTCTGGCATTTTACGTACGACGACGTCTCCGACCACGTCCGCCAGATGAACCGGCTCACCGAATGGTCCCGCGGTGGCCGTGCGCCGACGCTGGTGCAGCTCGTCCTGCGGCCGCTGACGCGGGTCGTGCGCTCGTTCTTGTGGCGCGGGGGCTTCCGCTTCGGCTTCGAGGGGCTCTTTGTCGCGGTCAGTTCGGGCATTTACGCGCACCTCAAATATGCCAAGCGGGCCGAGCCCGGCGGCGAGCGCGAGGGCTGAGTGCGGATCGTTCACGTCGATCCGGAAATCGGCTGGCGCGGTGGCGAGAGTCAGGTGCTGGCGCTCATGCGCGAACTGCGCCGGGCCGGCCACACTTCGTTTCTGGCCGCACCGAGAGGTGGCGAGCTGGCCCGGCGCGCTGCGGCAGACGCCTTCGAGGTGGCTGACGTACCCTGCCGGTTCGGGCACGATCCGGTTGCGGGGTTGGCGCTGCGGCGCTTGTGTCGGGGGCAAAATACAGACGTCGTCCACGTCCACACGGCGCGGGCGCTCACCTTCGTGCGCGCGGCACCCCGCCGCGTGGTCCGGGTGCTCACGCGGCGCATGGACACGCCGCCGCGCGGCGCCGGTCCCTACGTCCGCTGGCTCTATGACGGGCTTGACGAGATTGTCGCGATCTCCGAGGCGGCGCGGCGCGGTCTCGTCATGCGGGGTATCGCCGGGAGCGGGATCACGCTGGTGCCGAGCGGCGTCGATACCCAGGTCTTTCAGGCTCGCCCGGCCGCCATGGCGCGCGCCGAACTGGGCCTCGACGACGGTTTCTGGCTCGCGATCGTGGGAGGTCTGCACGCGCGCAAGGGGCACGCTGTTCTGCTTGACGCGCTGTCCCGGCTCGACCCGGCGCGGCGCGCTGGAGTGGGGCTGCTCATCGCC
Organism: Pseudomonadota bacterium; assembly: GCA_005777805.1. Lineage (GTDB taxonomy): Bacteria > Desulfobacterota > Binatia > UBA12015 > UBA12015 > SXLG01. The sequence continues at coordinate 9,663 of SXLG01000014.1, forward strand.
GGCACCGGCCCCGAGGAAGCCCGGCTCCGCGAGCGTGCCCGTGCGCTAGGTCTCGCACCGATGGTGCGCTGGCTCGGTGAGGTCGCCGACGTCGGCGCGGTGCTGAGCGCGGCCGATCTCGTGCTGCAACCCTCCCTCGCCGAGGGCCTCGGCGTGGCGGTCCTCGAGGCCATGGCCTGCGGCCGAGCAGTGGTTGCGAGTGCTGTGGGCGGGCTCAGCGAGACCATCCGCGACGGCCGCGAGGGGCTGCTCGTGCCACCGGGGGACGCGGGCGCGCTGGCGCAGGCTCTCGTGGTCTGCATCGACGGACCCGAGCGACGGATCGAGTTCGGGGCAGCGGGCCGCGCGCGTGCACTCGAGTTCTCGACCGCCCGGATGGCGGCCCGAACGCTCTCGGTGTACGAACGCGCGCTGGCCCGGCAAGCTGCGGGCCCGGACGCGTCACGGTGAATCGCCGAAGATTGGACACCCTGCTCGCGGCCTTCCGCCGGGTCCGCATCGTCGTGATCGGCGACGTGATGCTCGACCGGTTCGTCTGGGGCTCGGTCGAGCGGATCTCCCCGGAGGCACCGGTGCCGGTGGTGCACGTCTCGCGCCAGAGCGTCCATCCCGGTGGCGCCGGCAATGTCGTGGCCAATATTTCGGCACTGGGTGGTCGGGTCGAAGTGGTCGGGCTGGTCGGGGCCGACAGCGCCGGACGCGAGCTGCGGGCCGGACTCGCCGCGCTGGGGGCGGGGGTGGCCGGGATCGTCGCCGACCGGCGCGTCGTATCGACCGAGAAGACGCGCATCATTGCGCACGGCCAGCAACTCGTCCGCTTCGACCACGAGACGCCGGAGCCCCCGGCACCGGCGGTGGCACGGGTGGCGCGCGCGGCACGGGCACTTCTGGCGGGGGCCGACGCCGTGGTGGTGTCCGATTACGGCAAGGGAGCGGTGGGGCCGGCGCTGCTGGCAACGCTCGCGGCCGAGAAGGAGCAGCGCGGCTTCGTCTACGTGATCGATCCCAAGGCGAAGAACTACGGCGCCTACCGGGGCGCGAGCCTTGTCAAGCCAAATGCCATGGAAGCGGCACAGGCCGCCGGTATCGCCCTGCGTGACGGCGAGGCTCTGGACGAGGCGGGCCGGATCCTCGTCGAGCGCTGGCAGTGCGAGGGGCTCCTGATCTCGCGCGGCGAACAGGGCATGAGTCTCTACCGCGATGGTCGCGCCGCCCGGCACTTTCCCACCGCAGCGCGCGAGGTCTTCGACGTCACGGGCGCGGGGGATACGGCCATCGCGGTCGCCTCGCTGGTGCTGGCGGCCGGGGGTTCGCACGAGGAGGCGGCCTTGCTCGCCAACCGAGCCGCCGGGGTGGTGGTCGGCAAGGTCGGGACGGCGACCGTCTCGCCGGCCGAACTGCGGACGGCGCTGGCGCCGGTCCGCCGTGGGGCGGGGCAACGATGAAGAGCATGACGGGCTTTGGGCTGGCAACGGTTGGTGCGGGACTCGAGCGCTGGACAGCCGAGGCCCGCTCCGTCAATTCCCGTTTTTTGGAACTCAAGTTGGTGCTCCCGCGCGAGCATCAGGACCTCGAGCACGACCTGCGCGAGGGCCTGCAAGCCAAGCTCTCCCGCGGCCGGGTCGATGTTGCCGTGCGGCGCGAGGGCACGGCAGCGGTCGCTCGCCGTGCCGAGATCGATCTCGAGGGGGCGGCCGCGCGGCTTGGCGCTTGGCGACGCTTGCAACGCGAACTCAAGGTGCCGGGCGAGATCGATCTCGCTTTCCTCCGCGAGATCGCGGCTGACGCCGTACGCAGCACGGAGGTGCCGCGTGATCGCAAGGCGGAGCGGGCGCTCATATCCCGCGCCGTGGCGGCCAGTGTGGCGGCTCTCGAGAAGGACCGGGCGCGCGAGGGCCGCCACCTCTCGGCCGAGCTGCGGCGTCTCCTCGGCGAGCTTGGGCGCTTGCACGGCAATTGCGTCCAACTCGCCGCCGGGATGCGGGGCACCTTCACGGCGCGTCTGGAGAAACGGCTCGCGACGCTGCTGGCAGATGCCGGCCTCGAAGCGAGCCGACTCGTCACCGAGGTCGCTCTCCTGGTCGAGCGGAGCGACATCGCCGAGGAACTCGCCCGCCTCGACGCTCACATCGAGGCTTTCCGGGCGCTTTTGCGTGAGCGCGAGCCGGTCGGCAAGCGCATCGAGTTTCTGCTCCAGGAGATCCACCGCGAGGTGAATACGATCGGCTCGAAGGCGAACCATCTCCCCCTCACGCAGGCGGTTCTGGAGGCGAAGGCGGTGGTCGAGAAGCTGCGCGAGCAGGCGGCCAACGTGGAGTGATCGATGCGACGGCTCGACCGGCGACGCGGTATCCTCTTCGTCGTGTCCGCTCCATCGGGCGGTGGCAAGACCACGTTGGTCCGCCGTGCGCTCGGAAACGACCTGAGCCTCGAACTCTCGGTCTCGTGCACGACGCGACCCCCGCGCGACGGCGAGGTCGATGGTCGCGACTACCACTTCGTGTCACCTACGGAGTTCGAGGTCCGGCGCGCGGCCGGCGGCTTCGTCGAGTGGGCCGAAGTCTTCGATCACGCTTACGCGACGCCACGCGGCCCGCTCGACGCCGCCATCGGCGCGGGCCGTGACATCCTGCTCGACGTGGACGTGCAGGGCGCCCGGTCGCTGCGCCGGGCCTATGGCACCGATGCGGTCGCCATCTTCGTCGTTCCGCCCTCGCGCACAGCACTCGAGGAGCGCCTGCGCAGGCGCGGCACCGATGCCGAGACCCAGGTCCGTCGCCGGCTCGAGCGCGCCGCGGTCGAGGTCGCCGCAGCGTCGGAAGCGGGGATCTATGACTACCTGGTGGTCAACGATGACCGTGACGAAGCGGCGGGGGATCTGTTCGCGATCGTCCGCGCCGAGCGCCTGCGGCTCGGTCGCCGGGGGGCTGTCGCACTCGACTGACACGCTCGGCACTCCCCTGGACGGACCGCGGCGATCTCGGCGCTGGCTCGGCTTTCCTCGATCCTGCTAGATTCCAGGTGTGAAGCTCGACGGATTGATCCACCGCGTCGAGTCCTATCTGCCGGGAGCGGACGTGGACGTGCTGCGCCGTGCGTACGCTTTCTCGGCCGAGAAGCACGTCAACCAGAAGCGTGCTTCGGGCGAGCCTTACGTCTCGCATCCGCTGGCCGTCGCGGGTCTCGTGGCCGACCTGCGGCTCGACGTGCCGAGTCTCGCGACAGCCCTCCTGCACGACACGGTCGAGGACACGCTGACCACGCTCGATCACATCCGCGCTGATTTTGGCGAGGAAGTCGCGGATCTGGTCGACGGTGTGACCAAGATTGGCCGGATCAACTTCGCCAGCCGCGAGGAGCACCAGGCCGAGAATCTGCGCAAGATGATCCTCGCGATGAGCCGCGACCTCCGGGTCGTGCTGATCAAGCTCGCCGACCGCACCCACAACATGCGCACGCTCGATGGGCTGCCGGTCGAGCGTCAGGAGAAGGTCGCCCAGGAGACGCTCGACGTCTACGCGCCGTTGGCGCACCGGCTCGGCATCGCGTGGATGAAGGGCGAGATGGAGGACAGCGCTCTCCGCGCTCTTCATCCCGAGGTCTACCACCAGCTCAAGCGCATGGTCTCGAAGAAGAAGACCGAGCGCGAGCGCTACATCCGCAACGTACAGTCCTCCCTCAAGCGCAAGCTCGAGGAAGCGGGGATCGAGGCAGAGGTTTCGGGGCGACCCAAGCATTTCTACTCGATCTACGAGAAGATGCGCCGCCAGAATCTGCTTTACGAACAGGTCTTCGACCTGGTCGCCTTCCGGGTCGTCGTCGATTCCGTGCGCGAGTGTTACGAGGCGCTCGGTATCGTCCATGCCAACTGGACGCCGGTGCCGGGCCGCTTCAAGGACTACATCGCCCTGCCCAAGGCCAACGGCTACCAATCGCTGCACACCGCGGTCGTCGGCCCCGACACCCAACGTATCGAGGTGCAGATCCGTACCCGCGATATGCACCGCGTGGCGGAGGAAGGGGTCGCCGCGCACTGGCGCTACAAGGACGGCGCGGGCACCGAGCTTGCCGACGTGCAGCGCTTTTCGTGGTTGCGCCAGATGGTGGAGTGGCAGCAGCAGGTCAGCGACCCGCACGATTTCCTGCACGGTTTCAAGGAGAGCCTCTTCGGCGAGGAGGTCTGGGTTTTCACGCCCAAGGGGGATCTGCGCCACTTTCCCCAGGGGGCGACGGTGATCGATTTCGCCTACCGCATCCACTCGGAGGTCGGGCACAACTGCACGGGCGCCCGCGTCGGCGGGCGTCTCGTCCCGCTGCGCTACGTCCTGCAGAACGGCGACACCATCGAGATCATCACGACGCGGCGACAGACGCCCTCGCGCGACTGGTTGAAACTGGTCGTGACGCCGCGCGCCAAGGAGAAGATTAGGGCATGGCTGCGCGGGCAGCAGGCCGCCCGCAGTCAGGAGGTGGGCCGCGCGATCCTCGAGCGCGATCTGCAGCGCCACGGCATCGATCTCGGCCGCCTCGAATCCGACGGCACGCTGGAGAGGGTGGCCCTCGAACTCGGCGTGGCCGACCTCGCGACGCTGGTGGCGGAGATCGGTTACGGCCGGCGCGCGGTGTCGGATGTGCTGGCGCGGGTGGCGCCGGGCGTCCACCCGGCCCCCGAGCGCGCGCCGGGCCGACTCCAGGAATTGCTCCGGCTGGTCGGCCGGCGCGGCAGCGCCGAGGGCGTACGTGTCAGCGGCCTGCCCGAGGTGTTGATCCGCTTTGCCCGCTGCTGCGATCCGCTGCCGGGCGAGGACATCATCGGTTTCGTGACGCGAGGGCGCGGCGTCACCGTGCACGTGATGGACTGTCCCCGGGCGCTGGAGGCGGACCCGATCCGGCGTCTGGACTGCGTCTGGGACGGTGCCGCGGAGACCGCCCGGCCGGTGCGGCTGGAGGTTCTGGTGGCGAACGAGCCGGGGCAATTGGCGGCGATCAGCCGGGTGCTGGCACAGGCCGGGATCGACATCCGCAAGGCGGAGGCGCGTACCGTGGCCGAGGACAAGGCGCTCTTCACCTTCGAGATCCTGGTGCACCATGCCGATGAACTGCGGCGCGTCCGCCGGGCCTTGACGCGGCTCAAGAGTGTGGTGCGGGTCGATCGCCTGCGGGTCTGATGATGTTTCACCTTGACTGGAGGGTCGCGCGTGCGGGGTGTCTCCGCGCGACCGGGGCGGGACAGGTGTTTCTCCCGTCCGGGCGCGACCTCGGGGTCGCGGAGCGCGTCTCCTCACTGGCCTCATCCTTGGTTGTCAGGGCGTGGCGGTAGGGATAGAGACCGTGCCGCTTGGGGAGGGGAGAGCCGTGACACGACAGGGGCAGGGGGCTGGTCTTGGAAGGGGTCGCGCGGTGGCGGGGACGGACTGGCGTCCGGCGGGCGGCCCCGGGCCGCGGTCGTGGTCGGGTACTGTGCTCGCGGCGGCGCTGCTCGGCGCCTGCGGAGGCGCGGGTCGTCCCCAGCTGCCTCCGCCCGAGGTGGTCGTCGCTCCGGCCGAGGTGCGCGACGTGCCGATCGTCGAGGAGTGGGTCGGCACCACCGTGGGCTACGTCAATGCCGGGATCCAGCCGAAGGTGGAGGGCTATCTGCTGACGCAGAGCTACCGCAACGGTGCGTTCGTCAAGGCGGGTGAGCCGCTCTTCCAGATCGACCCGCGCCAGTTCGAGGCCGCGCTCGGCGAGGCCGAGGGGCAGCTCGGCCAGGCCGAGGCCGCGCTCGGGAAGAGCACGATCGACGTCAATCGCTTCCGTCCGCTAGTGCCGAAGGGGGCCGTGAGCCGCCAGGAACTCGACGATGCCGTCCAGACCCAACTCGCCAATCTGGCGCAGGTGCGACAGGGGCGGGCAAACGTCGACCAGGCCAAGCTCAACCTCGGCTGGACCAAGGTCGTCTCGCCGATCGACGGCGTGGCGGGCATCGCGGTCGCCCAGATCGGTGATCTCGTCGGGCCCGCGACGACCTTGACCACCGTCTCCCAGCTCGATCCGATCAAGGTCGAGTTCCCGATCACCGAGGCCCAGTACCTGCGCTTCAATCAAGATATCAACCGGAACGAACAGGGCAAGGCAGGAGCACCGCCACCGCCGGTGCGCCTGACCCTGACCAATGGACAGAAGTACGAGCACGAGGGGCGCTTCATCGCTGCCAACCGTCAGGTCGACCCGCGCACGGGCACGATCGTGATCCAGGCCGAGTTCCCCAACCCGGTGGCGCTGCTGCGGCCCGGTCTTTTCGCCCGGGTCAGTGCGGCCACGACGGTCGAGAGAAACGCGGTCGTCATTCCACAGCGCGCCGTCAGCCAGTCCCAGGGCGGTGCCCAGGTCTTCGTCGTGGGAGACAAGGACGTGGTCGAGTTGCGCCGAGTCGTGCTTGGCCCGGGCTGGGAGAACTCGTGGATCATCAGCGCCGGGCTGCGCGGTGGAGAGCGGGTCGTGGTCGAGGGATTGCAGAAGGTCCGGCCGGGCGAGCCGGTCGCGCCGAAGCCAGCGCCCGCGCCCACGACCGACGCAAAGGCTGCCGGGGGATCACCCCACGTCGCGGCAAAGCAGGGCTGAAGCCTCGTGTCTGCCTTCTTCGTTCGCCGGCCGATCGTCGCGATGGTCATCGCGATCCTGATGACCCTCGGTGGCACCGTTGCCGCGATCAGCTTGCCGATCGCGCAGTTCCCGAACATCGCACCGCCGGTCATCCAGCTCACGGCAACCTACACGGGAGCCGACGCGCTCACCGTGCAGCAGTCGGTGGCGACGCCGATCGAACAGCAGATGAGCGGCGTCGAGGGCATGACCTACATGTACTCGATCAACGCCAACACCGGCGCGATGAACCTCTACGTCAACTACGATCTCGCGAGCGACCCCAACATCGACCAGGTCCTGGCGCAGATGCGCTACTCGCAGGCGGCCTCGCAGCTGCCCTTCGAAGTCCAGCAGCAGGGGGTCACGATCAGGCAGTCGGCGACGAGCCCGCTCGCGCTCTTCTCGCTCTCTTCGCCCGACGACAGCTACGACGCCCTGTTCCTCGCCAACTACGGCTACATCAACATCTACGATCAGATGTCGCGCGTTCCGGGCGTCGGTCAGGTGCTGATCTTCGGCTCGGCGCAGTACGCGATGCGGATGTGGGTCAGCCCTGATGTTCTCGCGCGCTACCAGATTACGGTGCCCGAACTCCTGCAGGCGATCGAGGACCAGAACAAGGTCAACCCGGCAGGTCAGATCGGCGGTGAACCGGTCCCGGCGGGGCAGGAATTTACCTTCGCTGTCAGCGCGCAGGGGCGGCTCTCGACGCCCGAGGAGTTCGGTGACATCGTTGTGCGCGCCAACTCCGACGGCTCCCTGCTCCGAATGCGGGATGTGGCGCGGATCGAACTTGGCGCGCAGCAGTATCAGATGATCGGCCGGCTCTCGGGCCGCCCGGCCGCGATCATCGCGATCTACCAGTCGCCCGGCAGCAACGCGCTCCAGACGATGGCGGCAGCGCGCGAGCTGATGGACGACCTCGCCAGTCGCTTCCCCGCCGGGCTCGCCTACCAGGTCTCGCTCGACACCACGCTCGCGGTCTCGGAGGGCATCAGCGAGATCGTGAAGACGATGTTCGAGGCTCTGGTCCTGGTGATTCTCGTGGTCTTCGTCTTCCTCCAGGGCTGGCGGGCGACGCTGATCCCGCTGCTCGCCGTGCCGGTGTCGCTGGTCGGAACCTTCGTGCTCTTCCCGATGCTCGGCTTCTCGATCAACACGCTCTCCCTCTTCGGGCTGGTCCTGGCGATCGGGCTCGGGGTGGAGGAT
>SXLG01000089.1 GCA_005777805.1 Pseudomonadota bacterium
CCGGGGCCGTCCGCGCGGGGTGGGAAGACTCCCGAGGAGGAGTGCGACGACGGCAACACCGAGGCGGGCGACGGTTGCGACGGCAGCTGCGTGATCGAGGAGGGCTATACCTGCGAGGGCGAGCCGAGCGATTGCTTCTTGTCGCTGGGTATCGACCGGATCGTGCTGTGGCCTGCTTTCCAGGACTACGGGGTGATCATCGCGCGCGGTCATACGGGCGGCGTGGTGCCGCTGGACGTGGACGGAGGCCTGGAGATCGTGGTGCGGGATGCTGGGCCGGCGCCGGGACTCGGCCAGGAGGTTTCGACCTCGTTCACGGCGGCGGAGTGTGTTGCGGACCGGCGCGGCGGCTTCATCTGCGCGGATGAGGACACGCCGAGCCGGCTGGTCAATCGCGTCAGGATTGTCCAGGACCGGCGCAGCGGCGGCTACAAGATCAAGGTCTATCTTGGGACGACGGTGATGGAGCTGGGGCTCTACGGACCGGCGGAGATGGACATTGTGACGCCGAGTGGGGCGACCTACCGCGGGGAGGCGCCAAATTGCCGCGGTGGCGTGCCGCCCGAGGAGCGCCTCTTATGCCTGGGCGGTGTGAGCTGAGGCCAGTAGCGTAAGCTGCTGGTGAGACGCGCGGCCGTCCGGGGAGAGAGTCCCCGGGCGGCCGCGTCGGTATCGAAGAGACCGCCGGAGGAAGCACACACAACCGATGAAGTCGTGCGCGGCGTCCGGGGCACATGCCTTCGCCCACAAGCGCGCGCGGCCTCATTCAGCGCGGAGGGCCTCTACCGGGTCGAGGCGGGCGGCGCGTCGGGCGGGGAGGATGCCGGCCAGGATGCCCACGCCGCAGGCCGTCACCAGCGCCAGCGCGGCGTAGCCCCAGGGCGTCTCGACCGGCACGCCGGGGACCAGCGCGTGCAGCAGTGCCGCGCCGCCGGCCCCGAGGACCAGTCCAGCGGCCCCGCCGGCAGTCGCCAGCAAAATCGCCTCCGCGAGGAAGAGGGCCAGGATCTGGCCGTGGCTCGCGCCGAGCGCGCGGAAGAGGCCGATCTCACCGGCGCGCTCGCGCACCGCGATCGTCATGATGGTCAGCACCCCGACCGCGCCCACCAGCAGCGAGATGCCGCCGAGAGCCCCCACCGCAAACGTCAGGACGTTCAGGATGTTGCCCATCACCTCGACCATCTGCTCCTGGGTCGTCAAGGTGAAGTCCTCGTGCCCGTGGCGCGCGATCATCATGCGCTTGACTGCGGCGAGGACCTCGTGCGCGGGCGTTTCCTCGCCATAGATGACGTCGATCTCCATCAGCCCATCGCGATTGAAGAGCGCCTGGGCACGGGCGGTCGGGATAAAGACGCCGTCGTCCATGTCGAGGCCGAGCATTTCGCCCTTGGGGGCAAGCACGCCGATCACCCGGTAGCGCTCGCTGCCGACGCGCACGCGCGCCCCCAGTACCGGTGCATCGCCAAAGAGTTCGCGGCGCAGCTTGCTGCCGAGCACCGCGAAGGCGCGCGGATTGCGCGGATCTCCCCCGGGCAGGAAGAGTCCGCTCTGGACCTCCATGCGGAAGACCGTGGGCATGGCCGGCCCGACTCCGTGCACCATCGTGCGACGGGTGCGGCCTTGGCCCTCGACCTCCGCGTTGCCGCCGCTGTAGGGCACCACACCGATCACGCCCGGCGTCGCCTCGAGTGCCAGCGCATCCTCGATCGTGATCGGCCGGCTCGAGCCGAACATCCCGAGTGGCATCCCGTGGGTCATGGTGCGGCCGGGGTTGACGGCGACGATCCGCGTGCCGAACTGCGAGAACTCGGCCAGCACGAACTCGCGCAGGCCCGCGCCGAGCGAGGTCAAGAGCACCACGGCCGCGATGCCGATGGCGATCCCGAGAGCGGTCAGGCCCGAGCGCAGCCGATGGGCGGCGATCGAGGCTGCGACCAGGCGGCCGAAATCGCGTGGGGTCATGGGCCGAGCCTGTCCTCAACTGCCACGTAACGCCACCACCGGGTCGAGCGCGGCGGCGCGCCGGGCCGGGGCCGCACCGGCGAGGAGGCCGGTGCCGAGAGCCACGGCTGGCCCTGCGGCCAGCACCCAGAGGGGCGGGGTCAGGTCGAGCTGCGGCAGCGCCTGCTCGAGACCGAGGTTGCTGGCGATCCCGACGGCCAGCCCGGCCAGCGCGCCGACCAGCGCGAGTGCGCCTGCCTCACCGAGGAAGAGTCCGAGGATTCGACCGCGAGTCGCGCCGAGTGCCACCAGCAATCCGATCTCCGCCGTCCGCTGCGAGACCGCGACCAGCATCACATTGGTGATCAACACTCCCGCCACCACGAGACTCACCCCGCCGATCCCGGCGATGGCCAGAGTCACGGCGCGCAGAATCCGGTCGAAGGTTTTGAGGACGGCGTCCTGGGTGATCACCGTCACGTCGCGTTCGCCTTGATGGCGCGCGACCAGGATGGCCTCGACGTCGCGCTTTGCCCGTTCCATGCTCTCCCGGCTCGGGGCTCCGACCATGATGCGGAAGAGAGACGAGGAGTTGAGTAGCTGCATCGCCGCCGCCACCGGCACGATCACGAGATCCTGCACGTCGATGCCGATCGAGCGGCCCTCGGTCGCAAGCACGCCGACCACCCGGAAGCGCCGATCGCCGACGCGCAGCCAGCCCCCGAGCGCTGGCTCGCTGCCAAAGAGTTCGCGCTGGACGCGGGCTCCGATCACGCATTCGGCCGCCGCGCGCTCCAGATCGCCCGGCGCGAGGAAGCGTCCCTGGGCCATCTTCCAGTGCCTCAGGGGCAGCAGGTCGGCCGACGTGCCAAAAATCGCACTCTGGCGCGATCGTCCGCCATGCAGGACCAGCGCCTCGCCGACCGCAACCGGCGCGACCTCGCGCACGGCCGAGCTGCGGCGCAGAGCCGTGGCGTCGGCAATCGTCAAGTCCCGCGGCGTCTGTCCACCGATCATGCCGGGGATGCCGCCGGCGGTCTCCGCGCGCCCCGGCAGTACCAGCACCAGATGCGTGCCGAGGGAGGCGAACTCGTCGCCGATGTAGCGACGTGCACCCTCGCCGAGCGACGCCAGAACGATGACTGCCGCCACGCCGACCGCGACCGACAGGACGAGTAACCCCGAGCGCGCCGGATGGCGCAGGGCGGCGCGTCGCACCATCAGGAGTGAATCCGTTGCTCTCACGTGGCCCCCGGCGGGCGGTTCCCGCCGCGCCTCACGGGCTGGCCTCGCCTGGGTGCAGGACCGCGACCGAGTCGTGGTGCGCGAGTCCGGCTCCTGCCGCGCGTCATTTGCTGGCCTTGTCCGGGCTGCCGGTGAGCGGCGGCAGCACGAAGGGCGGCGGGATGGGACGCGGGCAGAGCTTGTCGAGCCAGTATCCGGCCGCGACCGCGGAGCCGCCGTCGGTGATATGGAAGCCGTCGGACTGGAAAGGCGGATGGGGGAAAACGACGCCCCAATCGGGACCGGTGATGAGACCACGCGCGAGTTCGAGTTCACGCACCTGCTTCACGTAGGCGGCCAGCTCTGCCGACGATTTCTTGGCGAAACGTGTGACCAGAGTGTCGGCGATGTCCTCGCGAAAGAAGGGTGGCGAGATCATCACCGGTATTGGCGCCATGATGCCGGGCCATTTTGCGATGCTGTCGACGGTGGTCTCGGGGCTGAAGAGCTGAGCGATGTGGGCGTCGTTGGTGCCCTGGGCGTTGACCAGCAGGAGCTTGATGCGCTCGCCCCTCTCTTCGGCAAGCGGCCGCACCGCGTCGGCAAGCGGGCCGCCGTGCTCGCAGGCGTAAACGATCAGGGGCCGGGTGATCCCCTTGACGGCACAGTAGACGTCGGGTCGCGCCGTGAACCAGTCCCGGGTGTTGGTGCCGGAGACCGCCCAGTTTTCGACCGGCAGGTCGGCATAAGGGCAGGGGTAGTCAATCTTCGATAATAGAAACTCGAGCGTCGCGGCGGCGTTGGTCGGGATCTGCGTGCTGTTCTCGCTCTGGCCGTAGGTCGTGCTCTCGCCGACCATGATGATGACGTCCCTCCTGGCGCACCCTGCCGCCGCGGGAAGCAGCGCCAGGAGAAGGGCCGGGAGTGCGAGATGCTTCTTCACGGCGGAGTATCCCCTTCGTTGGTTCAGGCCGGGAAAGGCGCGGCGGGATCGATGCCGGGCGATGGATCACCGGCGGCGGGATTCGACTCGTCACTGGCGACGCGACCGTCAACCATGCGGACCCGGCGTCGCGCCCGGTCGCCGATCTCGGGATCGTGCGTCACGACGATCAAGGTGAGTCCGGCGCGCCACAGGCGCTCGAGACGGCCCATGACATCGGCGGTCGAGCGGCGATCGAGGTTTCCCGTCGGCTCGTCGGCGAGCAGGATCGCCGGGTGGGTCACCGTGGCGCGTGCGATCGCGACGCGCTGGCGCGGCCCGCCCGACAGTTCTTCGGGGCGGTGTGCGGCACGGGCGGTAAGCCCAAGCTCCTCGAGCGCCGCCGTGACGCGCGCGCGCCGCTCGACCACGGCCATGCCGCCCAGAACCAGGGGCAGCTCGACGTTTTCGGCTGCTGTCAAGTATTGAACCAGATGGAAGGCCTGAAACACGAAGCCGATACGTTCGCGGCGGGTGCGCGCCTGGTCCTGTTCGTCGAGGGTCGTGATGTCGCGGCCCTCGAGACGGTAGCGCCCGCCCGTGGGCCGATCGAGCAGCCCGAGCACGTTGAGCAGCGTCGATTTGCCCGAGCCCGAGGGCCCCATCACCGAGACGTAGTCCCCCGCGCCGATCGCGAGATCGACGCCGTCCAGCGCGTGTACTTCCTGGTCGCCGACGTGGAAGTGGCGTTCGATGCCGCGGAGTTCGATCACGAATCTGTACCGTCCGAACCCTTCCCCTTGTCGTCGACGACGGCGGCACCCGGCTCGACCCCTTCGCGATCGCCCGAGAGCACGATCAGGGTGCCATCCTCGATTCCGCTCGTTACTTCGGTGAAGCGCCAGTTGGCGAGGCCGCGCTCGATTGTGCGCTCGACCACCACGCCATCCTCGATCACGAAGAGCTTGCCGCCCTCGCGCACCGTTTCGGTGGGCACGCGCAGGGCTGTGTCGCGGCTCTCGAGCACGATCTCGACGTCGGCACTCTGTCCGGCCATGAGGCGGGGCGCCGACGCGGGTTCGAGAATTTCGACCTCGACATCTACCGTGCGGGCCTGCTTCTCCAGATCGAGCACGTAGGGGGCTACCCGCCGCACCCGGCCGGCCAGTGGTGTGTCCGGGAAGGCATCCACCGTGATCCGCGCCGGCAGTCCGGCGACCACGGCGGCCGCATCGATTTCGTCGATGGGCGCTGCGACGTAGAGGCACGAGGGGTCGAGCAGATCCACGGTGGGAAGGGTCGCGACGCCCAGCGGTGACGGGGTCACGAACTCGCCGATTTCGCCATTGATCTCGGCGATGATGCCGGCAAACGGTGCCCGCAGCAGGGTGCGCTCGAGAGCGGCCCGGGCGGCACGGACCTCGGCGTCCGCGACCCCGACCTGGGCTCGCGCCGCCCGGCAGGCGGCTTCGCGCGAGGTCGCTTGCGCGGCGCCCTGTTCGGTGGCCTCCTCGGATGCGATGCCGCGGCGGTTCAAGTCGGTCAGCCGCCCGCTCTCGCTGCGTGCGACCGTCGCCAGTGCGCAGGCCTCCTCGACACGTGCCGCCGCAGCGTGGGATTGTTGTTCGGCGAGGCCCACTCGTGCCGCGACGTCCTTGTTCCACAGCTCGACCAGAATCTCGTCGGCCCCGACGCGATCGCCTTCGCGATGCGGCAGACGCGCGATCTGGCCGCCGGTGGGCGGGGCCATGCGGGCCCGCCGGCAGGCTTCGACCGTACCGGCACGCGTGTTGGCGACGCTGGCTTCGACCTGTCCGCGATCGGATCTGGTGACGCTGACGGGGATCGGAGCGTCGCTCGTGAACCACCAGATCGCGGCGGCCAGAACCACCACGCCCGCGCCACTGACAAGACCTTTATTCATGGCACCATCCGTGCGCAGAGACTCCCCTTCGGCGGCGCGTCTTGCAACTTGTCCCGCGCGAACCGGCGCGTGGCACAGGCTACGCGCCGAGACCCTCGAGCAGCGCTACGATCGCGTCGGCGGCGCGCTCCCAGTTGAACTCCGCGGCGCGGGCGAGGCCGCGAGTGGCGAGATCGCGCAGTAATTCGGGTGAGCCGAGGGCATTGGCGAGGGCGCGACCGAGTTCATCCGGATCGCGTGGCTCGACCAGGAGGGCCGCACCCGCTGCGACTTCCTCCATCGCCGTGCCGCGCGAGGTGACGACAGGCACTCCGGCGGCCATCGCCTCGAGTGGCGGCAGGCCGAAGCCCTCGTAGAGCGAAGGATAAACGAAGAGCCGGGCCCCGGCGTAGAGCGCGGGCAGATCGGTCTCGGGCACGAAACCGAGCCGGCGAACACAGCCCGCGTTCTCGAGCGTCACCAACCTGCTCTCGAGGCGCGCGCTCTTCCAGCCGGAGGTGCCGGCCAGCACGAGGGGGTGCTCTCGCCGCAATGCTGCGGGGAGCCCCTGCCAGGCCGTGAGCAGCGTGTCCAAGTTTTTTCGTGGCTCGAGTGTTCCGACCGAGAGGACGTAGCCACCGGCCACGAGGCCGTGCCGGGCGAGCGTTCGGCACAGGGTCGCGTCGCCGAGCGGGCGCGGTCGGAAAGAGCGCTCGACACCGCAGGGCACGGCGGTGATGCGCCCGGGGGCCACGCCGAAGAGATCCATGACCTCGCGCCGCACGAGTTCGCTGACCGTGAGCAGGTGGTCCGCACGGGCGAGCGTCGAGCGGAGATGGCGCTCGTGCAGGCGCACCCTTCTCGCTGGATGGAACTCCGGGAACCGGAGCGCCGAGAGGTCGTGGATCGTGGCGATTGCCGGCCCGGAATACTTGACCAGCATGTAGTTGGGCTCGAAGTAGATCGCTCCGCCGAGGCGTCGCGCGAGGTGGCGTACGGCCGGACCGGCGAGGAGGCGGGCGGTGAGACGTGGCACGAGAGGAGTGCGGAAGAACCGGTCGGCGAGCCGCCGCTTGCCATCGAGCGCGCTGCCGCAGAACGCGGTGATGTGCTCGACCTCGGGGCGGGTGGCGAGCGCGCCGAGCAGGCCTGCGCAGTAGCGCCCCACGCCGGTGCGAGGGGGGATCAGGCAGCGACCGTTGACGACGATCCGCAGCCCGTGTGCGCGTGGCGGGGTGGGGGTGAGGGCTGCGGGCGGCACCGCTGGCGTCTATCGCGCGGGGCACAGGGGCGAAAGTCGCGCCGTGGCTGCTCGGCCGGCCGGCCGGGTCAGAGCGCGACGCGCACGCCGCCAAATGCGTTGATCGTCGCACCCGGTTCGTAGAAGCGGCCGCCGGTGGCGTTGATGCGCAGGACCGCGTCGTAGGAGACGTCGGCGAGGTTGCGGACGCCGAAGAAGGGTTCGACGACCCGATCGCCCCAGACGATGGGCCAGCCGCCGCGCAGGCCGAGCAGGATCCAGGAATCACTGCGCGCGTCGCCTGCGTCGTCGGCCCACATGCGGCCGACCGCCTGCATCTCGAGCGCGAGCCAGGGGCCTTCCGCCGGCCGCCAGGCGAGTTCTTGATAGACGGTCCAGGGGGGGATGCCCGGCTCGTCGTCACCATCGAAATTACCCTCGGGCGTCGTGTACTCGAGATATTCCGCGTCGATGAGCGCTGCGGCCGCACTGCACTCGAGCGACCAGGGCAGCGGCACCAGCCCGTCGAGTTCCAGGCCGTAGCGCCGCGAGAGGCCGGCGTTGCGGAAAGCGACCTGCCCGGATTCGAGCTGATAGGGCACGATTTCGTCGCGCAGCCTGGTGTAGAAGACCGTCAGGCCCGCCTCGATCCCGTGCGCGAGACGCAGTCGGCTCCCGATCTCGCCGGTCAGCGAGCGCTGCGGCTCGATGCCCGGATCCAGACCCGGCGCGTTGGGATTGACCAGCTCGGTGGTGGTGGGCGTCTGGAAAGCCGTGCCGACGTTGGCCCAGAGAGTGGTCATGGCGTCGGGAGTCCAGAGCACGCTTGCGGCCGGGCTCGGCGCGCCCATGGTGCGCTGGCCCGAACCGATGCCGCCTGTCGGGTAGCGCACGTCGACGTCGAAAACGGTGATGTCCCCGCGCAGTGCTGCCGCCAGCTCGACGTCGTCGCTGGGCCACAGCGCCCAGCGGCCGTAGACTCCGGCGGCGGCGACGCTCTCGATCTGGTCGAGCCCGAGCACGCCCTGTACGCCGTCGTCGTTGGCGTAGCGTTGGCGGTCGTCGCGCATATATTGTCCGTCGGCGCCCAGTGTCGTATCGGTGCGCAGCCCGGCCAGATCATGGGTCCACGTCCAGGTGGCCCCGCCGCCCGGACTCCAGCGCTCGAACTGCACCACGCCGAAGCCCTGACTCGGGACGACGGGTAGAAAGTTCGCGAAGTCGCGCCAGAGTCCGTACACGTAGCCGGTCAGTGTGTGGGAGCCGAGCGTGTGATCGGCGGCGAGCCCGAGCCGGACCTGCTGCACGCTCTCGCCGGCGTCGAGCTGCACGTTGCGTGCTTGTGCCTGGCGGGGATCGGCATCGGCCTGCTGGCGGGTGAGACCGCCCGGATCGTCGGCGAGCGGTGCATCGACCGCATCGACGAGCAGGCGCAGTGTTGTGTCGGTGGCGAGCGGATGCACGACGCGCGCGGTGGCTGTGGTCCAGCGCGCCGCGGAGTGTTGTCGGTAGCCGTCGATACGAAAAAAGCTCGAGCCGAGAAAGCCGCCGGTCGGCCCGGCCTGCCAGCTTCCCAGCACGCCGCCACGCCCGAGCCCGAAGGACCCGCCGAGTGCGGTCGCTTCGAGGGGAGCGAGAGTGGCCGGGCCTCGCGTGGTCAGGTGGATCACGCCACCAGCGGCGTTGCCCCAGAGTGCCGCACCGGGGCCGCGCATGACCTCGATGTTCTCGACCAGGCCGAGGTCGAGGTGGTCAAGCTGGGTCTGCCCGTCGGGCAGTGTCTCGGGCAGGCCGTCGGTGACGATCTTGATTTCGCGCACGCCAAACGCGGCACGGGTCCCGAAGCCGCGGATCTGGAGACGCTCGTCCTGCGCCTGGTTGCCGGCGTTCTGCACGAGCACGCCGGGAACTCGCGCGAGGGCTTCGTCAAGCCCAGTTGTGGCGCGGCCGTGCCGCAGCGCGCGCTCGTCCACCACGCTGATCGCGGCGGCGGTGGCGGTATGGGGGCGGCCGGTACGGGTCGCGGTGACGACAAGACGCTCGACGTCCTCGGTCGGGGTGCTCGCCTCGGCCGCGGCACCGTCGTCAGCGACAATTGTCGCGACGACAGGCTCCACCAGCGGATTGGTGGCGGTGGCGTCGCGGGTCACGAACCCGCCGAGCAGCAGCGTCGTGGCGAATCCGAGACGGCTCCGCCGTGCTCGCATCAGCCTGGTCCCGCGGTTTCACGGCCGGTGGAAGTGGCGCGAATTCGCTCGAGCAAGCGCTCGGCGAGTGTCTCGTAGAAAGGGGTCGGGCAGACCCGTCGCGAGACCTCCCAGGCCAGCATCGCCACCGCCAGGAGCGGCAGGGTGAGGAAGCGTGCCGAGGTCATCTCGACCACGATGATCGCCGCGGTGATGGGGCTCTGCACCGCGCCCGCGAAGTACGCGGCCATGACGAGCAGCTCCACCTCCTCCGCCCCGAGGCCAGGCAGATGCGGGTGAAGGAGCTGGCCGAGTGCTGCGCCGACGGTCAAGCTCGGGCTGAAGAGGCCGCCCGGGATGGCGCTGGCGAGCGAGATGGCGCTGGCGCCGGCGATCGCGAGGCCGAGCCACCACGGCATCGACTGGCCCTCGATCAGGATCGCTCGGGCGTGGACGTAACCGCTGCCATAGCTGAGACCGCCCGAGGCGAGGCCGATCGTGGCGAGAGCCAACCCCAGCGCGGTCGCCGTGGTCCAGGGGTGCGTGATCCGGAGGCGCGAGACCTGCGCCGAGAGGGCGAGCACGCCGCGCGCGAAGAGCCCGCCGAGCAGCCCACCGGCGAGGCCGAGCGGCAGGACCGCGAGCCAACTCGCGAGCCCCGGTAGCTGCCCCCGGACGTGGCCGTAAAAGAGAATATCTCCGAGGACGGCGCTGCACAGGACACACGCCAGCACGGCCGTTCGCACGATCACACTCGCGTTGCGCTTCTCGAACGAGCGGCCGATCTCCTCGAAGGCGAAGGTGATTCCGGCAATCGGAGCATTGAAAGCGGCGGCAACACCCGCCGCTCCTCCGGCGAGGATCAGTCCGCGTTCGGCGAGGTGGCGCGGAAAACGCGTCCAGCGGCTCGCCAGGTACTGCGCTGCGGCGCCGACGTGCACCGTCGGTCCCTCATGGCCGACGGTCGGCCCGGTGAGCAGGGCGATGACCAGCAGCACGATCTTGCCGACCAGGATGCGCAGCGAGAGCAGGCGCGTGCGCTCGGGCGTGTCGCCAAGCTGGAGTGCGGCGATGACCTGCGGGATGCCTGTCCCCTCGGTGCCGGGGAAGACCACATCGCGCAGGCGACAGAGCGCGATCATGGCGAGCGTCACGACCGCGGCCTGCAACCAGGGCGAGATCCCGAGTGTCCAGCCACGAAACTGCTCACCCAAGGCCTCTGCCTCGCCGAAGACAAGCGCCGCGCCGGCGACGACGATCCCCGCGGCGAGCCAGGCGGCCTGCCGGCGGGTCGCCCCGAGGAGTCCGGGCTGCGGAGTCTCTCGCAAAGAATTCACCGCCGCGCGTCCCCCATGGCTCGCCCGCGCACCCCTCCGGCTGCGCCCGGGCGCCGCCCCTTCTGCCATGCACGCCGTCACGTTCCAACCGGCGACACGGTCGCACCGGGTGAGGGGGACGCGGTGCCGGCCTCGATGCGGCGGCGAGGCTTGGCGACCCCGCGCGCGCCCCGTCGTCACTGGGGTAGGGGCTGATGATGCGGCGGCGAGGCTCGCGAGGGTCGGCGACTCCTCGTGCAACGGGGACACGCGCTCGCCGTCGGCCGGCGAGGTCGCTGCCTGGTGGCGAGCCCGAATCCCTGCCGACGGAGGACGCGGCCCGCGCGAATCCTGAAGGCTTAGCCGACGCACGCGACTCCAGTCGCGTCGCCAGAGGGCATACCGGTTATACTCGGGGCCTCGGTGAAGACCGCAATCTCACTGCCGGACGACCTCTTCCGCGAGATCGACGAGCGCGCACGACAGCTCAAGCTCACACGGAGCCGGTTGATCGCCAACGCGACCCGCGAATATCTCAGCCGCCGCCCCGTCACCGCCGACACAACCGCGGCATGGAACCGCGCTCTCGCGAAGGCGGGGTACCCCGCAGAGGAGGCCGCGGCGGCGGCGTTTCGGCGGCGCAGCAAGACCGTCATCCGAAGAACCGGGGCAGGGCGGCGCCCGCCTTGGTGATCCTGCGGGGTCAAATCTGGTGGGTCGACCTCGCGGAGCCGCGAGGATCGGCGCCCGGCTCTCGTCATCCCGCGCTCATGCTCCAGCGCGACGAGGTCAACTGCAGTCGCCTCCGAACGGTGGTCGTGTGTGTTCTCTCCAGCCAGAGGGTGCTCGGCCGCGCGCCGGGGAACATCCTGCTGCCCAGGCGCTGGACGGGACTCGCGCGAGATTCTGTCGCGAATGTATCTCAGATCGCGACCGTCGACCGAGAGGATCTCGCGGAGTTTGTCGGCAGCCTACCCGGCGCCTGGATGGATCGCGTCGACAGCGGATTGTGTTGGTTCCTCGGCATCGACCGCCCCTGAGCCGACTGCCGAGAGAGGCTGTACCTGCGCTGTCGAGGTTTGCTCGCCCTCTGGTCTGGTCAGACTCACGCCGGGGAGGAGCGCAGGGTGAGTCTTGGCGGCCACGGAAATTGGGGACTAGGGAAGTCGTCGCCGACGGCACGCTGGGGACGAGAATATCGCGAGTTCCGGCGTCAGGGTTGACTCCGGAGCGCCCCGCCCTCCGCGCTGGCCGCAGGCTCGGTTCCGACGCAACCGAGCGAGAGCGCTCGGACGGACGAAACCCTCCGTGAGTTCGGGATGCGGCCGGGCCGCGATTGCGCCCCCGCGCGGAATCCCGGATGTTCGGCCCCGCACATGTCCCGGACCGATCACCCCGCAGGGGCGCGAATGACACCGCTGGCGCTTTTGTACCGCGAGAGCGCACTGCTGGTGAGCGTGCCGAGCGTGCTGCTCGCCTGGACGGTGGCTCTCGCCACGCTCGAGAGCGTCGTCGGCCCACTGGGCGTCCTTCTCTGGCTCTTCGGCGTGATGCTGTGGTCGTCGTTTGCGGTCGTGCGCCATGCCGACGGCCTCGCCGTGTTGCTGGGCGAGCCCTACGGCACACTAATCTTGACCATCGCCGTGATCTGCATCGAGGTCGTGATGATCTCGGCTGTCATGCTGGGCGGCGGGGGCCATCCGACTCTCGCCCGCGACACCATGTTCGCGGTGGTGATGATTGTCTTCAACGGCATGGCGGGGCTGGCGCTGCTGCTGGGCGGCCTGCGCTACCACGAGCAGACCTACAA